>NZ_JBHUQE010000009.1:0-138065 GCF_042687825.1 Sedimentitalea sediminis | reverse complement strand
GCAGTCAGACCGGACGCTTACGATACGACACAAAAAACAGTGGCGGAGGCGTCGAGCAGGGATGAGAAAAAAGAGGAAGGTAGGGGCACTTCAGCTTACTGACAACAACGCTCGCATGAGCATCGTTCGCTTCGAAGAAACCAAGAGAAAGCGATAAAGCACGCGCCTTAATCATCACTCACACCCTTGGTGCGTTTGATACATAAGGCCGGAGAACCGCACCCCTGTCCGTTTCATCGGTCGGACCGATGCGTGCCGCGACCGTCGCGGCCTACGCGGCTCGTCCGAGCCTGCTGGCGATTCGCCGGATCGGCCTGCCGGCGGCGCGCCCGGCCCGGATCGCGCCTATTGCAGCCGGATCACCTGTCCGACCGCGATCCGGTTGATATCGACAATCTCGGGATTCAGCGCCCGGATCTCGGCCAGCGTGACCCCCGAGACCGAGGATATCCGCGACAAAGTGTCCCCCGAAGCGACCGTCCAAAAGGCTGGCTGATCTACCAGCGACCCGGGCGGCAGGGCGGTGTCCTCGTCCGGCGCTTCCGGCTCGACATCCGGACCCGACAGGACCGATTGCCACCACGGGATGACGTCGAAACAGGGACAGGCCTTTTTCGGGCGCGCATCGGTCTGCCGGATCAGATCGCGATGCCCCATGACAGTAACCGCCGACGATCCGCGCGGGTGCAGGTTCAGGAACCGCTTGATCCCAGCCTCCAGGGTCCGCATCTGGGCATCGGTGGCGTTGTGCTCGGGGCGGCCATGACTGTCCACGCCGCCGACCATCGAGACGCCGAAACTGCGGCCGTTCCAGCCCGCCCCGCACGAGCCTACATGCGCGCCCTGCGCCCCGATCGGACGGGTCTTGGCCCCCATATCCGAATCCAACCAGATGCCGTCGCGTTTGATCAGCGCGTTATACCCGCAGCCGGAAAAACCGCGCGCCCGATGCATCCTGTCGATGTCGGTGTCGTCAAAATCCTGATCCGGCCGGGTGGCGGTGACATGCACGATCAGGTGGTCATACCTGCTCAATCGCTGGTCCGGCGAACTGGCATTGGAAAACATGGTCTGTCCTTTCAATTTCAAGCTGGAAATGCACTTGGCTTTGCGGGCAGGGCCGCCAAAGGTTCAAAACAACCTTGGGAAGATGGTATCACAAGTTCACATTTCTACCAATAATTGCGTTTCATTCTGCTAATTTGCGAACGTCGTCCGGTTCGGTGTCGATTTTGGGTTGGCAGCACGATCATGCGGGCGGCATGGTCGATCCTGACCGCTCAACCCGAAGGATGCCCCGTGAAACTGGCCGATCTGGACATCATCGTCACCGCCCCCCCGGCACCCGGCTGGGGCGGGCGCTACTGGATCCTGGTCAAGGTGACCACCGATACCGGCATCACCGGTTGGGGCGAATGCTATGCGTCATCGGTCGGCCCGCAAGCAATGCGCGCGGTGATCACCGATGTCTTTCAGCGCCACATGGCCGGCGAAAACCCGGAGAACATCGAGCTGATGTTCCGCCGCGCCTATTCCAGCGGCTTTACCCAGCGCCCAGACCTGACCGTGATGGGCGCGTTCTCGGGTCTCGAGATCGCCTGCTGGGACATATTGGGCAAGCATCGCGAACGTCCGGTACACGCGCTGATCGGCGGGCGGATGAATGACCGGATCCGTTGCTATACCTACGTCTACCCCTTGAAACATCACAACCTGAACGATTTTTGGACCGCACCCGAACAGGCCGCCGAGGCCGCCGCCGAGATGGTCCGACAGGGCTATACAGCGGTCAAGTTCGACCCCGCCGGTCCCTATACTATGCGCGGCGGTCACATGCCGGGGATGCGCGACATTTCCCTTTCTGTCGCGTTCTGCCGCGCCATCCGCGCGGCGGTGGGCGACCGCGCCGACCTGCTGTTCGGCACCCATGGCCAGTTCACCACCGCCGGGGCGATCCGCCTGGGTCAGGCGCTGGAACCCTTTGCACCGCTGTGGTTCGAGGAACCGGTACCGCCCGACAACATCGCTGAAATGGCCCGGGTCGCGGCCTGCGTGCGTATTCCCGTCGCCACCGGCGAGCGGCTGACCACCAAGGCCGAGTTCGGCGCGGTGCTGCAGGCCGGCGCCGCCAGCATTATGCAGCCGGCGCTGGGGCGCGCCGGCGGCATCTGGGAGATGAAAAAGGTGGCGGCCCTGGCCGAAACCTACAATGCGCAGATGGCGCCGCATCTCTATGCCGGGCCGGTGGAATGGGCCGCCAATGTCCAGCTGGCCGCGGCAATCCCCAACCTGCTGATGTGCGAAACCATCGAAACGCCCTATCACGCCGCCCTGATCGGTCACGCGATTCAGGTAGAAAACGGCTTTGTTGCCCCGCCCGAAACACCGGGTCTGGGCATCGAGGTCGACGAGGATCTGGCCCGCGCCCACCCCTGGACCGGCGACGGCCTGCATCTGCAGATGCAGGAAGACCCCTGCGACTATGTGCAAGGCAACGCGTTTCAGGGCGGTGCCCCTGTAACAGAGGGGTGACACATGCCCTAAGGTTAGGGCATGATGCACGTTAACCTTAACTTGCCGGGGCAACAGGACGTGACTACTCAGACCGCACAGCGGGGTTCCACCGATACACCAATGGACATGGCAACCCGCGCGCGGGACGCCGCGGCCTATCTCAAGACATTGGCCCATGAAGGCCGGTTGATGATCCTGTGCCATCTCGGCGCCGGGGAAAAATCCGTCGGCGAGTTGGAAAACCTGCTCAGCATCCGCCAGGCCGCGGTCAGCCAGATGCTGGCCCGGCTGCGCGACGAAGGCCTGGTCGAGACCCGGCGCGACGGCAAGACGATCTTTTACTCGCTGGCCGACAGCAACACCGAACAGGTAATCGACCTGCTGTATTCTCTGTTCTGCGGCAACGACTGACCCCGTCAGGCACCGCCCCCGCGCGCTTTCCCCGAGACCCCGGGCGGCCCCATATCGAAAGCGGCCAGCGTCAATCCAGGCGTCTCGTCCGGGGGCCGCGGCTGCGCGGATCAGTTCTTGACGTATCCCGCCACCACCTGCAGCAGCTTGAATGCGGTGGCGGCGTCGTTCTCGACCACCGACAGGAATTCCTCGGTGCCGATGCGCAAGCATCTCAGGTCGCTGACGGCCACCATGCTCAGGGCCCGCGGCTCGTTGCGGATAAGGCCCAGTTCGCCGACCAGCGCCCCGGGTCCCACGGTCGCGATCAGCTGATCCGCCCCCCCCTCTTGCGGCAATACCAGATCGGCCTCGCCCTCAAGCAGCAGATAGGCCCCGTCAGTGGGCGCGTCGCCCTTCAGGAACACGGTTTCGCCCTTGGGCGCCTGGTACCAGCGCGCGCCAAAGGCCAGCAGCCGCAACTGCTTGCGCTTCAGCCCGGAAAACATGTCGATACGTTCCAGCGCCCGCAGCTTTTTCGCCAGATCGGCGCTGGCGGCAGAGTCTGAATCGCCTGCCATCTGCATATCCTCGCTTACAATGCGCCCGCGCTGCAGTTCGAAATATACGTCAAACACGTCGGTCCGTTCAAATTCGTCGTTCAGATAGATCAGCGTCGTATCTGGCAGCAGCGCCCGCAGGTTCTTGTGCACGGCGATCTGCGTGGCGACGTCATAGCTGTCCAGCACCTGATCCAGGATCAGGATATCCGGCCGCTTGATCGTCGCCCGGCTCAGCGCCAGCGGTTCGGCAAACAGGGTCGGCAACTGCCCGCCGCCCAGCGCCACCGGCAGATCATAGATCAACTCGACGATCAGCCTCTGCACGCCGTTCTGCACCAGAATATCGGCGATCAGCTTGCGCAGCTCGTCGGCCCGCCCCCCCGCTGTTTCCGAGATCTTGCCGAACAGCGCGTTGTCCAACACCGTCAGCCCCGGCGCGAATTGTTGAGGATCCAGCGGTGCGAACAGTCCGCTCATCAGGCGTTGCATGTCGGCCATGTGGCTTTGCCGCAGCTCCACGACCCGGGCCTTCAGCGCCTCGGGAAAGGCCGGTCCGATCTGTTCGGCGGTGATCTGGAAGGGAACCCGCAACAGGATCCAGATCTGCTCTTCGCTCAACCCCTGCACCCCGCTCTTGCGGGTCCGTTCCACCAGTTCCACCGCAGTCTCATAGACCGCCGGGTCCAGCCCCAGCTTGCGGAACAGCGGGTGGTCGGTGCCGTCCAGCCCGAAAATCCGCCGCAACACGTCGATCACCTCCTGGCTCAGCGTGATCAGGTCGCGGTCCAGTTTCAATGTTCGCAACTGTTCCATGAAACCGGTCTGGCGCGACAGCAGCTCCTGGGTGATCGGCTGGCGCGGCGTCGCGTGCAGCAGGTTCTCGGCGACCGGCAGGCCCGGATTGTAGAGGTCGCGCTTGAACAGATAGACGTTCCGCCGCAACCCGGCTTCCCGCACTGCCTGCTGCACCACCGGGCGCAGTTCGACCAGGCGCTGCGCCAGATGCGGATGCAGCATCGGATCAAAGACCTGATCCAGCCCGCGCTGGAACAGGGCGGTGCCCGACCCCATGCCCTCGATCAGTTGCAGCCACCAGTCGCGCAGGGCGGCTGCGTCCTGCAGCCCGGCGATCTCGGGCGTGACCCACTCGGTTTCCAGCGGGTCCGGGCTGTTGCCGGCGCGGATCGCCTCGGCCATCCGGTCATCCGGCGCCCCCGGCACCAGCGGGCGAGTCCTGACCGGCATCATCACGTTGTCACCGAACGTGCCCTGAAACAGCACCGGGCGCGAACTGGCATAGCCGATACGCGCCGCGATCACCGCCTGGTGCAGCCCGGCCAGATCATGCCCCGCCATGGTGATGCGCCCGGCCGAGGGGCGCACCTCGCGCACCAGCAGTTCGGCGATGGCGCGCCGGTCCTCAGCACTGCCCGCGGCGATCGCCACAACCGATCCGGCAGGCACCTGTCCGGTCACGTCCTCCAGCACTGCGTTGCCGTCGCTGTCGCGCACCGTGACATTGTCCAGCACAATATCGCCGCGCAGATGCGGAATATCCTCGGGCGCGCCATCGAACAGGGTTTCGTCCACCATGCCGTCCGGCGCGAACCGCTCGATGATCACCTCCCAGCGCACCGCCATGTCCTGGGTCTGGTTGTAATAGGCCAAGAGTNATTGTCCAGCACAATATCGCCGCGCAGATGCGGAATATCCTCGGGCGCGCCATCGAACAGGGTTTCGTCCACCATGCCGTCCGGCGCGAACCGCTCGATGATCACCTCCCAGCGCACCGCCATGTCCTGGGTCTGGTTGTAATAGGCCAAGAGTTCCTTCCACGGGCTGGACAGGTCCTTGTAGGCCGCCAGCGCCGCCACCAGAGCGCCCAGCGACACCTGTCCCTGCAGCACCAGAAACCCGCCCACTGAAAAGAAAAAGAACGGCGTCAGCTGGGAAATGAAGTTGTTGAGAAACTTCATGAAGAATTTTTTCTGGTAGATGCGGAAACGGATGTCGAACAGCCGCCCCAGCTGGTCGGTGATCCCGGCCAGCCGATAGCGCCAGCCGCCATTGGCCCGCAGTGTCGCCGCCCCGGCCGCGCTTTCCCCGATCGCGCTGGCCAGCACCCGCACCTCTTTGATGCGGGTCTTGTTCAGCTGGTTGATCTGGCGCTGCAGCCGCGGGATCAGCCAGGCCTGCAGCGGGATCAGCGCCACCGCCGCCAGCCCGAACCAGACGCTTTGCAGAAACAGGAACCCCAGGATCGTCAGCATCTGTCCGCCCTGCAGCACCGGCTGGCTGATGGCATCGCCCATCAGCCCGCCCATCGGTTCCGATTCCGCCGTCACCATCGACACCAATTCGCCCTGGCTGACCCGTTCGAAATAGGGTTGCGGAAAGCGCAGGATGCGGGCGATCAGTTGATAGCGGAACCGGCGCAGCATCCGCTCGGACAGTACGCCCTTCATGGTGTTGATGCGCATCTTGAGCAGCCCATGCGCCAGCACCGCCAGCAGGAACGCGGCACAGAGCAGCCACAACAAGGTCACCTGCGGCACCGCCACGCCGGCGACATCGACCATTGAGGTTTGCGCCCCGATGGCGTCGTTGATGATCCGCTTGGGCAGTTCCAGCGTCAGATAGAGCAACGGAAACAACAGAACGGTCACGCCCAGCAGAAATAGCTGATCGCGTTTCGAATACTTCCAGATGAATCCAAATAATGTCGGTTCTATCAGCTCATTCCGAATTCAATATCGGCCGGTTTCGCCCCGCAGACCGGGGCTTTTGGCGGCCTGAACAGAGAAAGCCTAGCGCCCCAAGGCGCCGCGGCGCAAATGGTTTAGCTCGGCGTTAACCCGCCGGCGGCTAGATTGCCTGCTAGCCGCGAAAGGCCTAAGCTGGGTCAAAAGCACGGACGGGAGGCCGATTTGTCCGAGGTAACCAGTACCATTTTGATCCTGTTCTGCCTGTTGCAGATCAAACATATGTTCGCCGATTATTTCCTGCAGACCCCGCGCATGTTGTCGGGGCGGGCGACCTATCTGCATCTGGGCCGGGCTCAGCACGCCGGCGTCCACGCCGTCGGCTCTGCCGTGGCGCTGGCCATCATCGGCACGCCATTTCCGGTCCTCGTCGCTATCTGCCTGGCCGAATGGATCGTGCATTTTCACATCGACTGGGGCAAGGCGCGGGTGTCCGAGGCGCAAGGCCTGTGCCCGAACGACGCCGGTTACTGGCGCGCCGCCGGATTCGATCAGGCGCTGCACCAGTTCACCTATATCGCGATGGTCTGGGCCTGGATCCGCTTTGCCGCTCCCGGCATCTGAAACCCGCCGGATCCCCGCCCTTTTCAGCGGCGCGCACGCGCAACACGCCGAGCATGCCGGAACCGCCTGCCATCGCGACTTGACGGATCCCGGCGGCGCCACGATCTCTGTGCGCAGTGAACAAGACAGGTGGCATCATGGCGCTGAAATGCATAACTCGGAACGTTTTTGATGAAATGCTGGCGCACGCACCTGAATGGGCGATGGGCTGTCATCTGGTGGCAGGCCCAGGAGACGACGCGCCGCCGTCAGTCGTGCTGGGCGGTCAGGTGCTGGTCGAATGGGGCAAGGGTCTGCCGGACTCGCTGAAAACACTGGCCCGCCTGCCATGGCTGGATGTGCCGCCGCCGGTCGGCGCGGCCGCGCGGCAGTCGCTGCCCCAGCAACGCGCCGAGTTTGACGCATGGTGCAACCGCCTGCCTGCCGCCGACTATCAAGAGGTCCGGCCGCTGAACCGCGAAGGCCTCAGCCGGTTCATCCTCGATCCGTTCGACCCCACCAAGACACCGCGCGGGCCGAACCCGATCTTTGGACCGAACGCCCGCCCCGCCGTGCACGGACACCTGCCATTTGCCGGCACCACCTCGGAAACCACGCGGTTCTTTCGCGCCGAACCCTTTCCCTCCAGCCGCTATGTCGACACATCCACCGGCTTTGTGCGTTGCGCAGGCGGCCTTTACGGCTTTCCCCCCTCGGAACTGCCATTTGTTCCCACCGGCTTTGCTGCCGTGGGCCGTTATGCCCTGCCCAATGTCGCGCCCACGATCTATCGCTACGAGTTGCGCGCGCCGGCGGGCACGAGATTCAGCGCCGGGGCCTCGGTCCCGTTATACGGGCAGGCCGGCGGCGGCGTCGAACTGTGCATCGAACAGGATTTCCAGAATGTCGGGCATATCGCCGATGCGACGATCCTGCCGAGCCTCTAGACGCCACCCGCTCAGAGCCGCACCTGTCCGCCGCGCTTGATGCTGCGCAGCACGACATTGGTCTGGGCGCTGTCCACCGCGGGCAGGCGAAACAGGAACTCTTCGAGAAACCGGTTAAAGGCGTCCAGATCGCGGCACAGCACGCGCATGTGGTAATCGCTCTGGCCGGTGGTGGCATGGCATTCCTGCACCTCGGCCCGGTTCTCGACCGCGCGGATGAACTGATCGAGATTGCCGCGTTCGTGCCGTGTCAGCTGCACATGCACGATGGCGTGAAATCCCAGCCCCATGCGCACAGGGTTGACCACCGCGCCATAGCCTTCGATCACGCCGGCCTCTTCCAGACTGCGCACCCGCCGCCACAGCGCCGAGGCCGACATGCCCACGCTTGCAGCCAGATCGGCATTGGATATGCGGCAATCTTTCTGCAGATGGCTCAGAATTTGCAGATCGCGGTCATCCAAAAGCATGATTTCGGTTCCTGTTCTCAGTTTTAGCCGGAATAGTGACACGGTTTTCCAAGATGGACAGCCCCGCCGCGCGAATCTGGCAGGAAATTCCACCGGATCTGCGCTATTCTGTCGCCTCATCGCGCACAGGAGCCGCCGCCATGACCGTTCCGAACCCCGACCTGTCGACCTATCAGCTGGATGATCGCTATGCCCGCGACCGGGGCCGGGTGTTTCTGACCGGCACCCAGGCGCTGGCGCGGATCATGCTGGATCAGGCCCGGCGCGACCGCTCTGCCGGGCTGAACACGGCGGGGTTCATCTCGGGCTATCGCGGCTCGCCCCTCGGCGCGCTGGATCTGGAATTGTGGCGGGCCCGGGACCGGCTGCAGGCGGCGGGCATCACCTTTATGCCGGCGATCAACGAAGACCTGGGCGCCACCGCCGTTCTGGGCGCACAGCAGGCCAGTCTCGACCCGGAATGCACGGTGCAGGGCGTGTTTTCCATGTGGTATGGCAAGGGGCCGGGCGTGGACCGCTCGGGCGATGCGCTGAAACACGGCAACGCCTATGGATCGGCGCCCAAGGGGGGCGTTCTGGTGGTGGCGGGCGACGATCACGGCTGCGTCTCCAGCTCGATGCCGCACCAGTCCGACGTCGCCTTTATGGCATGGTTCATGCCGACGCTGAACCCGGCCTCGGTCGGCGAATATCTGGAATACGGTGAATACGGGCTGGCCCTGTCGCGGTTTTCCGGCACCTGGGTCGGGTTCAAGGCGGTCAGCGAAACCGTGGAATCCGCCCGTTCGGTCGACCTGCGCCCGGACCGAAAGTTTCTGCAGCCGCAATATGCCGGCCCGCCGGGCGGGCTGCATGTACGTCCCGCCGATCTGCCCAGCCCCGAGATCGAGACCCGCATCGGCCACAAGCTGGACGCGGTGCAGGCCTTTGTCGAGGCCAACCCGATCGACCGTGCGATCTATGACATCCCGAACGCCACCTTTGGCTTTGTCAGCACCGGCAAGGGACATCTGGACCTGATGGAGGCGCTGCGCCTGCTGGATCTGGACGAGACCGCCTGCCGCCGCCTGGGCATCGACATCTACAAGGTCGGCATGGTCTGGCCGCTGGCGCATCGCGACGCCCTGAATTTCGTCACCGGCAAGGCCGAGGTGCTGGTGGTCGAAGAGAAACGCGGCATCATCGAAAGCCAGTTCAAGGAACATTTCTATGACTGGCCCGGCGCCAAGCCCGAACGCATGGTCGGCAAATATGACAGCCTGATGAACCCGCTCATTCCCTGGACCGGGGAATTGTCGCCGCAGCTATTGGCCCCGATCGTCGCCGACCGACTCGACCGGTTCTTTCCGCAGGAAAACCTGCCCGCCAAAGCGAAGAAGCTGACCGAAACCCCGCCCCGACCCCTGTCCCTGCCCGGCGCCACGCGCACGCCGTATTTTTGTTCCGGCTGCCCGCATAACAGCTCGACCAAGGTACCCGAGGGTTCCACGGCCGCCAGCGGCATCGGCTGCCATGTGATGGCCAGCTGGATGAACCGCAACACGGTCGGCTATGCCCAGATGGGCGGCGAAGGCGTGCCCTGGGTGGCCGCCAGCCGGTTCAACGGCAAAACGCACATCTTTCAGAACCTCGGCGAGGGCACCTGGTATCACTCGGGCAGCCTGGCGATCCGCCAGGCAGTCGCCGCAAAGGCCAACATCACCTACAAGATCCTCTATAACGACGCGGTTGCCATGACTGGCGGCCAGCCGGTGGACGGCCCGGTTTCGGTCTCGGGCATTGCCCAGACCTGCCGCGCCGAGGGCATAGCACGCATCGCGCTGATCAGCGATGACATCGCCAAGTTCAACCCCGGCGACTTTCCCCGCGACACAACCTTTCACGACCGCGCCGAGCTGGACAGCGTCCAGCGCGAGCTGCGCGACATTCCCGGCGTCACGGTCATCATCTATGAACAGACCTGTGCCACCGAGAAACGCCACCGCCGCAAGCGCGGCACGCTGATTGACCCGCCGAAATTTGTCTGGATCAATGATCTGGTCTGCGAGGGCTGCGGCGACTGTTCGCTGGAAAGCAACTGCCTGTCGGTCGAACCGCGCGACACGCCGCTGGGGCGCAAACGCCAAATCAACCTGAATTCCTGCAACAAGGATTATTCCTGCCTGAACGGGTTCTGCCCCAGTTTCGTCACCGTCACCGGCGCCACACGGCGCAAACCGCAGGCCGCCGATCTGGATATCGCCGCCCTGACCGCCGATCTGCCGCCCGTCAGGCCGCCGGCGCTGGACCGGCCCTTTGATCTGCTGGTGACCGGCGTCGGCGGCACCGGCGTCGTCACCGTCGGCGCGCTGATCACCATGGCCGCGCATATCGAGGGCAAAGGCGCGTCGGTGCTGGATTTCACCGGTTTTGCCCAGAAATTCGGAACCGTGCTCAGCTATGTCCGGCTGGCCGACCGTCCGGAAGCGCTGAACCAGGTGCGCATCGACAGCCGCGCCGCGGATGCGGTGATCGGCTGTGATGTGGTGGTCAGTTCCGCCCCCAAGGCCTCGGTGCATTACCGTCCCGGCACCCGCATGGTACTGAATCTGGCCGAGATGCCGACCGGCGATCTGGTGCTGCACCGCGACGCCTCGCTGCGGGTCAAGGCACGCCAGGCGCTGATTGCCACGGCCATCGGGGCGGACAACCTGACGGCGCTGGACGCCAACACGGCTGCCGAACGGCTGCTGGGCGATGCGGTCTATGCCAATGTGCTGATGCTGGGTTTCGCGTGGCAGCAGGGGCTGGTGCCGGTCAGCGACGCCGCGCTGCACCAGGCGATCCTGCTGAACGGCGTGCAGATCGAACGCAACCGCGCGGCCTTTGCCCTAGGCCGGGTGCTGGCCGCCGCTCCGGACCGGCTGGCCGCACATCTGGGCGACTCAGCACCCGCCGAGGAAACGCTGCCGCAGATGATCCAGCGCCGCGCCGATTTCCTGAGCGCCTATCAGGACGCCGCCTATGCCGGGCGCTATCGCGCAACGCTGGAAACCTTCTCGGCCGCCCTTCCCGCCGACGCGCCCGAGAGCCTGCAGGCCGCCGTTGCAAAATCCCTGTTCCGGCTGATGGCCTACAAGGACGAGTTCGAGGTCGCCCGCCTGCACAGCCAGAGCGGGTTTGCCGCCGAGCTGAAAACCCAGTTCGAGGGCGATTTCCAGATCCGCTATCACCTTGCCCCGCCGCTGTTCAGCCGCCGAAAGGATGCGCGTGGCCGACCGGTGAAACGCGAATTCGGGGCCTGGCTGACTCCGGTGCTGCGGCAACTGGCACGCCTGAAACGGTTGCGCGGCACGGCGCTGAACCCGTTCGGATACCATGCCGAGGCAAAACTGCACCGCGACCTGCTGGACTGGTATCTGGGCCTCTTGCCGCAGGTCGCCGCGGCCTGGTCCCCCGCCTGCCACGACCGCTGCATGGATGTTCTGACAGCGCCCGAAGACATCCGCGGTTATGGGCCGGTGCGCATCGCCGCCGCAAGTACCGCGCGCACTGCCGCCGAGACCGTGCTGCGCGGTCTCGCCAAAGGGTGAAGTCTCTTTGCCGGACCATTTGCCGGGTCTCGGCCGTTTCGGAACCGAGGACAGGCGTCGTCCGCGCCCGACCCGCCGCGCGCGACCAGCCGGTCCGGGTCCGCCCGTCCCGGCGCAGGCCGGGACCTCTGGTGCCCATCAGAGCTGCGCGCTGGGCCGGGCCTGGATATTGTCAAACCAGGTCCGGGTCGCACCGTTGGCCTCGGGTATCCGTGCGCGGATGACCCGGGCGAAATCGACAAAGACAAAACAGGTGATGTCGGCCAGGGTAAAATGGTCAGTGGCCAGGAACGGGCTGTCCTGCAGCCGCGCCTCCAGCAACTCGAAAAACATCGCGACCCGCGCCTTGCCACGTTCCGCCAGTTCGGGGATCTGCGCGAAATCCTGTGGCCCCGGAATCGCCCGGCCCTGCATCCGGGGGTTGCTGTTGCGCAGCGCTTCGGCGATCGGCAGACCGCCCTGCTGTTCGGCGATGGCGTTCCACATCGCGACCAGCCCTTTTTCATCAGGCGTGCGCCCCATCAGCGGCCGTTCCGGGCTGTGCGCCTCCAGATAGGCGGCAATGCCCAGATTTTCGGTCAGCACGGTGCCCGCCTCGGTCACCAGCACTGGCAGGGTCGCGCGCGGGTTGATCGCCAGGAAATCCGGTTGCAGCTGTTCGCCTCTGGCGATGCTGATCTCGCGGGTCTCGATGGCCAGCCCCTTTTCGGCGATGAACATGCGGGCCCGGCGCGGGTTCGGTGCGGTGGCACAATCGTAAAACAGCATCGTCATCCTTTCAGTTCACCGGCCTGTCCATTTTGCGACGGCACCGCCTTTGCCACGGCGCGCGCAATCACCCGTTCCTCGTCGGTCGGAATCACCAGCACCCGCGCCGTCCCGGCCCCGACCGAGACCGACCCCGCGGCGTTGGCGGCCGCATCCAGACGTAACCCGAGAAAGCCCATGCCGTCGATCACCCGGGCGCGGATCGCGGCGGCGTTTTCACCGATACCGCCGCAGAACACCACGCCGTCCAGACCGCCCAGCACCGCCGCCATCGCGCCCAGCTCGCGGCGGATGCGAAAGACGTAGTAATCGATCGCCTCGGCGGCGCGCGGATCGTCGCTGGCCAGCAGCGTCCGCATATCGTGGCTGAACCCCGACAGCCCCAAAAGCCCGCTCTCGGTATACAGCATCCGGGCGATTTCCTCGCCGCTCATGCCCTGATCCAGCAGGTACAGCAGTACGCCGGGGTCCAACTGACCACAGCGGGTCCCCATGGGCAGACCGTCCAGCGCCGAAAACCCCATGGACGAGCCGATGCTGCGGCCATGGCGCACCGCGCACATCGACGCGCCGTTGCCCAGATGGCAGATCACCACGCGCCCGGCGGCCAGATCGGGCCAGTCGCGCGCTAGCACCTCGGTGATGTAATCATAGGACAGACCGTGAAACCCGTAGCGCCGCACCCCCTGATCGTAGAACCGTCGCGGCAGCGCAAAAGTGTCGTTGACAAAAGGATGGCCGCGGTGAAACCCGGTGTCGAAACAGCCGATCTGCACCGCCTCGGGAAAGGCCGCGCGCGCCGCCTCCAGTGCGCTCAGATTGTGCGGTTGATGCAGCGGCGCCAGCGGCACCAGCGCCGCCAGCTGGGTGACCACGTCGGGCGTCAGTTCGGTCGGTGCGCCAAAGGCCTTGCCGCCATGCACGATGCGGTGTCCCACCCCGACCACCCGACGCCCGGCCAGATCCGGCGCCAAAGCGTTCAGGATGGCCCGCAGCGCGACCGCGTGGTCGGCGGGTCCGATCTCGGTCGCTTGCCCCGTCCCCAGCTCCAGCCTTGCCAACGGCCCCAGATTCTCGACCTGCCCGACGCGCAGCAACTCCGGCTCGTCGGCCTGCTGATAGACCCCGAACTTGATCGAGGAACTGCCCGCATTCAGTGTCAGGATCGCGCTCATGCCGTCCCCCTGTTTGCCGCGTTCAGTGCGGCGATGGCGCAAGAGGCCAGCCGCGAATTCTCGTCATCCGATCGGCTGGTCAGGATGATCGGACATTTCGCCCCCATAACGATGCCGCCGGCACGGGCCTGGGCCAGAAAGGTCAGTTCCTTGGCCAGCATGTTGCCGGCCTCCATGTTCGGTGCCACCAGAATCTCGGCGCGTCCCGCCACCAGCGAGGTGATGCCCTTGGTCGCCGCCGCCGCCAGGTCAATGGCGTTGTCCATGGCCAGCGGCCCGTCCACCAGACCGCCGGTGATCTGGCCGCGATCGGCCATTTTCGACAGGATCGCGGCATCCAGCGTCGAGGGGATCGCCGGGTTCACGGTTTCAACGGCGGACAGGACCCCGACCTTGGGCTGTTCGATCCCCAACGAGCGCGCCAGATCGATGGCGTTCTGCACGATGTCGGCCTTGGTCGTCAGATCGGGCGTGATGTTGATCGCCGCGTCGGTGACCATCAGCAGGTGTTCCAGCCCCGGCACATCCATCACAAACACATGGCTCAGCCGACGGCCGCCGCGGCGCAGCCCGCCCTCGCGCTTCAGAACCTCGCTCAGCAGGATGTCGGTGTGCAGATGCCCCTTCATCACCGCGGCGGCCTGCTTGTCCAGCACCATGCGCACCGCCGCCTGCGCCGCCAGCCGGTGGTCGCGCGCCTCGATCAGACGATAAGGGCCCAGATCGATCGCCGCTGCTTCGGCGGCCTCGGCAATGCGGTCGGGATGACCGATCAGGATCGGCTCGATCAGCGTATGTTCGGCGGCCAGGATCGCACCCGCCAGCGCGTCGGGCTTTTCCGGCGCGACCACGGCGGTGGCAATCGCCGGCAGCGGTTCGGCCCGTTCCAGCAGCGCATCGAAATGCCGGTGCCGCTGCAGCGTCAGGCCGGGCACGTCGCCGGCATCGAACCGGATCGACCGGTCCGGCGCGATCACCTCGGTCTCGCCCTCGACGATGCGCGTGCCCGCGTCATTGTCCACCCAGGCCTGAAAACGCACCAGCCGGTCCGCCTCCTTGGCGATCAGCCGCACACCCACCGTCAGCGTATCGCCGGCGCGAGCCTGCCCGACAAAGCGCAGCGATTGCGCGTGATAGCGCGTGCCCGGCCCGGGCAGCTGCCCCCCCAGCACCGCCGAGATCAGCGAGGCCAGCCACATCGCCGGGGCGAGGGCTTCGGGGTGGCCATCGCCATCGCCATCGGCCTTGGGCAGGTGCATCGGGTTCAGATTGCCGGAGGAATTGGCAAAGACGTAAAGGTCGTCGGCGCGGCACACCCGGTTCAGGCCGGCCTCCATGCCAATGCGCAGCTTGTCATACGGAATGTTCTGCATCGGCCCGCCCCGAGGCTGTTGTCTCTGTTGCCTCTGGGTAGCCGTTTTTCGCAGTCAGGGCCACAGCCGAGACGCGCAGCGCGGGATCAGCCGGCGGCCTTGCGGTAGATGAAACAGCGCCCGGGCACCGCGCCGGTCGGCAGCGGCATCTCGGTCAGGGCGTCGAAATACATCCGGTCGCTGGACACCATCAGCCCGCCGGGCGCCAGCAACGGCTCGACCAGCGGCGAAATGCGGTGGGCGAAAATATCGTTCTTTTCCCGGTTATGCCCGCCCAGGTCCGCATGGATCAGGCTGGCCACCGCGCCCTTGTCGGCCAGCATCGCCGGCAGGGTCCGGGTGACATCGCCCAACACGGTCAGTTCGGCCGGCGGTGTGCTGTCCGGGTGGCTGGCCACCGCGCGCTCAAAGACCAGGATGTCGCGCCCGGTGATGCGCTGGCGCATGTGGTGATAGGTGCGGCCGTTGCCCAGCCCCAGTTCGTAGACCGGCCCGGACATCGCGGCAGTCTCGGCAATAGCGAAATCCAGGCAGGCGCGCTGGGACACCATGCGGTCGATGAACAGATCCAGACGGCTGGGCATGGGCGATCTCCTGTTTGATCCGGGGACAACCCCCGCCAGCCTCATGCCAAAGTCGCGCGGCAATGTGTAGGGCCGGACGGCATCGATCTGCGGACAATTTCCCGCGAGGTGGCACAGCGGGACAATTTGGGGTTTGACTAGCGGCCCGGCCACAAGCGACAGTGAGGCGACGACCAAGGGGACTGCAAGGACGACATGCTGCGGACAGACGAGCGAACGGAACCCTGCGAATGACCCCGCTGCTGTCAGTCAAGGACCTGACCATCGGATTCGGCAAAGGCCCGGATGTGGTCGGGAACGTGAGCTTTCAGGTGATGCCGGGCGAGACCCTGGCTCTGGTGGGCGAGTCGGGCTCGGGCAAGACCGTGACCTGTCGCGGCATCCTGCGCATCCTGCCGCGCAGTGCACAGATCCGCAGCGGCACGATTGTCCTGAACGGGCGCAGCGGCGGCACCGAACTGACCGGGCTCAGCGAACGCCGGATGCGCGACATCCGCGGCGACGCGGTGTCGATGATCTTTCAGGAGCCGATGCGCTCGCTCAGCCCACTGCACAAGATCGGCAATCAGGTCAGCGAGGTGCTGTGGCTGCACAAGGGTCTCAGCGAGGCCGAGGCCAAACGTGTGGTGCTGAAGAAATTCGAGCGCGTCGGTTTTCCCGACCCGGAACGCGCCTATGGCTCGTACCCGTTCGAGCTGTCCGGCGGCATGCGCCAGCGCGCGATGATCGCGATGGCGATGGTGTCCAAGCCCGACCTGCTGATCGCGGACGAACCGACCACGGCGCTGGACGTCACCACCCAGGCACAGGTTCTGGGGCTGATGAAGGAACTGCAGGCCGAGACCGGGATGGCGATGGTTCTGGTGACCCACGATCTGGGGGTCGTCGCCAACATGGCCGAACAGGTGGTGGTGATGAACCGGGGCCGGGTGATGGAATCCGGCACCGCAAAGGCGCTGCTGAACGCCCCGGCGCATCCCTATACGCAACAGCTGTTTGACGCCGCCCCGTTCATTCCGGACGAGGCGGTGGTGGGCATGCCGGCCCCCGACCAGGACCTGATCCTGCAGATGAAGTCGGTATCCAAGACCTATACGATGCGCAGCAAGTCGGCCTGGAAGCCGGATCAACTGATCCATGCCTGCCGCGGTGTCGACCTGATTCTGCCGCGCGGCAAGACCCTGGCCATCGTCGGCGAAAGCGGCTCGGGCAAGACCACGGCGGCGCGTATCGCACTGGGGGCGGAACCGCCGGATGCGGGCGGCGAGGTGCTGTTCAAGGCGGCCCCCGATGCCGCCACCATCGCCGTGCACCAGATGGACCGGACCCAGCGCACCGCCTTTCAGAAACAGGCGCAGATGGTGTTTCAGGACCCCTATTCCTCGCTCAGCCCGCGCATGCGCATTCTGGGCGCGCTGACCGAGCCGCTGGACATCCACAATATCGGCACCCGGGCCGAACGCCGCGACAAGGCCGCCGACCGGCTGCGGGCGGTCGGAATGGACCCGGACATGCTGCAACGCTATCCGCATGCGTTTTCCGGCGGCCAGCGCCAGCGCCTGTCGATCGCGCGCGCGCTGATGCTGGACCCGGCGCTGCTGGTCTGCGACGAACCCACCAGCGCCCTGGATGTCAGCGTGCAGGAACAGATTCTGACTCTGCTGGAAGAGATCCGCGAACGCATGAACCTGTCCTATCTGTTCATCAGCCACGATCTGGCGGTGGTCGCCCGTATCGCCGACGAGGTGGCGGTGATGCGTCAGGGGCTGGTGGTGGAACAGGCCCCGCCCGAGACCCTGTTCTACAACCCGAAACACCCCTATACCAAAGCGCTGATCGCCGCCCAGCCCGAGCCGGACATCAACCGTCCGATCGACCTGAATTTGGTGTCACTGGGGGCCGGATCGCCAGACACCTGGCCCGAAGCCTTTCGTTTTTCGGACACCGTGATACCCTCGCTCAAGCAACTGGAACCCGGGCACAAGGTACGCTGTCATGTATGACTCTTTCCGACATTTTCTGCTGTCCGCAGCGACCGCGACGCTGGCCGCCGGCAGCGCCCTTGCCGATGCATTGCCCGAATTGCAGGAAAGCAGTTTCTGGCTGCAGGAAGTCCAGGCCGGCTATCTGCCGCCGGTTGCTGAACGGCTGCCGGACCCGCCGCTGGTGGTCGATCTGCACAGCCGGGGACGCAGCCCGGGGGTGCAGGGCGGCACCCTGAACACCATGGTCAGCCGCAGCAAGGACATCCGCCAGATGGTCGTTTACGGCTATGCGCGGCTGATCGGCTATGACCATGAATACACTCTGAAACCCGACCTTCTGCTGGCGGTCGGGAATGACGGCGACCGCGTCTTTACCCTGCATCTGCGACCGGGGCACCACTGGTCCGACGGCGCGCCGTTCACCTCGGCGGATTTCGAATACTGGTGGAATGACGTTGCCAACAACAAGCTGCTCAGCCCGGCAGGGCCGCCGGATTTCCTGCGCGTAAAGGGCCAGCTGCCGACCGTCACCTTTCCCGATGCCACCACCGTGGTCTATGCTTGGGACGAACCGAACCCGAATTTTCTGGCCAGCCTGGCGCAGGCCCGCCCGCCATTCATCTATCGCCCGGCGCATTTCCTGAAACAGTATCACGGGGAATATGCCGATCCCGAGGCGCTGAGCGCCGAGGTCGAGGACGCCCGGGTGAAAAGCTGGGCCGCACTGCACAACAAGCTGGACAACATGTACAAGTTCGACAACCACCGGTTGCCGACCTTGCAGCCCTGGATCAACTCGAGCTCGGGCAAGAAGATCCGCCACCTGTTCGTGCGCAACCCCTATTACCACCGCATCGATCCCAATGGCGTCCAACTGCCCTATATCGACGTGATCGAGATGGAGATCGTCAGCCCCGGCCTGATCGCCGCCAAGTCCAATGCTGGCGAAACCGATTTGCAGGCACGCGGGCTGGATTTCCGCGATATCTCGATCCTGCGCAAGGGCGAGGCGGATGGCGGCAATTACAAGACCTATCTGTGGGGCAACGCGGTGGCCAGCCAGATCGCCATCTATCCCAATCTGAACTACGAGGATGCGGGCTGGCGCGCGGTGCTGCGCGATGTGCGGGTCCGCCGGGCGCTCAGCCTGGGCATCGACCGCGCCACCATCAACAAGGCGCTGTATTTCAAGCTGGCGAAACCCGGCGCGATGACGGTGCTGCCGCAAAGCCCTTTTTTCAAACAGGAAAACCGCGACGCCTGGGCGGCGCATGACCCGGATCAGGCCAATGCGCTGCTGGACGCCGCCGGGCTGGACCAGCGCGGTCCTGACGGCATCCGCCTGCTGCCCGACGGGCGGCCCATGGAACTGGTCATCGAAACCGCCGGTGAACGGCAAGAGGTGGAAAACGCACTGCAGATCATCACCGACGACTGGCGCCGGATCGGCGTCAAGCTGGTGATGCGCCCGCTGGATCGCGACATCCTGCGCAACCGGGTCTTTGCCGGCACCAGCATGGCAGCGGTCTGGTATGGCTGGGACAACGGCATTCCCCGGGCCTATACTGCGCCCGACTATCTGGCACCGCGCCAGCAGGAATTCTTTGCCTGGCCGAAATGGGGCCAGCATTTTCAGACCAACGGCGCGGCGGGCGAGCCGCCCGACCTGCCCGAAGCGGTTCGCCTGATGGAACTGGCCCAGGCCTGGGACGATGCCGCCGACAATGACACGCGCAGTACTATCTGGACCGAGATGCTGAAAATTCATGCCGATCAGGTCTATGGCATCGGCACCCTGGCCGAAGCGCCGCAGCCGGTGGTCGTCAACAAGGCCCTGCGCAACGTGCCGGAAAAGGGGCTTTGGGCCTGGGATCCGGGGGCGCATTTCGGCATCCATCGCATCGATGAATTCTATTTCGATCCTGCCGGGAACGACGGATGAGCATACTGCGCTATGCGGTCTACCGGTTCGGCACGATGCTGCTGACTCTGTGGGTCGTGTCGGCACTGATCTTTCTGATCATCAACCTGCCGCCCGGCGATTACCTGTCCAACCAGATCAGCGAGCTGCGCGCCAGCGGCCAGTCCGCCGGCGTCGCCAAAGCCGAATTTCTGCGCACCGAATACGCGCTGGACCGGCCGTTGTGGCAACAATACCTGATCTGGGTCGGTTTCATCCCCGGCCCGCAGGGCTATTCCGGGCTGATCCAGGGCGATTTCGGCTGGTCCTTTGAATTCGACCGGCCGGTCGCCGAGATCGTCGGTGAATCGCTGTGGCTGACCGTTCTGGTGAACCTGGCGGCGGTCCTGTTCGTCTATCTGATCGCCCTGCCGCTGGGAGTTCTGGCGGCGGCGCGGTCGAAAACCTGGGTCGATTACACCTCGGCCTTTGTCGGCTATCTGGGGCTGGCGACACCGAATTTCCTGCTGGCGCTGATCCTGTTCTATTACGGGCACAAACTGTTTGACCTGCCGATCGGCGGATTGATGGATCCGCAGTTCGAAGGCCAGCCGATGACCTGGGAAAAGGTCAAGTCGATCCTGATTCACCTTATCGTGCCGACCTTTGTCATCGGCACTTCAGGGGCGGCGGCGATGATGCAGCGGCTGCGCGCCAACCTGCTGGACGAACTGGGCAAACCCTATGTGGAAACCGCCGTCGCCAAGGGCATGAGCCCGCCGCGGATGCTGGTGAAATACCCGCTGCGCATGGCGTTCAACCCGTTCGTGGCCGATATCGGCAACCTCTTGCCCTCGATGGTGTCGGGCTCGGTGCTGGTGTCGGTGGTGCTGGGGCTGCAGACCATCGGCCCGACCCTTTTGACGGCGCTGAAAACCCAGGACCAGTTCCTGGCCGGTTTCGTGCTGATGTTCGTGGCGCTGCTGACCCTGGTCGGCACGATGATCTCGGATGTTCTTCTGGTTCTGCTGGACCCGCGCATCCGCTATGAGGGGCGCGAAACATGACGCAACTGCCCGATGGCCGCTATGTCGACGACGCGCCGTTTGACCCCACCGCCAACATCCAGGCGCTGGAGCGCCAGGATCTGGACGCCCCGGCCTGGCTGCTGATCTGGCGCAAGTTCCGCAAGCACAAGCTGGGGCTGGTCTCGGGCATTTTTCTGCTGCTGTGCTATCTGATGCTGCCCTTTGCCGGGTTCATCGCGCCCTATACCGCCAACGAGCGCGACTCGGAATATCTGTATGCGCCGCCCCAGATGGTGCACTGGTACCACGAGGGCGCGTTCGTCGGCCCCTTTGTCTATCCCACTGTCGCCGAGGCGGATCTGGAGACCTTTCAGTGGAAATTCGTGACCGACACCAGCCGGCCTCTGCCGCTGGAGTTCTTTTGCAAGGGCGGCACCTATCCCCTGGCCGGTCTGATCGACACCGATATCCACCTGTTCTGCGCCCCCGAGGGCGCAACCGTGTTCCTGTGGGGCAGCGACCGGCTGGGGCGCGACGTGTTTTCACGCATTCTATATGGCGCGCAGCTGTCGCTGACCGTCGGTCTGATCGGCATCTCGGTGTCTTTCTTTCTGGGAATCGGCTTTGGCAGCATCGCCGGCTATTTCGGCGGCAAGATCGACTGGGTGATCAACCGCGTCATCGAGATTTTGCGCAGCCTGCCGGAACTGCCGCTGTGGCTGGCGCTGTCGGCGGCGGTGCCCTCGAACTGGGGGCCGGTCTCAGTGTTCTTCATCATCTCGATCATTCTGGGCATACTGGACTGGCCGGGGCTGGCGCGGTCGGTCCGGGCGAAATTCCTGTCCCTGCGCGAAGAGGAATATGTGCGCGCCGCCGAAATGATGGGGGCCAGTTCCGGGCGGGTGATCCGCAAGCATCTGTTGCCCAATTTCATGTCCCACCTGATCGCCTCGGCCACCCTGTCGATCCCGGCGATGATCCTGGGCGAGACCGCGCTGTCCTTTCTGGGGCTGGGCCTGCGGGCGCCAGCGGTGAGCTGGGGCGTGATGCTGAACGACGCGCAGAACCTGGCCAGCATCGAAATCTATCCCTGGACGGCGATCCCGATGCTGCCGATCATCGTGATTGTTCTGGCCTTCAACTTTCTGGGCGACGGATTGCGTGACAGCCTGGATCCCTATGCCGACTGAGCCATCCGCTCGCCGCCGCGCCTGACGCCGGCGGCGCAGCACGGCGGCGCAGCACGGCGGGCGTCCTTTATCCCCACCGCCAAGACGATCTTTTCCGGCCCGTTTACCTCGGGCCGGCCGGTCCCAGCACGGGGGGCGGCAAAGGCATCGTGCCCCATTTAGGACAAATTTGTCGGGAATTTGCCCGACCCATTCCCCTAAAATGCCACATTATTTCGATACACAAATGAAACAGTTTCTATGTAACAGTCATAAATCGAGACGAGTTTGGTAATGAGTATTCTGTTTTCCCGCCCCGATCAGCCCGTGCCCAATGTCTGGACAGACCGCCCCCGCGGCAGACAGGAAAGCGCGCTGGATTGCGAAACCGCGGTGACGCTGGCCTGCCATCTGGGTCCGGCCTTTGCCAATGCGCCGGACTGGAACAGTCTGATCACCGCCCTGGCGGATCAGGGGTTCCGGCTGGAATTTCAGGGCACGCGGCTGGTTCTGATCAATGATGTCACCGGTGTCGGGCTGTGCACCTGTGCCTTTCTGGGGCACAGCTGCGCCGACCTGACCGCCCGGCTGGGCAAGCCCTGTGTGCTGGCCAGCACCGGCGCGTTGATCGCCAGCCCGGGTCCGGGTCGGGCCTAGCGGTCGTCGCCGCTGCCGCCGCCGGGGCCGATATCGTCCAGGTAATCCTCGTCGATCGCCCCCTGTACCGCGCCCGCCACGGCCTCTTTCTGGTCCGGTGTCAGATCGTTGGGATTGGCATCCGCCAGCCGCACGGTGACTTCGCGATGGGCGAAATGAATGCCCTCGCGGGCGAACAGGGCGCGGATCTCCTCGTAGACCTTTTTGCGCACCAGCCACTGATCGCCGGGCTTGGTCATGAATTTGACCCGGATGATCATCGCGCTGTCCTGCATCTCGATCACGCCCTGGCTTTTCAGCGGCTGAATGAAATTGTCGCCGATCACCGGGTCATCCAGCAATTCCTGGCCCAGTTTCTTGATCAGCTTGCGCACCCGTTCCACGTCGGTGTCATAGGTCACCCGCAGGGGCAGTTTCATGATCACCCAGTCGCGCGAATAATTTGTCAGCACCTTGATCTCGCCAAACGGAATGGTGTTCAGAGCCCCCAGATGATGGCGCAGCTGGAACGAACGCACCGAGATCTTTTCCACCGTGCCCTTCACATCGCCGATGTCGATATATTCGCCCTTGCGAAAGGCGTCATCGACCAGAAAGAACGCGCCCGAAAAGATGTCGCGCACCAGCGTCTGGGCGCCAAAGCCCACCGCCAGTCCGACCACCCCGGCCCCGGCAAAGAGCGGGCTGACATTGATCCCCAGTTCCAACAGCGCAGTCAGGGCGATCGCCACCACCACCACCGCCAGGATGGCACCGCGAAACAGCGGCAACAGCGTGGCCAGACGGCTGGCGCTGCCGCCGCCGCCCTCATCGCCCAGTTCCGCCTCGCCCTCATCCACCGTTTCTTCGGCGATCTTGCTGTCGATCCAGATGCGGAAGAAATTATAGACGATATAGCCGATGAACAGGATGCTGATCACATCCAGCAGATCGCCCAGAACCGAATCCGGCAGCACCTGGTTTTCCGGGTCCCAGACCCGCAGCATCGCGTAAGCACCTGCGACAAAGGCCAGGATACCGGCGACACGGCGGGCCAACGCCTCGTATGTCATGATCTCGTGCTGCGGCGGCAGCACCTTTGGCTCCTCGCCCTCGGCGGCGGTTTCCTCGGCCTCGGCGGCGGCCAGCTCGCTGTTGATCTTTTCAACCGCGCGGCTGCGGTCGAAAAAGCGTTCGATCACATAGTTGATGACGCCATAGACCACGATGATCGACAGGAACACCGCATAGGCGCCGGCAATCAGCGGCACGGACACCTCTTGTTCCAGCACCAGATCAAAGGCCAGTTCGAACCAGCCAAAGATTACATAACCGATTACCAGCGGCGCCCAGGCCACCGAGAGAACCCGCGTCAGCCAGGTCACCGAGGCCGCGGGTTTGCCGCCGCGGATGGCGTTCGAAATCGCCCGCCTGTTGAACAGCACCATCAGGATGTTGGCCAGGGCCCCGACCAGCGTCAGCACACCGTAAAGGATGGCATAGACGTTATAATTCAGGCCGAAATCGGCGATCCAGGTTGCGAACATGATCGACGCGATACTGTAGCTGGCCAGCATCCAGGCCCAGCGATACAGCCGTTTGGCATCCTTGTCCGACAGCACCGGAATGCGGTATTGCGGCAGAAAGGGCGACAGCAGCATGCGCCACAGATCTGCCACTGTGCGCGAGATGAAAAAGGTCGCATAGATCGCCGCGATGGTCAGTTCGATCGACTGGTCGTCCACCGGTCCGAAAATCAGGCTGCCGGCGACATAGGCCACCAGCATGGCAAACAAGGTGCCCCCGATCCCCATGAAAAAGCGGAACACCAGAAACGGCATCTTTTCGCGATAGCCCTGCGGCGCCTCGCGCACCTTGGACACGACAAAGTTGCGGACCAGGCGCTTGCCATAGATCTCGCGCGTCGCGACATAGCCCAGGACGAACAGGGCAATGCTCCACATGAGCACCTCGACATAGGTCATGATGCGCCCATCCGGGCTGGTGGCGCGCAGGATGAACGCCACCTCGTTCACCGAATTGGGCAGGGCCGCCAGCCGCTCGCGCAGCGTCTCGCGGAACTTCTTGACCTCGGATTGCGCCCACATCAGCCGCGAGGTCTTTTCCATCGGGTGGCCGGTATCGGTGGCCGTCTGTTTCGGCGCAACCGCCGCGACAAGCTGGCCGTTGCCGTCCAGAACGATGACGTTGACGCCGCTTTCCGCTGCCTGCTTTATCGCCGCGCTCAGGTCGCTGTCGGCGGCGGCACTGTCCCCGGAACCGCCGCCCCCCAGTCCCGGCAGCGATTGTGCCGAGACCGAAACCGCCAGCATCGCGAACAGAAACGCGGACAGCACCGCGTGCAACAGAGTTTTTCGCATCCCGAGCCAATTCCCAAACTGCATGGTTAATCAATAGCTATAGAAGCGGGTTTGTCTGTGCAAACCGCATCGCCGGATGGTGTCATGTCGTGAGCAGTTTATGGTTTGCATTCAAGCCCAGTTTTAATACTAGGAAGCGAATTGGCCCGGCAGACGCATTCCCGCCCGACCGGAAGGACGTTTTGACCCGGGCCGGCACCGCCGGTGCGCCGTAACAAGGGGCGAGACATGGAGATCGAATTGCGACGGGACCCGTTCGTTGCCCCCGTGCTGTACGGATCAGGGGCCACTCTCCTGCCCGTTTCCTTGCCGTCGCCATTGACGTCGCCATTGACGTTGCCCGGATGAACCGTCCTGTCGCCCCGGATGGCCGCGCGCCGCGTATCATGCTGTACAGCCACGACACGTTCGGGCTGGGCCATCTGCGCCGGTCGCGCGCCCTTGCCGAGGCGATCACCCGCGCCGATCCCAGCGCCTCGGCGCTGATCCTGACCGGATCGCCCGTTGCCGGGCGGTTCACCTTTCCCTCGCGGGTCGATCACGTGCGCCTGCCCGGCGTCACCAAGCTGCGCGACGGCAGCTATGAATCCCAGACCATGGGCATGGATATCGAACAGACCACAGATCTGCGCGCCGGGCTGATCAAGGCCACGGCCGAGCAATACGACCCGGATGTGCTGATCGTCGACAAGGAACCCACCGGATTTCGCGGCGAGCTGCTGCCGACGCTGGACCTGTTGGCGCGCACCGGCCGCACGCGTCTGGTGCTGGGTCTGCGCGACGTGCTGGACGACCCCGAAGTTCTGGCCGCCGAATGGGACCGCAAGGGGGGCATCGCTGCCACCGAAACCTATTACCACGAGATCTGGGTCTATGGGCTGCGCTCGATCTATGACCCGACAGCGGGGCTTGACCTCACCGACGCGGCGCGGCGCCGGATGCACTGGACCGGCTATCTGCGGCGCAGCGTCAGCAGCGCGGACGATCCACCCGAGCAGCCCTATATCCTGGTCACGCCCGGTGGCGGCGGCGACGGGCAGGCGATGGTCCATCAGGTGTTGTCGGCTTATGAACAGGACCCGCATCTGACACCGCGCGCGATTCTGGTTTATGGCCCGTTCCTGTCCGGCGACACCCGCGCCGAGTTCGAGGCCCGGGTCGGCAAGCTGAACGGCCGGGTCACCGCCGTCGGGTTTGAATCGCAGATCGAGACGCTGTTTGCCGGTGCCCAGGGCGTGGTCAGCATGGGCGGCTATAACACGTTCTGCGAAGTGCTGTCCTTTGACAAGCGCGCCGTCATCGTGCCGCGCACGGTGCCCCGCCTGGAACAATATATCCGCGCCAGCCGCGCCGAGGATCTGGGCCTGGTGCGGATGCTGGACGAGACCCGCGACGGCATGACGGCC
Source organism: Sedimentitalea sediminis (assembly GCF_042687825.1). NCBI lineage: Bacteria > Pseudomonadati > Pseudomonadota > Alphaproteobacteria > Rhodobacterales > Paracoccaceae > Sedimentitalea > Sedimentitalea sediminis. Next base: position 111,899 of record NZ_JBHUQE010000009.1, on the reverse strand, counting down.
GCCTCGATGATCCACGCCATCCGCGCCCTGCCGGGACAGCCCCTGCCCTCGCAGGCGATGTCCGGCGGTCTCCTGGACGGGCTTGACTATGTCACCCGGCGCATTGCCGCGCTGTTGTCCGGATCGACGGAGCAGGCCGCCGAATGAGTGCGTCGCTGGCTGTCGTCGTCAAGGGCTGGCCGCGCCTGTCCGAGACCTTTATCGCCCAGGAACTGGTGGCGCTGGAACAGGCCGGGTTCGATTTCGACATCTGGTCGCTGCGCTACCCGACCGACGCCAAGACCCATCCGCTGCATGACCGGCTAAAGGCGCAGGTGCGCTATCTGCCGGAATACCTGCACGACGAGCCGGCCCGCATCTGGCATGCGCGCGCGGTGGCGCGGCGCCTACCCGGTTATGGGCGCGCCTATGACATCTGGCGCGCCGATCTGGCGCGAGACCGCGACAGGAACCGCATCCGCCGTTTTGGCCAGGCCTGCGTGCTGGCCGCCGAGCTGCCCGCCGACACGCGCGGCATCTATGCCCATTTCCTGCATACCCCGGCTTCGGTCGCGCGCTATGCGGCGATCATGCGCGATCTGCCCTGGGCGTTTTCCGCCCACGCCAAGGACATCTGGACCTCGCCGGACTGGGAGATCGCGGAAAAACTCTCGGCGGATGGCAGCGGCGCGACCTTTGGCGCCACCTGCACCGCCTATGGCGCGGCCCAACTGCGCAGCCTGGCGGCCGATCCCGGGCGCATCGACCTGATCTATCACGGGCTGGACCTGTCGCGCTTTCCCGATCCGCCCCGGCGTGCATCGCGCCAACCCGGCGACCCGCTGCGGTTGGTATCGGTGGGCCGGCTGGTCGAGAAAAAGGGTTTTGACCGGCTGATCGCGGCCTTGGCGCAACTGCCTGCCACGCTGGACTGGCACTGGACCCATATCGGCGGCGGCGCGCTGCAGGCGCCGCTGGCGCGGCAGGCGAGCGATGCCGGGATAAGTGATCGCATCACCTGGCGCGGCGCCTGCGACCAGCCCGAGGTGATCGCGGCGATGCGCGGCGCGGACCTGTTCGTGCTGCCCAGCCGCATTGCCGGTGACGGCGACCGGGACGGGCTGCCCAACGTGCTGATGGAGGCGGCCAGCCAGCGCCTGCCGATCCTGTCCACGGCGGTGTCCGCGATCCCGGAATTCATCGCCCACGGCACCCATGGCACGCTGGTCGAGGACACGCCCGCTGCGCTGGCATCCGCCATTGCGGAGCTGGCCGCCGATCCGCAGCGTGCCGCAGCGATGGCCGAGGCCGCACTGGACCGGCTGCGTACCGAATTCACCATGTCGCCGGGGATCGCGCGCCTGTCCGGGCGCCTGACCGACCTCATGCGGGACGGTTCCGAGCGATGAGGCGCGTGGCCTTTTACGCGCCGATGAAACCGCCGACACATCCGGTACCTTCAGGCGACCGGGCCTTTGGCCGGGCGCTGCGGGCGGCCATTGGCGGCGACGCCGCCAGCGTCGATCTGGTGTCCGAATTTCAGGTGCATGACAAGGCCGGCGATGCGGCGCGCCAGACCGCGCTATGCGCCCAGGCCCGCACCGAAATCGACAGGCTGATCGGCGCGCTTGCCCGGCGGCGGCCGGCGCTGTGGGTCACCTATCACAACTACTACAAGGCCCCCGACCTGTTGGGGCCGGCGGTCTGTGCCGCGCTGAACCTGCCCTATGTGCAGATCGAGGCGAGCCGCGCCAGAAAACGCCTGACCGGACCCTGGGCCGCGTTCGCGGCCCGCGCCGAGGCCGCCACCGACGCCGCCAGTCTGGTGTTCTATCTCACCGCGCATGACCTGATCACCCTGAAGCGCCATGCGCCACCGGGCCAGCGGCTGGTCAACCTGCCGCCCTTTCTGCCCCGGCAGACACTGCCGGCCCCCGCCGATTGCGCCGCGCCGGACCGGCCGATGCTGGCGGCGGGCATGATGCGGGCAGGCGACAAGCTGGCCAGCTATGCGCTGATCGCCGAAACACTGGCGCATCTGGGGGACAGCGGCTGGCGGCTGCATATCGCCGGGGACGGCCCGGCCCGCCTGCAAGTGGCCGAACTGATGGCGCCCTTTGGCGACCGCGTGCGGTTTCTGGGCCAGCTCGATGCGCAGGCCATGGCACGCGCCTATGAGGCGGCGGCCCTGTTTTTCTGGCCCGGCGTGAACGAAGGGTTCGGCATGGTCTATCTCGAGGCGCAGGCCGCCGGTTTGCCGGTGGTGGCGCAGGATCGCCCCGGCGTGCGCGATGTGCTGGCACCGGGCGATTATCCCGCGCCCCAGGCGGGACCCGCCGCGCTGGCGCGGCGCATCGACGCGCTGCTGGGCGATGCCGCCCTGCGTCGCCGTCTGGGCATGGCGGCGCGACAGGCGATCAGCGAAAACCACCTGGCCGACCGCGCCCGCGCGACGTTCTGGTCTGCCGTGTCGCCGCTGCTGGAGGCGCGCGCATGATCCGGCTGGCCCTGCTGCGCCACGGGCATACCGCCTGGAATCGCGCCGGCCGCATCCAGGGCCGCAGCGATATCCCGCTGGATGACGGTGCCCGCGCGGACCTGGCCGGGTTCCGTCTGCCGCCGCCCTGGGACGGGGCCGACCTGTGGTCCAGCCCGCTGCAGCGCGCCGCCGAAACCGCCCGCATCGTCGCCGGGCGCCCTCCCCGCACCGCGCCGGCCCTGACCGAGATGCACTGGGGCGACTGGGAGGGTCTGCGCGGCGCCGATCTGGTGACCGACCCGGCCTCGGGGTTTCGTCACATCGAGGACTGGGGTTGGGATTATCGCGCGCCCGGCGGCGAAAGCCCGGCCGAGTTGGAAACCCGCCTGCGCCCCTGGCTGGCGGCGCTGACCCGGGACGCGGTGGCGGTCTGTCACATCGGCATCATGCGGGTGCTGCTGGCGCGCGCCCATGGCTGGGATTTCCACGGTCCCGCGCCGTTTCGCATCAAGCGCAACCGGTTGTATCTGCTGACGCTCGACGGGGCCCGGCTGGACGCCGACCCCGACCCCCTGCGCCTGGAACCGCGCGCATGAGAGCGATGATCGTGGTCACGCATCTGCTGGGCACCGGCCATTTGCGCCGGGCGCTCAATCTGGCACGGGCCTTTTGCGATGCCGGGCACCCGGCGCTGCTGGTCAGCGGCGGTCTGCCCCTGCCCGAGCTGCAGATCGGCCAGGTGCGCCTTTGGCAATTGCCACCGCTGCGCTCGGATGGGGTGAATTTCACGCGATTGCTGGACGAAACCGGCGCAGAGGCCGGCGCGGCCCTGCTGCAGCAGCGGCAGGACGATCTGATCCGCGCGGTGACCGAATTCGCCCCGAATGTGCTGATCACCGAGCTGTTCCCCTTTGGCCGGCGCGTGCTGACAGCCGAGTTCCAGGCGCTGCTGGAGCGCGCCCGCGATCTGCCACGGCCCCCGCTGGTTCTGTCTTCGGTGCGCGACATCCTGGCGCCGCCCTCCAAACCCGCCAAGGCCGAGGCGACCGACGAAATCATCGCGCGCCACTACGATGCGGTGCTGGTGCATTCGGATGCCCAAAGCACCCGGTTGCAGGCCAGTTGGCCGGTCAGCCCGGCACTGGCCGCGCGCCTGCGCTATACCGGCTATGTCGCCCCTGCCCCGGCGGGGCCGCACCCGCAGCACGCCGGCGAAGACGAGATACTGGTCAGCGCCGGCGGCGGATCGGTGGGCGACGCGCTGTTCGCCTGCGCCTGCGCGGCGGCGCGGCAGATGCCCGAACACCGCTGGCGGCTGCTGTTCGGCGGCGCGGATGCGACGCAACGGATCGCCGCGCTAAAAGGCGACGGGCCGGCGATACTGGAGCCGGCACGGCCGGATTTCCGGCAGATGCTGACCCATGTCGCCGCCTCGGTCAGCCTGTGCGGCTATAACACCGCGCTGGACGTGCTGCAGGCCGGCGCGCGGGCGGTCTTCGTGCCCTTTGACGACGGCCGCGAAGTGGAACAGACCCTGCGCGCAGAGGCCCTGTCGCACCTGCCCGGCATCACCACCCTGCGCACCGCCGATCTGACGCCGGACCGGCTGTGCGCGGCGGTGCGGCAGGTGCTGACCGCCCCCGCGCGCCACGGGCCGCAATTGTGCTTTGACGGCGCGGCGCGGACCGTGGCACTGGCCCAAGACATGCTGGACGCCCGCGCATGACGGTGGATTGGTCGCAACTGGACGCGGAACTGGACCGCTGGGCGGCATCCGGCCTGACACTGCCCCTGTGGTGGCGCGACGATGACGCTGTCGCCCCCGGCCCGGCGCTGGAGCGGCTGCAGGACATGGCGACGCAGCTGGACCTGCCGTTGCATCTGGCGGTGATCCCGGCGCGCGCCGAACCGACGCTGGCAGCGGCGTTGGCGCCGCACACGATCCCGGTCGTGCATGGCTGGGCGCATGTCAGCCACGCGCCGGACGGCGCAAAGAATGCCGAATTCGGCGCCCATCGATCCCTGACGGCGATGAGCGCCGAGGCGGCGGCGGGGCTGCAACGCCTGCGGCGGCTGTTCGGACCGCGCATGGTGCCGATGTTCGTGCCGCCCTGGAACCGCATCGCACCCGGCCTGCCGGCCGAACTGGCCGGTGCGGGATACCGGATGCTGTCCACGTTCACGCCGCGCGACGCGCCGTTCGCGGCACCGGGACTGGCCCGGATCAATACCCATCTGGACCCGATCGCCTGGCGTGCGGGCCGCTCGCTGGCCGACCCGGACATGCTGATCGCGCAGCTGGTGCGCCAGCTGGCCGCGCGCCGTACGGGCGAGGCCGACAATGCCGAACCCTATGGCGTCCTGACCCATCATCTGGTTCATGACGACGCAATCTGGAAATTCACCGAACAGTTGCTGACCCGGCTGCGCACCGGACCGGTGCGCCCCTGGGCTGCCACGGATGACAGGAGAGAGACGAATGAGCCGACTTGATTCGATGCTGCGCCGCTTTACCGCGCAGCGCGACGGGCTGAACTGGGCCGCCCAACAGGTCGCCGGACAGGCGGGCGACGTGCTGGATCTGGGGCTGGGCAACGGGCGCACCTATGACCATCTGCGCGAGATCCTGCCGGATCGCCGCATCTGGGTGGTCGACCGGGTGCTGCAATGTCACCCCTCGTGCACCCCGCCGGCGCGCGATTTCCTGCAGGGCGAGGCCGAACCGATGCTGAACCGGCTGCACGATGAAGGCGCCAGGATCGCGCTGGCGCATTACGATTTCGGCATGGGGATCAAGGCCGACGACGTCGCCGAGGCGGCCCGGCTGAGCCCCTTGATCGCGCAAGTGATGCAGCCCGGCGGGCTGATCGTGTCGGGCCAGCCGCTGGTCGGTTTCCAGCCCATCGCCGGCCCTGACAGCATCGCGCCGGACCGCTATCTGTTCTACCGCGCCTGATGCCGCGCCGCAGCCTCTGTTGCGGCGCCCCCTGCCCGCCTATATTGCAAAAGACACGAACCGAAGGTGCCCCATGACGTTTGACCGCAAGATCAAGATCGCCCCGTCCATCCTGTCCGCCGATTTCGCCAATTTCGGCGCCGAATGCCAGGCCATCGAAGCCCAGGGGGCCGATTGGGTCCATGTCGATGTGATGGACGGGCATTTCGTGCCCAACATCACCTTTGGCCCGGCCACCTGTGCCGCGATCCGTCCGCATATCAAGGGGGTGATGGACGTGCATCTGATGATCGCGCCCGTCGATCCCTATATCGGCGATTTCGCCCGGGCCGGGGCCGACGTGATCACCGCCCATGCCGAAGCCGGCCCGCATGTGCACCGCACCCTGCAGGCGATCCGCAGCGCCGGCGCCAAGGCCGGCATCGCGCTGAACCCGGGCACGCCCGCCGGCGCTGTGGCCGAGTTGCTGGACATGATTGATCTGGTCTGCGTGATGACCGTGAACCCGGGGTTTGGCGGTCAGAAATTCATCGACATGACGGCCAAGATCCACGCGCTGCGGGACATGATCGGCGAACGCCCGATCCATATCGAGATCGATGGCGGCGTCGATCCGGTCACCGCGCCACTGGTGGCGCAGGCCGGCGCGGATGTGCTGGTGGCGGGCTCGGCGGTGTTCAAGGGCGGCTCGGTCGGCCAGCCCGAGGTCTATGGCACCAACATCCGCGCCATCCGCGCCGCCGCCGAAGGGCTTTACGCCTGAGCGGTCCCGCCGGGGCGGCCACACTCAGCCCCGGCGCAGATATTTGAACACCCCGTCCGCGGTGGCCAGCAACCGGCCGTCCGCATCGCGCAGTTCGGCATCGGCATAGCAAATCGAACCGCCGGCCTGCTTGACCCGGCCGGTGGCCACCACCCGCCCTCCGGTGGCGGCGGCGATGTATTGCGTGTTCAGGGCCACGGTAACCAGCGGGGCCAGTTCCGGTCCCCGCACCAGCGCCGCCGAAAAACCGGCGGCGGCGTCCAGCATCATGGCGATGATGCCGCCATGCAGGCACCCGATGCGGTTTACGTGGCGGTCGTCGACCTGCAGCACCACGCGTGCGCGCCCGTCGCCGCCGGACAGGTCGATGTCATAGCCGATCAGCCGTTGCGCGCCGCTGCTGGGCGCGACTGGCGGGCTGTCGCTGGGCGGGGTCAAGTTTCGCCCCCCATCGGCAACCGGTTCCGGCGCGGGCGGGGAGGAACGTGTACCGGTGCGGCCATGCCGTCACCGCATACCTGAATGGGCGAGATCGCGACGCCCCCGACCAAGCGGCCTGCCCGGCCTTGCCTGCCCGCGCCTGGGTCCCGGTCTGCTCCGCAATAGGGCACGGACCGGTTCATTGGTTCCGATTGCCGGCGTAAAACCCCGACAAATCGACATGTATTTCGTTTCAATCCTTCGGTCCTTTCCCGCTTTCTGTGATGCCGCGCCGATCACTGCGGCCGTCGCTTCCCCAGTTTGGCCCCGAATTTCAGCGCTCTGCGCGCCGATACGGCCAGAGATACCCACGATCCGCTACAGATAACGGACAGCCAGCCATGCATCCAGTGCATGACGCATATGCAGAAATATCCCTAACAGACGGCTGCGCCGATCGCTACCTGCCGCCGTGGGGAGAGGATCGTAACAGAACTGGAATGGTTTCTTATGGCACACTATGCGACGGATCACCCGGCCTTTGGCCCGACATCCAATCCGATCGCCCGCGCCTTTGCGGCAATCGGTACAGCGTTGACTGCGCTTGGCAGGTCCAACGCGCGTCTACGGCAGGTCAAGGCCCTGCAGGCGCTGAGCGATGCGCAGCTGCAACAGATCGGCCTGCGGCGCGACCAGATCGCACGCCGCGTGTTCAGCGACGTGTTCTGGAGATAATCCTGTCCCGGCCCGGCGGCGTCCTGCCGCCGGGCCATCGGACCACCGGTGCGGTTTCACGCGCCACCGGCGTCGGACCGCATGCAAGAGGCAGGCCGGTCCTGACAACGCCGCCTGTGCCGCCTGCCGCACCTGCGTCCGGGGTCACGAATATCTGACCTGTTCTTTTGCGGTTTCTGCGATAGACTGCGCGGCGCGGACGCAATCGTTTCAACAGGATAACAGATGGCAATGGCGATACGGATCATCGCAACATGGGTCTTTTGCCTGATCGCGGCCAGTGCCGCAGCGGCCACCGACCGGGTGGCCCTGGTGCTGGGTCTGGGCGCCTATCGCACTATCGAACCGCTGGAAAACACCCGCAATGATGCCCGCGCCATCGCCGACACGCTCAAGGGGATCGGGTTCGACGTCACCCTGTCGCTGGACGCCACCGGCGATCAGCTGCGCCAACTGCTCAAGGATTTCGCCTTTCGCTCGGAAACCGCCGATCTGGCGCTGATCTATTTCGCCGGTCACGGGGTCGAGGTGCAGGGCGAGAATTTCCTGATCCCGGTCGATGCCGAAATTCGCAATAATCTGGATGTGCAGCGCCAGTCGATCTCGCTGAAACAGTTGCTGGCCACGGTCGAGCGGGCGCGCAAGATGCGCATCGTGATCCTGGACAGCTGCCGCGACAACCCGCTAGGGGACACGATCGACCTGACCCAGTCGCTGGCCGGCAATGGCCGCGTCGGACCACAATCGACGCGCGGCGGCGGCGGGCTGGCGGCGGCGAAACCGGATCGCGGCACGCTGGTGGCCTTTGCCGCCCGGGACGGCCAGGTGGCGCTGGACGGCACCGGTCAGAACAGCCCCTATGCCCGCGCCCTGATGGACAAGATGGTCAAGCCGGGGCTGGAAATCAGCCTGATGTTCCGCCAGGTGCGCGACATGGTGCTGCAAGAGACCAAGAACCTTCAAGAGCCGCATACCTATGGCTCGTTGACCGGCATTCCTTTCTATCTGGCCGGCGCCGCGGACGGTCAGATCGACATTTCGGGCAGCATCGGCCAGGCGGCCTGGGCGGCGATCCGCCCGGATCAGGAAGAGCAATTGCTGGCGCTGGCCGATCTGGGCGACACCCGTTCGATGCTGGGGCTGGCCTATATCCGCCTCAACCCCAGCGAGGGGCGTTTTGACCCGACCGAGGCGGTGTCCTTTCTGGAACGCGCTTCGGCGGCTGGCTCGCCCGAGGCGCAGTTTGAACTGGCCAAGATCTATGAGCGCGGCACCGGCGTGCCGCCCGACCCGGCGCGGGCGCTGGAACTGTACCAGTCCGCCGCCGGGCAGGACTATGCCGATGCGATCAACGATCTGGGCTTTCTCTATTATCAGGGCGGGCTGGGCCTGACGCCGGATCCGCTGAAAGCGCTGGAGCTGTTCGAGCGCGCCGCCGACCTGCGCCATCCGCAGGCCCAGTTCAACTTTGCCGCGCTGATTGATGACGGGCTGATCGACAGCAAAGGGCCAGGCGATGCCGCCCGCTATCTCTATGCCGCCCTGCGCTCGGGCAGTTCCGACGTTCTGGATCTGCTGACCACCCGGCCGGCGATGTTCAGCCGCCAGACCCGCCGCGCCCTGCAATCACAGCTCAAGAAATACGAGTTCTACGCCGGCGCCATCGATGGCGAGTTCGGCCCCGGCACGCAAAAGGCCATTCGCCTGGCCTATGGGCTCACGGAGTAGCCCCTGCCGGTGAATGAATTGTCGCGCTGGCCGTAGTGCCACAAGCCCAGTTCCGCTGCACGCTTGCATCGCGCGGCGCAGTAGGAGGCACGTATCGTGAATTATGTCAAACTCACTGCGGATGCCGACGGCGAAAGTCGCTGGCACGATGTCCAGGTCCGCGTCCAGACCCGCAGTTTCGCCCCACCGGCGCAGGATATCGAGGTTTCGGAACCCGAACCGGCGACCCGGACGATGTTTCTCAGACTGCGCGCCGGATGGGACGAGCCGATCCACCCGACGCCGGTGGCGCAAAAGCTGGTCTGCCTGTCCGGGTCGGTCAGGGTGACTGCGAGTAACGGCGAATTTCGCGATGTCGGCCCGGGCGATGTCTGGCATATGGAGGACAAGCACGGAAAAGGCCATCATACCCGGGTGACCAGTTCGGACGATTTCACCTGCGTCATCATCCAGTTGGAATGACAGGCTCCGGGCTGCCCGCCGCGCTGAAAAATGCGACGAGGCGGAGACGGGCCGGGTACCCGGCTACAGCAATCCCTGCGCCAGCCATTCGTCCAGCTGGCGGCGGCTGACCTCGAAATGCATGCTGTCCTCGCGGCGGAATCCGGCGCCCCAGACCCAGCCTTCGGCATGAAAGAAATCCGCCAGAATAGTCAGGCCCAGCTGGGTCTTGCCATCGGTGAAATTGTCCAGATGCCCGTCAATGTTGAGGTCCAGCGCCAGACCGTAGCTGTGGGTTGACAGGCTGTTGGTGGTGCCGCGGATGCGGCGCACACAGAGCGACCCCGAAGTGTTGATCCGCGCATAGAGATCGGGATCGGCGCGGCGAACATTCTCGAACACCCGGCGCAGGCTGTCCGCCGCCGGTTTGAGCATGCGCACCCGGATCGGGCCGACCCGTTCCAGCACCAGTTTACCCTTTAGGTTTTCGTTGGTCATCGGCTCGCAGGTATCGCTCAGCGCGTCGCGTGGTCGGCCCAGTTTTTGCTCCAGATAGCGCGGCCCCGCCACCTGCAAGCCCCGGTTCACGTTGAGCCGGTCCGCGATCAGAACCACCTGCGCATAGGCGTCGATGATCTCGTTCGGCCCGGTGCCGCGCAGGATCGCGTCCTCGTCATCCATGTTGGGCACCAGCGTGCTTTGTCGCCCAATGCCCGCAGAAAGCCCCGCGATCTCGCCCTCCATCGATTTCATCCGTCCCTGCAGATCCTCGACCTGCTGGCGCAACATCTCGATCTCGATGCGGGCACCGGAATCCACCGCCGATCCCTGAAAATCCTCTTCGGACAGCAGATAGGTCAGCCCGACCCAGAGAACCGGCACCAGAACCAGCGCCACGGCGATCAGGATTGCGGGTAGTAGACGCATGGGTCCTCCTTGGATATCCGTCAATTCAGACTGCTTGTCCGGCATGAGTAAAGCCATTTCTGCCTCAAACCCCGGAAGAAAGACAGAAAATTCAGGCGATTTGGAACCTGCAAAATCGTTGTGACACGCCCATACGTGGTATAAGCTTGACCGGTAACGTCATTCAAACCGACAGCAAAGGACGTAGAATGGTTCGTCTCTCCAAATTTATTGCCACCTCCCTGGTCGCCGGACTTGGCTTTGCTGCCCCCTCGGTCGCGCCGGCGCAGGATGCCAGCGGAATGACCGCCGAAGAGATCGCCGACGCGTTCAAAAAGCAAAAGACGCGCGGCCTGGTCATCGTTCCGGCGGCGCAGCAGGACGGCGCCAGTTCCACCACCAGCGTGACCCCCGCCGCAGCCAAGGAATATACCGCCGTCTCGCCCGAGGATCAGGTCAACATCCAGATCGCGTTCGATTTCGACAGCGCCGCGCTGCGCCAGGACCAGAAACCGAAACTGACCACCCTGTGTCAGGTCATGAAATCGGTGGATGTCTCGGTCTTTCAGATCGTCGGGCATACGGACAGTTCCGGTTCGGCCGCCTATAACGAGCGCCTGTCACTGCTGCGCGCGCAAGAGGTCAAGCATCACCTGGTGTCCGATTGCGGCATTGCCGAGAACCGGCTGGAAGCGATCGGCATGGGCGAAAGCGCACCGTTCGATACCGCCGACCCGCGGGCCGACGTGAACCGGCGCGTCGAGTTCCAGGCGCTGGGTTAAGACGGCTGGGTGACTTGGACAGCGTGAGCAGCACCAGGGGCGCGGCATGATCGACCCGCGCCCCGGCGACGCCTTTCAGCCCGGCGAACTGCTGAACAACACCTATCGGATCGAAGCCCTGCTGGGCCGGGGCGGCACGTCGGATGTCTATCGCGCCCGCAGCGAGATATCGGGGCGGCTGGTGGCGCTGAAAGTGCTGAAATCCGAATTCTCCGGCAATGACGATTATCTGGTCCTGCTGACCCGCGAAGAGGAAATCCGCGAGGTCCGGCACGACGCGGTCGTGCGCTATTCCGAAAACCACCGCACCCAGGACGGGCTTGTCTATCTGCTGATGGATTATGTCGAAGGCCCCGGTCTGGACAAGAAGCTGAAACAGGGGCCGATGCCGGCCGAGGATCTGCTGATCGTCTGCCGCCGCGTCGCCGAGGGGCTGGCGGCGGCGCATCGCCGCAACATCGTGCATCGCGACCTGTCGCCGGACAATATCATCCTGCGCGGCGGCGACCCGGCGCAGGCGGTGATCATCGATTTCGGCATCGCCAAGGATACCAATCCCGGCGCCGAAACCATCGTCGGCAACGAATTCGCCGGAAAATATGCCTATGCCGCGCCCGAGCAACTGAACGGGCAGACCGATGCGCGGTCCGACATCTATTCGCTGGGGGCGCTGCTGCTGGCCAATTATCGCGGCGCCTCGCCCGATATCGGCCGCAACCCGATGGAAGTGGTGCAAAAGAAAAGCGAGCCGCTGGACACAACCGGCGTGCCCGAACCGCTGAAGACGCTGATCGACCGGATGACCGCGCCGCTGCCGGCAGATCGGCTGCAATCGGCCGACGCGGTGCTGGAATTTCTGCGCGCGCCCGATGTCGATGGCGATGTCGACGACCCCGATGCTACGGTGATCGTACCGCCGCCGCGCACGCCCGCGCCGGAAAAGGCCGCATCGCTTGCAAAAACGTCCCGGTCGGCGGCCCCTCCGGCGCCCGGGGGGAAATCCCGCAGCGGGCTGTTCGCGGTGCTGGCCGTTTTGGCGCTGGGCCTGGGCGGGGTCGGCGCCTATCTGTCCGGCATGTTCGGCGGCTCCGGTTATCCGGTGGCCGACCCGTTCTCGCTGGTTGTCGAGAAACCCGCCGAGGGCCCCGCCCGCGCCGTCGGCTATGTTCCGGACGATACATCCCGGACCGCCCTGACCCGGCTGATGACGCAGCAATCGGGTCAAGCCGACCTGACGCTGGCCTCGGGCGATCTGGCCGACACCTGGCCGACCGATGTCATGGCCCTGCTGGACCGGGTCCAGCCGCTGGACCAGTGGCGACTGGTGATCAACGGCAACGCGGCTCAGTTGAGCGGCGTCACCTCGGATGCAGCCCTGCATGACCGCCTGTCCGCGGCCTTTGCCAACGGGCTGCCCGGTGCCCTGACCGGTGCTGCCGATATCCGGCTGGACCCGGTCTTTCTGAGCGCGGAAACGCTGACCCCCGTGCTGGACGAGATGGCCGATTGCGGGCCACTGACTCTGCCCGGCGCCGGTCCGGTCGGCTATGGCCCCGAAACCGACGTAGTGGTGACCGGGCGCGTGGCCGAAACCGCCACCCGGATCGGGCTGTTTGACGCCCTGCGCGCTCTGGCCGGAGAGCGCAACGTGGTGCTGGATGTCGAGGTTCTGAATCCGACGCTTTGCCTGATCGAAAGCCATCTGCCCAGCGCCCCGCCGGGCGGCATCGACGTGTCCTTTATCGTCGGCGACCGCGATGAACCGAACCCGTCGGGGCGGTTCTTTGTCGGCGAGAACCCGGTGATCGACATCGTGCTGCCCGCCAATGTCACCGAGGGCTATCTGACGGTGTCGATCCTGGACGTGTCGGGCGACGTGTTCCATCTGCTGCCCAATCTCAACCGGCAGGACAATTCCGTGGCGGCGCTGCGCCAGGGCCGGTCCGGCGCGGTCACGGTGCGCGTCGCCTATGACCTGCAAGAGGCCGCCAGCAACGGCCGGCTGGCCTTTCGGGTCGATGACAGCACCTTGGGCAAAAGCAAGATCATCGTGCTGCATTCGGCACAGCCGCTGTTTGACGGCCTGCGTCCGACGACGGAATCCGCGGTCGGCTATGCCCGCGCCCTGCAGGAGAATTTCGAGGCCGATCACGGTAGTATCCAGTCGCTGGACAGCCGCATTCTGGTGACCGCGAAACCCTGAGCCGCGTCAGACCACGTCCAGAACGATGACCGTGATATTGTCGGCCCCGCCGCCGGTCAGGGCGATCTGGATCAATCGATCAGACACGGTTTCGATCGGAAAATCCGCCAGCGTGGTTTCCAGCATGGCAAAGGTCGCGTATTTGGTCAGCCCGTCCGAACACAGCAGAAACCGGTCACCGGGTTGCACCTCGCCGCGCACCTTGTCCAGATCCAGCGTGTCGCCGACCCCGACGGCACGGGTGATCGCGTTGGACTGCGGGTGCTGTTCCGCCTCGTCCCAGCTGAGTTGTCCGGCGATCACCAGTTCGGCCACCGCCGAGTGATCGGTGGTCAGCATCTCGATCCGCCCGCCGCGCAGCCGGTAGATGCGGCTGTCGCCGGCCCACAGCCCGACGAAATGCCCGTTGGCCAGCATCAGCGCCACGACAGTAGCGCCGATCACCCCGCGGCCGCGGGCCTCGGCCTCTCTCTGGATGATCCGGTGCGCCGATTGGATCGCGTCCCGCAGGGCATGCATCCGTTCCGTCGGGTCCAGACCCGGCGGGATCATCGCGATCGTGTCAGCAATCAGCCGGCTGGCGTAGTCTCCCGCGTCATGCCCGCCCATGCCGTCAGACACCACCCAGATATCCTGATCCGGCAGGGCCAGCACTGCGTCTTCGTTGACCTTGCGCTTGAGACCCACATGGGACTTGGCGTTATAGCGTATATCGCGGAACCCGTTGCTCATGCCGGCTCTGCCTCGGCCCAGATCGGTGCGTCGAGATGGAACAAGCCCTGCATAGCGGACCCCTCGGGCAGCCCCTCACAGACCAGCAGGCGTTGGGACTGGTCGATCACCGCACGCCACAGGCTGGGGTGGCGGTGGCGTTCCGCCAACAGTCCGGCGGCCAGGTCCGGCAAGACCGAGCCGGCGGCATCACTCAGGGTCAGGCTGTGAGCGCCGCTCTTGCGCACGCGGGCGACGGGGCGGGATTGCGGTGCCGGGATTTCAGCCAGCCGCTGGGCCAGCAGATCACGGGTCATGCCGTCCTCGAGCGCGTCCAGCGCCAGGTCTTCGAGCCGTTCAAACAGCGGGTCCTGACAGAAATGGTCCAGCGGGGCCGGGCCCGGCGCGGGCACCGCCGCCATCAGGGTCAGCGGAAAGCGCCGCCCGACGCGGTCCACCGAAGGCATCGCCACCCCCATCACCTTGTGCGGGCCGGCCAGCCCGGCGCTGAGACTGAACCGCCAGATCGGCGCCGACATGTAATACGCGTCCCAGTCCGGCCCCAGCGCCGATTGCGCCAACAGCATGGCGCGTTGAACCCATTCGTCCCAGACCGAAACGAACCCGGCAGGCGGATTCAGCCGGAAGAAATCGCCAACCGACGGCATCTTGCCAAATGCACCGAACCCCTCTGCCATCACATCGACTTCGGGCAGCTGAACTTGGCCAGCGCCGGCAGGGCAAACGGGTTGATCACCGACCCGGATTGCAGTTGGAAAATGGCGATCCGCCCGCCGACATTAAAGATCACCCGCTTGCGGTCGGACACGTTGGTGCGGCGCACCTCGGCCGCATCCAGCAGCCGGAACCAGCCCCACGGCCCGTCCCGCGACAGCACGCTTTCGATGTTCTTCTTGTCGGGCTGGAACATCACCCGCGCCAGCCCGACCGAGCCGGGCCAGGTCACCGCCACCGGGTTGGGCTGGCCGCCGCGATGGGCAAAGCCGACCTGCTGGCCGTCGATCTCCAGCGTGACCGACTTGGCCTTTGGGTCCAGCGCCTCGGGGGTGATCTGGAACTGCACCGCGGGTGTCGGGCCGGCGGCAAAGAACGCATCGCGGATCTCGGCAGCGTATTGCATCTGGACCAGCACCGCCTGCGAGATCCCCAGATCGACATCATTGATCCGTTTCCAGGTCCAGGGCCGGGTGCGGGTATCGACGAATTTCAGCAGATGCTCGTTGAAAAAGCTGTCGATCAGCCCCTGCGGCGCGAACAGCCTGGCGAAATCCTGCATCGCCACATCGGCGCGGGCGCGGCGGTTGAACGGATAGCGGTTGCTCAGCGCCTTGTCGCAAAAGGGCAGCACGCTGGCCTGCCAACTGGCATTGATCGAGGCCCGGGTGCCATCCGCCGTGATACCGGATGAGCCGGTGGTGATCTGCGACGCCCAGCGCTGGACCGGGCCGTCGATGCGGCTGGCCGCCTGCTGGAACTGCAGGATCGCCGCGCCGCCCTCGGCACCGCCGCTGACCCCGGAAAAGGACATCTTGTTGAGCTGCTGATAGACATCCGTCAGGACCGCCATCAGCATGTCCAGCTGCGAGGGCTGGCCCTCGGGCCGTTCGACCAGCTGGTGCAGCCACTGAAAGCGTTCTTCGACATAGGCACCGGGCGGTTTCGGCGGCTCGCCGGTATTGGCGGCGGCCGCCCGCGACAGCGCGCTCAGCATGATCTGGGCCTGCGCGCTGAGGGTCGAGCGCGACTCGATCGCCGCCACCGCCGCAGCGCCGGTGGTCAGTTCGCTGGTATCGACGATCGAACGTTCCTCGGTCAGGCGGGTCTCTTTGGAGATCTCGGTCAGGATGTTGACGATGGGCGAGGTCGGCCCGGACAGCACGTTGGTCACCTCGACCGCATGCGACAGGCTTTCCATCGGCACGATGTCGATATCGCCCAGGATGGAATCGTAGCGCGCGATGAAGTCGTTGTAGTAGAGATCCAGCACATCCCGGCTGAGCGCCAGCAGCGCCGCATCGGTCTGTTCCGCTTCGCCGCGCGGGCCCAGCACCCAGCTTTCCCGCGCCACCCGGGCGGCGACGCCGACGGCTTCGTTCAGAAACACGTTGTTGAAGCCGTTATAGGTAAAGATCCCCTCGACGCCTTCGTTCAGCGCCTTGCCGGACGAGCGCACCAGAACCCGGCGCACCGCCGGGCCGCCGGCCTCGGTGATCCGCCATTTCGGCAAGGCGGCGGCCTGCGGGCTGTTGATGATGCCGTTATAGACCCGCTGGGCCAGCGGCATTTCCGACAGCAGACCCTGCACCTGATCGACCAGCGGGCCGTTCAGCGCGATCTCTTCCATCGGCTGGGAAAGCAGCGCGTCCAGATGGCTGGCCAGATCCTCGCGCAGCTCGGTCCGGGCCGGTCCGGCATAGGCCAGCGACCAGTCGATCTGCATCCATTCCTTGACCAGTTCGGCATTCATCGGCCCCTGCAGCCCCAGCATCAGATAGATCTTCAACGCCTCATACAGCAGCTCGGGGTTGTTCATGTTGGCCGAAATCTGCTCTTCAAGCCGCAGCAGCAGGCGCGGCAACAGGCGCCGGTTCAGCGCCGCGCGATAGGTCTGGGCCGCCTGGGTGCCGATCACCTCGCCCTGATACAGGCCATAGCGCACCCGCTGTTCCGGCTCGGGATCGGTCAGGACAGGGTTGCCCGGCAGATCGCGCAGCGTGTTCAGCGCCGCCACCACCGGCGGCAGGTCGGTGTCGCCCACCGGGCTGGGCGGCAGGGCGGCAGCGGCGGTCTGATAGGCCTGCACCTGTGCCTCGGTCTGGGCGAGGATTTCGGCATTGCCCAGATAGCTGCGCACCCACAGGCTGCCGGTGGTCAGGGCGATAAGGATCGTCGCGGCGATGGCCACCCGTTTGGCCCAGCGATAGCGGCGTTCGACCTTGTCATCCGAAGATACAAGCCCGGCCTCGGGGAACACCACCTGCCGAAACAGCCGGGTCAGAAAGAACGACCGCCCGGTGCCCTGCCCGCTGCCGATGGCCTGCCGGCCGATGCCAAAGGTCTGGGCCATGTTCAGCATCAGCCGGTCGATCGGTGTGCCCTCTTGCGTGCCCGAGGTGAAATAGACCCCGCGCAGCATGTGGCGGTTTTCGAACCGGTTGTCCTGAAACACTTCGGTCAGGAAATCCCGGGCCACCCGGCGCATCGAGGCGACCTGGCTGGGAAAACCGGCGATCAGCGCCCGGCGCTGATGATCGGTCTCGGCCTGCATGCGTTCCAGCGACTGCGCGTTGAGCTGCCCCAACAGCACCCCGAATTCGTCATCAAAGGCGGCCATGGGCGAGGCTTCGCCGCGCGCCTTTTCCATTGGCAGGGTAAAGCCCCAGACCTGTTCGCGGTCCTCCTTGCCGAGATTGTCGTGAAACTCGGAAAACCCGGCGATCAGGTCGGCCTTGGTGAACAGCACATAGACCGGGAAACGCACGCCCAGATTCTGCCGCAGCTCGTTCAGGCGCCGGCGCACCGCCTGGGCGTGGCTTTTCTGGGTGACCTCGTCCTGCAGCGACAGGTCGCTGAGGCTGATCGCGATCATCGCCCCGTTGATCGGCTGGCGCTTGCGGTATTTCTTGAGCAGCCCGAGAAAGCCCAGCCAGGCGGCATTATCGGCCTCGGCATCGCTTTCCTGCGTGGTATAGCGCCCGGCCGTGTCGATCAGCACCGCGTCATTGGTGAACCACCAATCGCAGTTGCGGGTGCCGCCGACACCGCCGACCGCGGCCTTGCCGGTCTGATCCGCCAGCGGAAACTGCAGGCCGGAATTCACGATGGCGGTGGTCTTGCCGGCCCCCGGCGGGCCGATCATCACGTACCAGGGCAATTCGCTCAGGTGCCGCCGGCCGTTCTTGGACTTGCGCAGTTCCGAGATCGCGGTCTTGAACTTGGCCTTGAGTTCGCCCAGCTCCTCGCTCATCGCGTCATCGGCGCCGGTATCCACCGTCTCGGCGATATCCTCGGCCATCGCCTTGGCCTTGCGGCGGCGGCGCCAGAAGATGAACCCCATCAGCAACAGGAAGAACGCCCAGACGCAGCCGATGGTTACAAGCCGGCTGAACATGCTGTCAAAGGGCCGCCACGTCTCGCCGCCGATGAAGGGCGCGAAGAACCAGATGCAGGCCGACAGGATCGCCGCGACGATGAACAGGATCGTATAGATCGAGCCGAACAGGAATTTCAGGGTTCTGCGGATCATGTGCCGTCCTCCCGCACCAGCAAGACCTCGATCCGGCGGTTCTTGGCGCGGCCCTGCCGCGTGCCGTTATCGGCGATCGGTTCCTTGTCGGCGCGCCCCTCGGCGGACAGGCGCGCGGGATCGTCCAGCGCCCGCGCCATGCGCGTCATCACCGATTTCGCGCGCGCCAGGGACAGCGCCATATTCGACGGGAACCGCGACGAGCGGATCGGCACATTATCGGAATGTCCGGCAATGATCACCGGGCCGGGCTCGTCGTTCAGCGCCTTGGCCACCCGGTCCACCGGCGCGCGAAAGCTCCGCGACAGCTCGTCCGAGCCGGACCCGAACATGCCGGTGCCCTTGATCCGCACGATCAGGGTGTTGCCTTTCTGAAAGACCTCGACGATGCCGTCGTCGATCTCGGGCTGCAGAAACCCTTCGACCTTTTTCAACTGTTGCTCGGCGGTGGGCGCCAGAGGCGGTGGCGGTGGCGGCGGCGCGCGGCGCTGCAGTTCCGCCACCGGGCCGCTGTCGATCACCGACAACTGGCCGACCACCCGTTCGGTGGACGTGGACAGGGCCCAGGACAGGCCGACGAACTGCAGCGCCAGCAGGCCTGCGGTGACGCCGATGGCGATCCAGACGACACGCCAGACCGAACGCGGCTTAAAGGGTTTGTCCAGCCCCGGCCAATGCGGCGACAGATCGCGTTCCAGCGGCCCCCGCTGGGCGCGGATGATCCGCGCCAGGGCGCCGCGGATCTGCAGATGCTTTTCCGATCCGCCCTGCTCGACCCGCAGGCGGCCCTCGAATCCCAGCGACATGCACATGTAAAGGAATTCCAGCATGTCGATGTTTTGGCCCGGTTCTTTTTCCAGCCGCGCCAGCAGGTCATAGAACCGGTCGCCACCGACGGTTTCGCGGTGGAAGGTGCCGACCATGGATTGCAGACCCCAGCTGGATTGTCCGCCCCAGGGGGTATTCAGCACCACATCATCCAGCGTCGCGCAAAGCGCATAGCGCGCGACCTTGACATTCTGCGCCGAAATTCCGGCCTGCAGGGCGCGGTTCTCAAAGGCGCGGACCTCGGCCACCACGCTTTGGCGCAGCTTGTCCGGATCCATGTGCTGGGCGCGGTTGCGGATGCGGCTGATCAGCGAGAACAGGATGCTGGCACAAGCGATCAGCTGGTTCATGCCGGTCAGGCTGGGGGCCGGTGCGGCCGCACTGGCGCGCGGCGGCGGCGCCGGGGCGGCCGATGCGGGCACCCCAAAGGCATCCACCGGCGGCTGTGCCGGTTCTGGCGTTGCCGCCGCCGGCGCCGCGGCGGGTGTCGGCTGCGCCCCGGTGCGGCGACCGCCCGGATTGGGGCGGATCACCGTCTTGTCGGTGTCGTCGGGTTCTGCAAACGGGTCTTCGTCTGACATGGTTTCACCAAATTCCTGGGTTTATCCGGCGCTCAGCTGTTCCGGATCGCCCAAAGCTCCATTTTCAGGCCCGGATATTGCCCGGACACATGCACCGCGATCCCGCCGGAGGTCGTCATCTTGGCCCAATAGGGGCTGGCGGAATCCAATTCGAAATAGACCACACCCGCGTGATAGGGGATCTGGCGCGGCGCCACCGGCATCGGGCGCAGGGTGATCCCCGGCAGGGCCGAATTGACCAGTTGGCGGATTTCCTCGACCGGGCCGATCTTGGCCTGACCGGCGAAATGCCGGCGTACGTCCTCGGCCGGAATGTCGGCATCGACCGCCAGCACGAAACCGGCATTGCCCAGCAGCTTGCGGTCGGCAATGACGCCGACGCTGATGCCGTATTTGCGTTCCTCCAGCTTGATCGGGATCGCCGTCTGTTCCAGCACCGAGCTGAGATATTGCCGCAGCGTGCGGATGACCGGCGCAAAGCAATGCGCCAGGTCGTCATGCCGGTAAGCCGGGAAATCCGGCGGGGTCTTTTCGGCAGTCATGAACACCGACAATTCCCCGGCCAACCCGACGCAGGAGCGATAGAGATCCTCGGGATGCAGGTTTTCGATGGCGGTCATGTGGCGGATCACCGGGA
Organism: Sedimentitalea sediminis; assembly: GCF_042687825.1. Lineage (NCBI taxonomy): Bacteria > Pseudomonadati > Pseudomonadota > Alphaproteobacteria > Rhodobacterales > Paracoccaceae > Sedimentitalea > Sedimentitalea sediminis. Next base: position 91,483 of record NZ_JBHUQE010000009.1, on the reverse strand, counting down.
TCATCCGGTTGATTACCGTCAGCAGCAGAAAATCCGACACCTCGGCCACGCCCTTGGCGGCACCGCCCTCGGACAGACGCCCGGCCAGCGCCTGCATCCGGTGCGACAGCAGCCCCTCAAGCTCGCGCACGAACCCGTCCAGCGGTTGCGCGGCGCGCACGTCCAGACAGCTGGGAATGAACGCCTGATCCAGGATGATCTCCTTGTCCGGGCGCACCTCGATGATGCGCGCCACCGGAATCGCCAGCCGGTCGGCCAGGTCGTCCACCGCCAGCGCGAATTGCAGGCGCATCTTGCCGATGCCCAGCATCACCGGTTTCTTTTGCTGGCCCATCGTGTCGGTGACTTCTATTTCGCCCGGTCGCAGCCGGCTGGCCGACATCTCTGCGCCGCTCAGATCGACCTCGACAGCGCCCTGCCGGCGCTGCGGTACGGTCAGATAGACGACGCAGTCCTTGATGGTCTCGGGCACTTCCAGCGCCGGCGGGTGGTCATCGGCCATCGGCACCCGGAACACGGTACCGTCCTGGGTCAGCCCGGTACAGGATTTCAGCGCGAACTGCCCGACCTTGAGCACCTCGTCATCGATGTCCAGCGCGCTGACGCCCCAGGCATAGGGGCGTACCCGCCGGGCCAGCCCGGTGACCAGGGCCTCGGTATACCGGTCTGATTGCTGGAAATGGTGCGGCTGCAGAAACAGCCCCTCCGTCCAAAGCACCTTGCTGTCCCAGGACAATGATCTCTCCCTTTTATTCGGACCGGTCTTTCAGCTGATTCAGCTGCGCCTTGTAGGCCCGTGCAAATTCGCGGCTGAACAGGTCGTGGAAATCGTTCTCGGCCTGGTCGGATATGTCGGCATACATCTTCTCGTAGACTTCCCAATAGCGCGCCTTTTTGCCCTTGAGCAGGCTGCCCAGACCGCCGCTGGTCTCGATCTTGCCGGCCAGTTCCTGCGGGTCCAGCCGGGCCAGCACACCCTTCAGCGCCGCCTCCATGCCGGTGACCATGGCGATCTCGTGCGCCTTGATGTCGTCCAGTGCCTGCTCGGCGGCGGTTTCGGCGCTGAGATAGCCGCGCGCCCCGGGCTTGACCATCGCCTCGATGGCCTGTTCCGGGCTGATCGAGAATTTCAGCGGATTGTTTCCGCCAGCGCTGATCATCGTCTGTTCGATGCGAAACTCGCTCTTGATCGACGTGCGCGTCATCAGAATTTCGCGCAGACCGGTGACCAGCGTTTTCATCACCCGGCCCATCCGCGCCATCGTCGTCACCATGTCGGCCTCGGCGACCGAGACCTCTTCGGCCCCCACGGCGCGCAGAAAGGCCCGCGCCGCATCTGTATCCAACGGTGCATCCGGATCGATCGGGCCGGTGGCCTCGCCGGGCAGAACCGGCGGTGTCCGGCGCGCGGATTGTTGCGGATCCGAGGGCTGCGTGGCGTGTGGCGGGGTCCCCTTTGGCGGTGGTGCCGGCAGCACGGTCTTGGGCAGTTCGGATGCCGGGGCGGCCGTGTCCGCGGTGCCATTGCCGCCCAGCAGATCGTCATCCCAATCGTCGGGGATCAGGTTCGCGCCGGTGGCCTGAGGCGAAAAACTGTCCTGTGCGGACGGGTTGTGCATCGGCCGGCTGGCGCCGTCGCCCTCGCGCCCGTCGCTGGGTTTCTGAAAGAATGGGTCTTCGTCCTCGCCCAATGGCGGCAACAATTCGTCGATCGGGTCCACCGGGTTCAACTGCGATGGCCCGGTGGGGGTTTCCTCGGCCCCCAGAAGGTCATCCAGAAAGTCGCCGCCGGGTCCGGCATCGTCCAGCAGCGCCATCGGGTCCGGCGCGTTTGCGGCATCGCCATGCGAGGCCGGACCTTGCGCCGCCGGACCGGCGATCAGGTCACCGGGATCCGCCAGTTCGTCGCGGATTTCGACGACCAACTCATAGGACCCCAGCGCCAGCACGTCGCCATTGTTCAGCGGCGTCGGCACCCGCCCCAGCGGGATCTTGGAATAGTTCAGAAAGGTGCCGTTGGTCGACAGATCGACGATCACCACATTGCCGTTGTGGTCCTCGATCACACAATGGCTCTTGGACAATTGCCGATCCGGGTCGGGCAGCACCAGATCGTTGGCCGGACCGCGCCCGATGGTCAGGCTGCCGCCCTGCATCTGCATGGGGCGCGCATTGCCCGGAACCGTGCCCGAGGACTGAAATTTGATCGTGACCGGCATCGCGGCGCTTAACCTCCGGTCAGCACAGTGAATTCGCCCTTGAGGATCGCCCCGCCGCAGCCCGTGCTGTCGCCGATCCGCGACGCCGGCATGTTCGAGATGATCACGGTGGCCGAGCCCATCACATTGGGATGCGGCCCAAGGCCCGAGGGGTGCATATCCCCAATCCGCGCCGCCGGCAGATTGCCCACCAGCACAGTGGGCGCACAGGGCGGAATGATCATCGAGGTGCCGGGCACCGGTCCGGCCGGCGAGGGCGCGAACATCGCGCACAGAACATTGTCGGTGATCCGGGCCTGGGGTTTGGTCATGTGCTTGCCTCCTGTTCCGGTTCTGTCGCCGACACCCGGCCGCTGCCGCCCCGGGCGATGTCCAGCGCGCGGTCGATCAGCACCTGGATATGTTCGTCAAACCTATCAGATAGTTCCCCCAGCGCTACCACATTCATGGCAAAGACCGAGGCCTCGGCCGCCCCTGCCGGCGCCGGATGCTGGGCCAGATCGCCGGGTCCCAGCGTGCCGTCGGCATAAAGAACCGCGGTCGCGCAATGCACGGTTTCGTCGTCGACATAAGCATGATCCAGGGTCGCGCGCGCGGCCTCGCGGTGGTCCTCGTCGGGATTGAACACCCATTCCTCGGAACGCACCAGCGACGGCGGATCCTTATCGGATTTCGGCCCGATATAGTCGCGCGCCGCCAGACAGGCCCACCAGACCCGCTCGCGCGGCGGCAGCAACACCGACAGCAGCGACAGGATGTCCAGCCAGGCCTGTTTCTGTTCGAGTTCCTCGAGCACCTGTTCGGGCGAAGCGCTGGCGGGCGAGTCAAGCGGCGTGCGCAGCACGACATTGGCCTGCGACAGCTGTTTCACCGCAGGATCCTTGGGAATTTTCACGAGATCTTTGAAACGCGGGTTCATCATGTCACCTAGTTGATCTTTGTCAGAGAGCCCTTGAGAACAAGTATCCCGCTGGCTTTCACATTGGTCATCGCGCCGTTTACATCGACCTTGGCGTCACCCTTGATGTCGATCATCGTGCTCTTGATGGTGATCTTGGCCGGTTCGATCTTGATCGACGATCCGCCCACTTTCAGCTCGATGCTCTGGGCCGCCTCGATCTCGATCTTGCCCGCATCGACGCCCACCGACATGTTGCCCGACGACACCGCGGTGTCGTGATCACCGTTTTCAACCGTCGTCGAATAGTTCTCGGTGATCGTCTGGGTTTTGTCGGTGGCGATCTCGATGGTCTGGCTGCCGGTCTCGATCTTGAATTCCTCGTCGCCCTGGGCAATCGTGTGATAGTGGTTGCCCTCCTGGATCGTGCGGGTGACGTTGTTGCGGATCACCTCGCTCAGGCTGCCTTCATCGTCATGGTCTCCGGCATCGACCTCGCCCTGGCCGATGGTGACCACGGACTTGTTCTTGACCAGCATCTGATGGTCCTTCTGCGCCTGAACGCGCATCAGTTCCTCGCCTTTCAGATCCTCGAACATCAGCTCGTTGTAGTCTTCCGCGCCGCCTTCCTTGGTCGACTTGGTGCGGATGCCCAGTTGGGTCTTGTCGTTCGGATAGTCATACGGCGCCTTCTGCCACGCGTTATAGATCATCCCGGTACAGATCGGCCGGTCCGGATCGCCCTCTTCGAACTGGATCACCGCCTCTTGTCCGATGCGGGGAATGGCCACCATGCCGTAATCGGTGCCCGACCAGGGCGTCATCACCCGCACCCAGCACGATGAATTCTCGTTCTTTTCGCCCAACCGATCCCAGTGGAACTGCACCTTGATGCGACCGAATTCGTCGGTATAGATCTCTTCGCCGGCCTCGCCGACCACGGTGGCGGTATGCGGCCCCGAGATTTTCGGCCACGGGGTTTTCAGCGGCGCGCGGTACTGCGTGACCTTGGGGATGGCGCGAAAGGTGCAGGCATAGGCATCGCCAGCCATGGCCTCGGGAAAGTCGCGGGCCATCATCTGCAGATCGCGGCGGCTGGCGCGTTCGCGCCGGCTCATCTCCTTCAGGATGAATTCGTTGACGCCATGGCGGTTCAGCGCATCCTTGCGGGACTTTTGCTTGGTCTCGTCGTCCTTTTGCAGGAAATTCTGATCCTGCACGAAATGCTCGGCCCCGGTGATCAGGTAATTGGAGTTCTGCGCATCGTCCGGGTGCTGCTCCAGGGCAAAGGTCTGACCGACGGCCAGGGCCCGCACGTTACCGGCCCCGCGAAACTGTTCGAACCGCGCCGCTTCCGCCTCCATACGGACGGCGGCGTATTTCTCGCCCAGCGCCTTGTCATCGTTGAAAACACCGGGATAGCGATGGTGGCCGAGATAGTCATAGACCTCGTAGTCCGTGTAGCTATGTTCCCCCAGCGGAATCGCATTTTCGAATTTCAGATCGGCATTCTGCAGCTTGAAGTCGAAATCGTTCAGGGTGACCTTGCCGCGGGTCAGGTTTTCCAGCGCGGTCCATTCGGCGATATGGTCTTGGCGCGAGGTTTCCGCGCCGCGCTCGATCTGGCGCGCATGATAGTCAATCGTGGCGTGACCCGGCACATCGGAATGCCCGCTGATCGAGTCACACAGGACCAGCTTTTCGACGCCGGTCGAATCCAGATCGTTCTTGAAATAGAAATAGATGCCTTCCTCTTCCATCAGGCGGCACAGAAAGTCGTAATCGCTTTCGCGGTATTGCACACAATATGTACGGGCGCTGTAGGTTCCGGTCAGTTCGTCCAGATAGTCGGAAAACCCGGAATCCCCGACGACTTCGGTGATGATCTCGACCACCGTCTTTTCCTGAAATACCCGGCAATCCTGGGTGCGGGTCAACAGCCAGAACCAGGGCCGGACTTCGGCGAGGTAATAATAATTGCCCTCGAAATATCCGATTTTTTCAGCCGAGATGCAGACGCCGGAAAACACCCGTTCGCTTTCGCTTTCAGTTTTCAGGTGCACCCGCAGGTTGCGCCCGACGATGTCGCCGATATTGGCGTCCTCTGACCAGCTGCGGATCAGCACACTCATCTCGGTCAGCTTGCTCAAGCCTTCGTGGATGACCGCCCGATAAAGGTTCGGACCGTATTCCCCGGCCGATTCGGGCCAGGAAAACTCGCCCGACAACCAGCTGCGCGCATCCGGGTAGGGTTTGTAATCAGGCATCGGCTGTCCTTTCAATACGGCTGGGACTGCAGCGGCGGGGCGGTCTCAAATCAACGGTAATCATCACTATAAATCCTCCAACAATGCGGCCAGGTCGGCATCGATATCATCGCTGCCGCCATCGCCATCGGGGGCCGGTGGGCTGTCGCTGAACCCCGCCAGCAGATCGTCCAGCCCCAGATCGTCCTCGGCGCCATCCGTTGGCGACGCCGCTGGTTCCTGGGCCACCACAGGCTCGGGTTTCGGGGGCTCGGGTTTCGGGGGCGAGGGTGGCGGCGGCGGTACATCCGACCAGGGTCCGAGAATGTCGCCCCCGGCCAGCGACTGGAACGAGGCCAGCCGGATCTCGTCGCGCCCCTTGATCGACACCACCGGCATGACGCCGCGCGCCATGACCTTCTCCACCTTGTCCAGCGTCAGGTTGCGTTCGGTGCAGGGCAAGGCCACCTGATCGCCATGCCGGTCGGTGACCACATGATAGGGCATGTCGCCCAGGGACATGATCGAGCCCAAGCCCATGCTGGCACCATTCTCGCGATAGGATTTCGCCAGCAGGATCGCCACCAGCACCACCGGGTTGGCCCACAGCATGCCCCCCAGACCGGCCGACATGGTGAATTCCTCGAAATCGAACGCGTAGATCGGCTCGGATTTCGCGCCATAGGGGCGCCGCAGCAGGAACCGTGGCGACGCCAAGCCCAGATGCCCGGCCTCGGGCATCGCCCGCAGCGTGTCCCAGGCCGTCGCGACCAGCGGGTGCCGGTCCGCTTTGGCGATGTCCATAAAGGCCGGCGACAGGGCCGCCAGAAACGGCGCATCCACATGTGCCGCAACACGGCCGATCCGGCCCAGCAGTTCGGCATGCGGCGGCGTTTCCTCAAAGGTGTATAAGCCGATTAACGCCGAATAGCCGCCGCGACCGGTCTCCTCGTCCAGCGGCGCCTCGGTCAACAGGCGGGCAAAGCCGCTTTGCGCCAGATCCTCGGCGCTGGCCAGGTCCGCGGCGATCTCTTCGGCCGAGATATCATACAGCATCACCTCGAGCGTGTCGTCGGTTTCGATGCTGCGGGCAATCAGGTCGATCGAACGCCATTGCGCCTCGACAGACTGGAATTCCGGGTGATGCAGCACCAGACGCATCGCAGCGGAAAGGGCCTGATCCACCGCCGCCTGCATCGCCAACGCGTCGGCATCCGGCACCGCCCGGATATGCGGCCCGACGATGCGCGCCATCAGATCGTCCAGCGGCGAGGGTTGCGTCAGGCTGGCCCCGGTATCGCCGATCAGCCGCTGAAAATCGCTGAGCCGCCGGTCGGCCGGCACCGCATTGCCCGCGGATTTGCGATGCGTCGGAGTCACCGGCGTGCCATGCGCCTCGCCCCAGGCGCGCAGGCGCTGGGCCGCATTCTCGGCGGTGGCGCCGCTGGCCAGCTGACTGCGCAGCCCCACCAGTTCCGCGAAAAGAGCGACGTTTTCGTACAGCTCGTCCGGGTGCAGGTCGTCCAGTTCGGTCAGCTTGACTTCGACCCCCGCACCATCCCTGCCGATCGGCAGAACCAGGGTTGTGGCAAAGCCCGAAATCACCTCTTCGACCGTATCCGGATCCAGCAGGATCGCCGGACGCGCCGCCAGCGCATCGCCCGTTTCGATCAGCCCGCGCGACGCCCGGCCAGAAAAATCGCCCATCAGCGCCAGGCGGAACCGCTTGCGGTTCAACCGTTGCGCATCCGGCCGATCGGCGGCCATTGTACCAAAGGCGAATTCCGGTTCAGGCGGCCGTTCGGGGGCCGACGCACTGTGCTGACCCGACTCGGCTGAGGCTGCGGAAGCCGAGTCTGCCGCTGCCCCGAGATCGCCTGGCAGATCGTCCGGATCGCCCGCCGGGGCAGCCTCTGGCGCGGCCGGTTCGGGGTCCGGTGCGTCAGCCTCGGCGGCGTCCGCCCCCAGATCGCCCAGCAGGTCGTCCAAGTCACTTGCCGGGGCAGGTTGCAATTCAGATGTCCGGTCCGATGCGTCCGGTTCTGCGGCATCCGTTTCGATATCGCCCAGCAGATCGTCCAGCTCGCCTCCGGGCGCGGGTTGCGGTTCGGGGGCCGGGTCCGAGGCGACCGGTTCAGCGGCATCCGGTTCGATATCGCCCAGCAGGTCGTCCAAGTCACTTGCCGGGGCAGGTTGCAAGGCAGATGTCCGGTCCGATGCGCCCGGTTCCGCGGCATCCGTTTCGATATCGCCCAGAAGGTCGTCCAGGTCACCAACATGCGCGGTTTCGGCAATCGGTTCCGGAATTGGCGGCGTTTCGGGGTCCGCCGGTGCCGAGCCCAAATCGCCCAGCAGATCGTCCAGCTCGCCTCCGGGCGCGGGTTGCGGTTCGGGGGCCGGGTCCGAGGCGACCGGTTCAGCGGCATCCGGTTCGATATCGCCCAGCAGATCGTCAAGATCGCCTTCGGGCGCGGGTTGCGGTTCAGGGGCCGGGTCCGAGGCGACCGGTTCAGCGGCATCCGGTTCGATATCGCCCAGCAGATCGTCAAGATCGCCTTCGGGCGCGGGTTGCGGTTCAGGGGCCGGGTCCGAGGCGACCGGTTCAGCGGCATCCGGTTCGATATCGCCCAGCAGATCGTCAAGATCGCCGCCGGGCGCGGGTTGCGGTTCGGGGGCCGGGTCCGAGGCGACCGGTTCAGCGGCATCCGTTTCAATATCGCCCAGCAGATCGTCAAGCTCGCCGCCGGGCGCGGGTGGCGGTTCGGGGGCCGGGGCCGAGGCGACCGGTTCAGCGGCATTCGTTTCAATATCGCTCAGCAGATCGTCAAGCTCGCCGCCGGGCGCGGGTGGCGGTTCGGGGGCCGGGGCCGAGGCGACCGGTTCAGCGGCATTCGTTTCAATATCGCTCAGCAGATCGTCAAGCTCGCCGCCGGGCGCGGGTGGCGGTTCGGGGGCCGGGGCCGAGGCGACCGGTTCAGCGGCATTCGTTTCAATATCGCTCAGCAGATCGTCAAGCTCGCCGCCGGGCGCGGGTTGCGGTTCGGGGGTCGGGTCCGGCACGATGACGTCTGCACCGGTATCGCCCAACAGGTCTTCAAGACCGCTGGCCGGTGTGGATCCCGGTTCTGGAACGGCTTCGGATGCCTGCGGCGCTGCGGCTGCCGACCCCAGGTCGCTCAGGAGGTCGTCCAGATCGCTCGCCGGGGCGGATTCCGGTTCGGGTTCAAGTGCGTCCAGCTCAACGGGTGTCGGCGGCTTGTCCATGATCGGAGGCTGGGTCGGGTCGGGCGGCGCGGTGATATTGCTCGCCGGCTCCTCCAGATCGTCCGGAAACGCTGCGTCTTCGGCGGGTGCGTCGGGCGACGCATCCGAGGGGTTGTGTGTTGCCGGGGTATCGACCCCAACAGGTTCGTCATCCGGCCTCTTCCCGGCATTGGCCGGTTCCGGCGCTGCATTGCGCAAAGTATCCAGCGCCGCGCCGCTGTCATCGGCCTCGGGTTCCGCAACCTCGATGTCGCGCAAGGTATCCAGCGCCGCGCCACTGTCATCGGCCTCGGGTTCCGCAACCTCGATGTCGCGCAGGGCGTCCAGCGCCGCGCCACTGTCATCGGCCTCGGGTTCCGCAACCTCGGTGTCGCGCAGGGCGTCCAGCGCTATGTCGGCGCCATCGTCGGTGTCGGTTTCCACCACCGGTGCTGCTCTCAGCGTCTCAAGTGCCGTGTCGGCCGCGCCCGTTTCTTCGGGTTCAGAGGCATCCGCCTGGCGCAGGCTGTCCAGCGCCGCGGCGCCATCGGCCCGGGGATCTGCAGGCTCGACCTCAGCCCCCCGCAATGCATCCAACGCCGCATCGGCGCCATCGTCGGGGTCGGGGTCCGCAATTTCGGTCCTGCGCAACGCCTCCAGCGCCGCATCCGCAGTATCAACGGGCTCGGGCACGGCCGTGTCCTGCCCACGCAACGCTTCCAGAGCCGCACTGGCAGTATCGTCTGCTTCGGGCGCGTCTGAATGACGGGCGCGCAAAGCGTCCAGCGCGGCGGCGCTGTCATCCAGCGTTTCCGTATCCGTCACGCCCAGGGCCCGCAACGCATCCAGAGCATTGTCGCTATCGTCTTCTGTCGGCGTTTCATGCTGGATCGGCGCGCTTTTCAAGGCCTCCAGAGCGGCCCCGGTCGTGTCTTCGACTTGGGGTTCGGTCACCTCTTTGGATCGCAGGGCGTCCAACGCGGCGGCGGTGGTGTCCTCGGTCGTGGGTTCGGCCATCTCTGCGGCCCGCAGGGCATTCAGAGCGGCGGCGGTGGCGTCTTTGGCCTTGGGCGCCTCGATCCCCTCTTTGGATCGCAGGGCGTCCAGCGCGGCGGCGGTGGTGTCCTCGGTCGTGGGTTCGGCAATCTCTGCGGCCCGCAGGGCATTCAGGGCGGCGGCGGTGGCGTCTTTGGCCTTGGGCGCCTCGATCACCTCTTTGGATCGCAGGGCGTCCAACGCGGCGGCGGTGGTGTCCTCGGTCGTGGGTTCGGCCATCTCTGCGGCCCGCAGGGCATTCAGAGCGGCGGCGGTGGCGTCTTTGGCCTTGGGCGCCTCGATCCCCTCTTTGGATCGCAGGGCGTCCAGAGTGGCGTCGGTGCTGTCGGCAGGCTCGGGCACGTCGGTCGCCGCGGTACGCAGCGAGTTCAGGGCGGCATTCGTGGCATCGGCGTCGGCACTGGTCGGATCGGACAGTGCTTCCAGCAAGGTCGGGTCGGCAAGGATGCGCTCTATCAGCGCCTCGGCGCCGGCCTTGCCGTCCATATAGGTCGCCAGGTTGGACAACTGGGTGCGCGCCGTCAGCAGGGCGCGCAGGGGTTCGATCTTGGCGGCAATCGCCTGCGGCGAAAAATCGTCCATCTTTTCAAAAGTCAGATCGACCTGCAAATTGCCCTCGCCGGTCAGAGTGTTGGGCACGCTGAACGCGGCGCGGGGCTGCATCGCCCGCATACGTTCATCGAAATTGTCCACGTCGATCTCCAGAAACTTGCGGTTCTCGATCGTCGGCTGCGGCACTGTGGATTTGCCCGCGAGATCGGACATGACCCCCATGACAAAGGGCAGCTGGACCTTTTTCTGCGATCCGTACAGCTCGACATCATACTCGATCTGCACCCGCGGAGCGCGGTTTCGAGCGATGAATTTCTGCGAGCTGTTCGTCATTTTTCACCCCGCTTTAATTCCGCGATCTCGGCCCGCAGGGCGCGGATCTCGGCCAGCATCTCGGTGACATGAGCATCGACGATGTCGGTCTCGCTTTTGACCAGTTCGCGCAGGTTTTCGAACTCGGCCTCGTTCTCCTCTTCCACGGCAGCCTGCATGGTGTTCACCAGCAGACCGATGAACAGGTTCAGCACCGAAAAGGCGGTGATGATGATAAAGGGCACAAAGAACGCCCAGGCATAGGGATGCACCTCCATTACCGGGCGCACGATGCCCATGGACCAGCTTTCCAGCGTCATGATCTGGAACAGCGAATAGAGACTGCGGCCCAGGGTGCCGAACCATTCGTTGAAATCCGGCCCGTACATCAGCGTCGCCATCACCCCGAAGACATAGAACACGATCGAGATCATGATGATCACCGCGCCCATGCCCGGCAGCGCATCCAGTAGGGCCTGCACCACCGCGCGCATCTGCGGGATCACCGACAGCAGGCGCATCGCCCGGATGACGCGCAAGCCGCGCAGCGCTGACAGGCCGCCCTTGTCCGGCAACAGACCCAACCCGACGACGATGAAATCGAAGATGTTCCAAGGGTTGGCGAAAAAGCCCCGCACGCCATAGGCAAAGAACTTGATCGCCAGTTCGGCCACGAAAATCATCAACACGACCTGATCGATGATCTTGAGGCCCGGACCGATGACATCGTTGATGTTTCCAGATGTAGACATGCCCAAGGTGATGGCGTTGAAGATGATCACACCCAAGATCGCGTTCTTGACACTGTCACGTTCAACAAACTCCAGCGCCTTTTCCCGCAGGGTCGGTTGTTGTATTTCCGGGGTCGTCTGCACGTCCGTTTCTCCTTGGTTGTCCGTGTCCCGTCCGAGTTCAGTCAAAGGCGTAGCTAAAGGTCTTGCCGTCGGAATCGATGGCAACCTTGCTAACGTCTTCGCCCTGCATCATCCGGCGCAGGAATTCAGCCGAGATCTCGGGTAGCATCGTGTTGGTCACGATAGCGTCGATCATCCGGCCGCCGCTTTCCAGTTCCTGACAGCGCTCGACGATCGTGTCGACCACCGCGTCGGTAAATTCGAACGGCACCCCGTGCGACGTTTCCACCCGTTTCTGGATCCGGCCCAGTTGCAGCTTGGTGATCTCGGCGATCATGTGCGGGCTGAGCGGATAATAGGGGATCGTCACCAGACGCCCCAACAACGCAGCGGGAAAGATCTTCAGCAAGGGATCGCGCAGCGCCTTGGCGATGCCCTCGGGTTCGGGCAGCAGTTCGGGGTCGCTGCACATGTCCATGATCAGGTCGCTCCCGGCATTGGAGGTCAGCAGGATCAGGGTGTTCTTGAAATCGATCACCCGGCCTTCGCCATCCTCCATCACGCCCTTGTCAAAAACCTGAAAAAAGATCTCGTGCACGTCCGGATGCGCCTTTTCGACCTCGTCCAGCAGCACCACCGAATAGGGCTTGCGCCGCACCGCCTCGGTCAGCACGCCGCCTTCGCCATATCCGACATAGCCCGGCGGTGCACCTTTCAGACTGCTGACGGTATGGGCCTCCTGGTATTCGCTCATGTTGATGGTGATGACATTCTGTTCGCCGCCATACAGCACCTCGGCCAGGGCCAGCGCGGTTTCGGTCTTGCCGACGCCGCTGGTGCCGGCCAGCAGAAAGACACCGATGGGTTTGGACGGGTTGTCCAGACCGGCCCGGCTGGTCTGGATACGCTTGGCGATCATCTTCATCGCGTGGTCCTGACCGATCACGCGCTTGGCCAGATGGTCCTCGAGATGCAGGATCGTGTCGATCTCGTCCTTGACCATGCGGCCCACCGGAATGCCGGTCCAGTCGCCGACGACCGAGGCCACCGCCTGATGATCAACGATCGGCAAAATCAGCGGGCTTTCGCCCTGCACTTCGATCAATTCCGCATTCTTTGCTTTCAGTTCCGCCATCAGATCGGCCCGATCCGCTTCGCTCAGAGGGCTGGCTTCGGCCTCGCCCTCTGCCGGGGGTTGATCTACCGGGGCGCCACCTTCACGCAGCTTTGCACGCAATTCCAGAATGGCTTCGACCACCGCTTTTTCGGCATCCCAACGCGCGGTCAGCCCCTCCAGGCGTTGCTCTTCGGTATCTTTCGCGGCCGAAACCGCTTCGCGCCGGTCACCCACATCATAGCCTGCCGTTTCATCCCGCCCGATGATTTCGAGTTCCGTCTTCAGCGCCTCGATCCTGCGGCGGCTGTCATCGACCTCGGCCGGCACCGCGTGCTGGCTGACGGCGACCCGGGCGCAGGCGGTGTCCAGCAGGCTGACCGACTTGTCGGGCAACTGACGCGCCGGGATGTAACGCGCCGACAGGGACACGGCGGCCTCGATCCCCTCGTCCAGCACCTGAACCCTGTGGTGTTTCTCAAGCATCGAGGCGATGCCACGCATCATCAGGATCGCCTTGGGCACATCCGGCTCGTCCACCTGCACCACCTGGAAACGCCGCGTCAGGGCCGGATCCTTTTCGATGTATTTCTTGTATTCCGCCCAGGTGGTGGCGCCGATAGTGCGCAGGGTGCCGCGCGCCAGCGCCGGTTTCAGCAGGTTGGCCGCATCACCGGTTCCGGCAGCGCCGCCGGCGCCGACCAGCGTATGGGTTTCATCGACGAACATCACGATCGGGGTGGCGCTGGCCTGCACCTCCTCGATCACCTGCTTCAGCCGGTTCTCGAATTCGCCTTTCATGCTGGCCCCGGCCTGCAACAATCCGACGTCCAGGATCAGCAGCCGCACGTTCTGCAACGCCGGCGGCACGTCGCCGCGGGCGATGCGCAGGGCGAATCCCTCGACCACCGCCGTCTTGCCGACGCCGGCCTCGCCGGTCAGGATCGGGTTGTTCTGGCGCCGCCGCATCAGCACATCGACGATCTGCCGGATTTCCTCGTCGCGGCCGACGATCGGGTCAATCTCGCCCTTGCGCGCCTGCTCGGTCAGGTCGGTGCAGAACTGTTCCAGCGCCTCGCCCTGCCCCATCGCGCCGGGTGCCATCGCGTCAGAGGCTTCGCCCGGGCTGGCGCCGCCGCCGGTCTGGCTGCCGTCCTGGGGCCGCAGCGTCTCTTCGGGCGACCCGTCCGTGGCGACCGCGAAATTGTCCGCCAGATCATCGGCGCCGATGCGCGCCAGCTCGGGCGACATGGATGACAGGATGTTGCGCAGGGCCGGGGTTTTCAGCATGCCCAGCAGCAGATGACCGGTGCGCACCTGGTTGGAACTGAACAGCAACGAGCCCCAGACCCAGCCGCGCTCCATCGCATCCATCAGGTGATCGGAGAGGTCGCTGATCGTGCTGGCCCCACGCGGCAGCGCATCCAGCGCGCGGGTCATCTCGGCGGCGATCTTGCCGGGATCAAGATCATAGTGATCGACGATGCGGTGCAGATCGCTGTCCTGCCCCTGCAGGATCTGATGCATCCAGTGCACCACCTCGACATAGGGGTTTCCCCGCATCTTGCAGAACACCGTGGCGCTTTCCACCGCCTGATATCCAAGCTTGTTCAGCTTTCCGAATAGCGCTACGCGGCTGATCTCGCTCATGTAATGTCCTTCCTTGTCATTTTTGCCATCCCGGGCCGTCCTGTGCCGGCCACGCGTCGGGATAGAGATAAAGATCACCGGCATCGGCGATGTCGCCCCGCGGACCGGTGCGCGCCCGGATCCAGCTGGTATGCCCCAGCCGGGTCGTCCCCCCCAGGGTGGCGCTGGGAACCTCGTCCCCGGCCAGAACCAGATTGACGTCCCAGTCCAGACTGTCGCCGGCGTAGTTGCGCACGATGGATTGCAGCCGCGCCAGCGACTCGCCGCCGGGCAGCAGGCGTTCGTAGTCGGCCAGCGTCAGGGGGCCGATGCGCAGGCGGAACTTGGCGCCGCGGGTCCAGACCCGCTGGCCGATGCTGGTGCTGTGCCCCAGCGCGGCGCGGCTGCCCAGTTGCCATTGATCGTCCGGCTCGAGATCGAGCCAGCTGCCGACGAATTGCTGCAGGCGCACCGGCACGCTGAAAAACGCCGACAGGATCGATACCAGCCCCTCGGGGTTTCGGGCAGATTGCGCCAGATGCCCGGCGAAATGCAGCTTGGCCAGATCCGGCATCGCGTCGCGGTCGCGCAGCTTGTCGCCGTGATAGCCCGCCAGCGCCGCCACCTTGCGCGCCATCGGATCGTCGCTGCGGTCGAAACTGGGCGCCGGCTGGCCGGTGCTCCAGGCGCGGTAAAGCAGGCTCATCATCCGGTGCGTGAGCATGTCGGCAAAGGCGACGATGGTGGTGTCGCGATGATTGCGCGCCCGGTCCCGGACATATTCGGTCATGTGCAGCGGCAAGGGTCCGTTGGGGCCGAACAAACCGAAGAACCGGTTGATCAGCCGCGCCGGACGCCCGCCGATGCCCAGTTTGAACTGCGCGATGGTCGAGGTCGGAAAAGCCAGTTCCGCCTCTTGCCCCAAACGCACCTTGTCCTCGCGCGGTCGGCGGCTTTCGCCCAGGCGCGGGGCCTCGGCATAGGCCGCTTCGATGACGCGAAGCGCCTGAAAAACATGATGTTTTTCAGGACTCTCTGTCAGCCTTTCGAAATGGCTCAAATCATCCGGCCCAGACCGGCCTCGGGTCGCCATCTGGCAATTTCTCCGCGTTTCTGTGTTTTCAGAACGGTTTCCGTAAAGCTGTTGATCGTCGCGTACCGACGGAAAAAGCGTTCGAACACGGCGCCCAGAACATAGACGCTGGTGCCCTCGAAAAAGCTTTCGTCAAAGCCCACCGTGATCTCGACGCCGCGCACGGCGGTGGACAGCACTTCGTCGCTCATCCGGCGCACGATGGGGCGGGTTGCGACCGACACGATCCCTTCGAGCTGCTTTTCCGTGACCCGGTCGCCCAGCGGGGCATAGAGCCCCACCAGTTCGCGCAGCGCCTCGGCGGAGTCGCCCCGCCCGGACCCGGCGATCGACAGATAGTTCAGGCTGAGATGACTGATCAGCCGCCAGGCGGTGTCGCCCTGGGCCAGCGTCGGATGCGGCCGCGTCGGGGATACCGGCAGCCGGATCGACTTGACCGGCCCGCCCTCGGGCATGCGAAACACATCGGCATCGCCGGTGGCCAGCAGCATCGGCAAATCCCGGTTGGAACACAGCGCCTGCACCGCCAGTTGATCCAGCCCCGCCGCATAGGGTGTCTGGGCCCGATCCACCAGCGTGACATAGACCTCGGACCCCAGATAGGAGGTGCGCACGCCGCGCAGCCGTTCCTTTTCCGAACGTTGCCGCATGCGGCGGTTAACTGTGTAATAGGCCGGGTGGGTTTCCCCGGCGGCGGTAAAATCGGTGGTCGAATAGAATGGACGGAACACCACGTCGTCAGCCCCGGCGCCGCTGATCCCCACGACGTTCTGCAGTTCGTAGATCTCGAAATCCATTCCGGCGGTACGGCTGGGCACGATATGCTGTTCCGTATCGCGGGCGGTCACATGCACCCGGTCGCAGCGTTTGGGAAACAGGTTGATTGCCGGCACCGCGTTCAGCGTAAAGGCTTCGGGCACCACCATCGGTGCCACCTCACTGCGGTTTTCCTTGAGTAGGATATAGATATCCACATCCGGGCCCTTTGCCCGCGCCAGCGCCGGTCGCAGACCCTGCAACTCGACGAACAGGAACCGTTCCGGCATGGCGAAATATTCCTGCAACAGCCGATATCCGTCAAAGGCGCGGCGCTGCGGCGGCAGCAGGGCTTCGTCCTGTTCAAAACCCCGATGCAGCACGGCACCGTCCGCCAGGGGCTGCGCCCAGTCGGCCCGCCGGTCCGTCGAACGTCCGCACAAGCCGCTGACCTGGGTGCACAGCAGTTCCAGCAACGCCCAACTGTTGCCGCCGCGACTGTCCAGATACACAGACAGCTTGTCCAGCGACAGATCGGCCATGGGTTCGTCATCCGAGCGCCGCAGGCGCAGACGGATGCCGGCGCGGGCCTCGTGCTGGCCGGCCACGCCCGCCGCCACCAGTTCGCCGCGCCCGTCGATATATTCGGCCTCGACGACCTCGACCGGCCACAGCGTCAGGTCCGCCGAGGTGCGGAATTCGCAAGGCGTCTGCTCGCCCTCCATCCGCCGGCTGCGCAGCGAGGTATGGCGGGGCAGCACATAGCCGCTCTTGACGCCCGAATTGGTGATATCCGGTTCAAAGGACGCAATCATCATCGACGGGGTCGGCGCCAGATAATGCGGATAGATGATTTCCAGCAGGTTGCTGGTGAAGTTCGGATATTGCAGTTCCAGTTCCAGCTGCACCCGGGCGGACAGAAAGGCAACGCCTTCGAGCAGTCGCTCGACATAGGGGTCCAGTACCTCGACCCCCTCCATGCCCAGCCGCGCGGCAATCTTGGGATAGGCCTGCGCGAACTCGGCGCCCATGTCGCGCAGATAGATCAGCTCGCTTTCATAATGTTTCATCAGCCGCGTATCCATGACGTTCAGCGGCTCCTTTCCACCGAGACTTCGCCGGTCGTCACGTCGACCTGACTGCGCAGGTACAGTTCCAACGGCAGCGGTTGTGCCCACATGTCGGCGCGGATGATCAGCGCCACGGTCATCTCGCCGCCCTCTTCGTCGGGGCTGAGGGTCACGTCCACCGTGCCCTTGATGATGCGCGGCTCGTGGATCGCGATAGCCTTTTCGATCGACCGGCGGATCTGTTCGGCACGGGCCTGGGTCGAGAATTCGCCGGACACCTCGCGCAGACCATAGTTCAGCACCGAACGCGCCACGTTGGGCATCGCCTTGGCATCGATGCTGTTCTCGATGTTCTGGGTATTCAGCAGCCAGGACAGGTCGCGCTGGATGATGTCGCGCAGGCGCGAAATGTCGATCACACGGGCGTCGCGCGTTTCCTTGAGATTGCCGGGCTCTTCGTCGGTCAGCCGGTCCAGCAGCGACGGTTGCAGGCGCTCGGCTAGTGTCTTGTCAGCCATCGCCGGCCACGCCCTCCGCTGCGGCAGCGCCCTCCATGGTCAGGCTGCGCACATCCATCAGCGCGATATCGGTCTGGTCGGTGGTCAGCAGCCGCTGACCGCAGCCGACAAAGGTTTCGTCGCCGGCATCGGACCAGGTGGTGGCACGGGCCAGCTTGGCCGCCGGATCGTCACCTGCCGTGGTGCCCGCATAGCGGGTCGGGATCAGGGCCGCGACCGAGCCGCCATTCTTCAGGCCCAGCGTCGCCGCGGTCCAGACCGCGTCGCGCAGATCGGTCGGATCCTCCATCGTCAGCGTGCCGATCGAACTGAAAGGCAGCCAGAAATACCGCCCGTTGACGATGATTTCCAGCACCGGCCCCAGACGCATATCCGCATCCGCGACCCAGGCGAATGGCTGGCCGTTGATTTCACCGGCACAGGCGGGGGCCGCGTCAAAGGCGCGGGCGCGCAGCTCTGCCGCCTTGGCCGCGTTGCCACCGGCCAGAACCTTTTGCGCCTCGATCAGCAGCGCCAGCCATTCCTCGGGCTCGCCAAAGATCAGAGGTTCCTTTTCGCCGGCAAACACCTTTTCGCGGAACACCTCGCAGATGATCGCCTCGCGATAGGTCTTGGCCATCATCGTCGCGGCCTCGTCCATCTCGGCGCTCAGCTTGAGCTGGGTGATAGCGCGTTTCCAGTCCCCCAGGACGCACAATAGCTGAAACAGGAAAATCCGCAGTTTTGGATTGGCCGGATCGGCGCGCACCTTGTCCTGCAGGGCCGCCAGCGCGGCATCCGGATCGCCTGATTTCAGAAGTTCTTCGGGGGTCATATTGTCAATTCCAGGTCATTGAAAATGCCCATGCCCGGACCGAAAGGCCCGGGCATGGACGGGGAACGGGTCAGGTGCCCATTTCATTCTTCATGATGTTCCAGCTGAAGTCGGACGTCTTGTCGCCCAGCGCGCCGGTCTCGGGGTCAGCGGCCAGATATTCGACCTCGATCGAACGATAGGCCAGTTCCCAGTTCTCTTCCGGGATCTGCTCTTCGCCGCCGGACACTTCGTATTTGTCGATCACCGAATGGTGCAGCGTGAACTTGAGATACGGCTCCATGCCGGTATCCCCGGCGCCGGACCGGCACAGGTGAATCTCGGTCTTGGTGCGCACGGTGCCGTTGGCCACCGACAGCATCAGCTTGGGCGAGGCCAGGCTGAGTTCGCTGGTCACCGCGATCTTGCCGAAGTTGGCATTGGCATAGCCACGCTGGGTGGTGCCCAGGTCGGCCATGTCCAGCGTCCGCTCGACATTGAACGAGACCGACTTGAGCGGAATCCATTCCGGGTGAGCGCTGTCCAGACTTTCGCCCGGTGCATCGGTGATCTGAATAAATGCGTTTTCCATTGGTTATCCTTTCACAGTGTGGCGCAACGCGCCTTTTCTTGGGGGAGGAGTGCCTTCTGAGAGCCTGAATTACGCTCCTTTTTCCGAAGGCAATTTGGATACCAGACGCAGGGACACGGTCAGTCCCTCCAACTGGTAGTGAGGGCGCAGGAAGAATTTCGACGAATAATAGCCGGGGTTGCCCTCTACTTCTTCGACAACGACCTCTGCGGCGGCGAGTGGTTTGCGCGCCTTGACCGATTCCGAAGAAACATCTGCGTTTTGATCGACATAGTTGTTGATCCAGCCCTGCAGCCAGGTCTCCATGGCCTGCCGGCTCTTGAACGAGCCGATCTTGTCGCGGACCATGCATTTCATGTAATGCGCGAACCGGCAGGTGGCGAACAGATACGGCAGCCTTGCCGCCAGATTGGCGTTGGCGGTGGCGTCCGGATCGTCATATTCGGCCGGCTTGTGCAGCGACTGTGCGCCAATGAACGCCGCCAGATCCGAGTTCTTGCGATGGATCAGGGGCATCATGCCGTTCTTGGCCAGTTCCGCCTCGCGCCGGTCGCTGATCGCGATCTCGGTCGGGCATTTCTGGTCGACACCGCCATCGTCGGTCGGAAAGGTATGACTGGGCAGGTTTTCCAGCGCACCGCCGCTTTCGACACCGCGGATGCGCGAGCACCAGCCATACATCTTGAACGACCGGTTGATGTTGACGGCCATGCCATAGGCGGCGTTGACCCAGCCGTATTTGCTGCTGTCGGCACCTTCGGTGTCCTCTTCGAACGCAAAGGCCTCGACCGGATCGGTTTTCGACCCATAGGGCAGACGGCCCAGGAACCGCGGCATCGCCAGACCGACATACTTGCTGTCTTCGCTTTCGCGCAGGGACCGCCACGAGGCGTATTCCGGGGTCTGGAAGATCTTGGTCAGATCGCGCGGATTGGCCAATTCGCTCCAGCTGTCCATCTGGAACAGCGTTGGCTGCGCACCGGTGATCAGCGGCGCATGTGCGGCGGCGGCGATCTTGGACATCTCGCCCAGCAGTTCCACGTCCGGCGGGCTGTGGTCGAAATGGTAATCCGCGACTAGCGTGCCATAGGGTTCGCCGCCAAACTGGCCGAATTCCTCTTCGTAGATCTTCTTGAAGATCGGCGACTGGTCCCAGGCGGTGCCCTTGAACTTGCGCAGGGTCTTGTGCATGTCCTTCTTGCTGATGTTCATCACCCGGATTTTCAGCATCTCATCCGTTTCGGTGTTGTTCACCAGGTAATGCAGACCGCGCCAGGCGCTTTCCATCTGCTGGAACTCTTCGTGGTGCAGGACCAGGTTGACCTGCTCGGTCAGCTTTTTGTCCAGCTCGGCCACGATGCTTTCGATCGAGCGCAGCGCGTCGTCCGAGATCAGCGCGGTATTGGCCAACGCCTGTTCCGCCAGGGTCTTGACCGCGCTTTCGACGGCGGTCTTGGCCTGGTCGGATTTGGGGCGGAATTCCTTTTGCAGCAGGTCGGCGAATTCCGACGATCCAAACGCCGTGGCTTCGCCGCCGGCTTCTGCCTGGGCTTGTTCTTCAGCCATGTGTCTCTCCTATTCTTCGTCGCTGTCGGCTTTGGGCGCCGGCTGCGCCGCCAGCGTTTTCAGCAGGGTCGGGTCGGTGATGATCTTGCTGATCAGATCCTCGGCGCCGGTCTTGCCGTCCATGTAGGTCATCAGGTTCGACAACTGGGTGCGCGCCTCGAGCAGCTCGCGCAGCGGTTCCACCTTGGCGGCGATCGCAGCCGGGCTGAAATCGTCCATGCTTTCAAAGGTGATATCCACCGCCAGATTGCCTTCGCCGGTCAGGGTGTTGGGCACGGTAAAGGCGGCACGGGGCTGCATCGACTTCATCCGGTCATCGAAATTGTCCACGTCGATTTCCAGAAACTTGCGGTCCGCCACCGCCGGCTGCGGCACCTCGGACTTACCGGCCAGGTCGCTCATCACGCCCATCACAAAGGGCAGCTGAACCTTTTTCTCGGCGCCATAGAGTTCCACGTCATATTCGATCTGAACCCTTGGGGCGCGGTTCCGCGCAATGAATTTCTGTGAACTATCCGCCATTGAGTGCTCCTTGGTATCCCTGTTTCACCGTTCCAGTACCGGCGCCCGACGGGCGCGCCCTGGTCATTCCTTGTCGACGCCGCCCAGCATCCTGACATTCTCGACCTCGCCAGGGGCGATGTCCTGCATGATGGTCAGGAAATCGGCATTGACCAGCCGCTTTGCCCGTTCCAGCAGGATCGGGATCGGGCTGGACGGTTCGTGTTGCCGGTAATACCCGACGATCCGATCCAACGCGTTGGACACATCCGTGCGCGAGGTGATCTCGCCGCGCGCCGCGGCCGGCGCCGCACCGCCAACCGGTGCCGCAGCCCCAGGCGCGTCCGCATCGGCCGCCGCGGCATCCTCGGCGGCATCGTCCCCGGCCGGGGCCCCGGCATAGTCAGCCAGCCGCTGCGCGATCCGGTCCAGCAGCTTGATCAGCGCCTCCAGTTCGGGGCCCTGCCCCGGTGTCTTTTCATCGAACACGGCGGCGATGGCGCGCACGTTTTCGGTCGCCGCACGCACGGCTGTCAGCGTGGCGCTCAGCGTCTCGGGGTCGGTGTCCTGAAAGGCCGCGGAAATCGTCGCGGTATCCGGGCCGGTCTCGCCCTCGGGCAGGGTCACCTGCCCCTCGGACACGTCGATGTCGCGCATCGAGAACCGGCCAAACCCGCGACTGTCGGTCAGCGCCGCGCGATAGACCGAACGATAGACCGGCGCCGCCCCCGCCAGACCGCCGGGCTGGCCGCACAGGCCCTGGATCGCGTTGACCCGCATGGTGGGGTCATTGTCGTCATCTTCGTCCAGTTCGGGGTGGCATGTGTCCCAGAATTGTTCCACATGGCCGCGCAGAACCGCGGTGGCATCGGCAAATCCGGTCAGTCCCTCGGTGTGCAGGATCGCATCGGCCAGAAACACGCCGGCGCGCACATCATGGCTCTGCTCGAGCACTGCCAGTGCCTTTTCCACGACTTCGCTGTAATCGGGATCCTGCCCCTGGGTTGTCGAGTCCCCGACCTGCTGCTCCTCGACGGGCTGGGCGGCCAGTTCCATCTCGGTAAAGGTCGGCTCGTACTCCAGGTTCTCACCACTTGGAGCATCGTCACCCTTGGGTTTCAGTAGTACTTCCGGATCCATCGTGTCTCCCTTCGAAACGGCCCGCTAACAGCCGCACACACACTTGAACCCGTTCTTTGCAGGCCGCGCTGTAATGCAGTTCACACAGCGCAAACAATTTCTTGACCCCAAGTCAGCCTTATCGTCTTCTCAAAGTCAATTGAATTTCCACAGAAACGGAGACTTCGAACCGATGGCAGATTTGAAAGTCGAAGGCGCCGAACTGAAGAAGCTGGTAAAGCTGGGAAAGAAGCGGGCCCTTTCCTTTGGTTTCTGCCCTGGCGCCAAGAACGAACACACCCTGCTGATCGACCGGCGAAAGAGCCCGGAAATGCTGGGCAAACTGGCCCGGCAGGAGGGCAGCAGCCCCAAGGTGGCCTTTGGCACGTTCGAGGTTAAGGGCCGCACCATGGAGATGACCTGCGGACGCACCGTTCCGCAGATGGCCAAGGTGCTGAAGAAATACCTCAAATCCCAGAAAACCCTGGTCAATGTCGTGATCCTGGATGCCGACGGCAACACCCTGGACAGCGATGTCGAGGATCTGCCGCCCGATCCCACGATGGAGGATGCCGAGGCGCCGGCTGCTGCCGGCGCGGAACCGGCGGCGGAACCGGCCGCTGCCGCCCCCGAAGCCGATGGTGAAGCAGAGGCGCCCGCCCCCGCCGATACCGAAACCGGTGGCGACGGGGCCGGAGATGCCGCCGCGCTGGCGGCCCGGCTCAAGGCGCTGCAACCGGCCATTCTTGCCGCCGAGGGAGCCGCCGCCGACAAGCTGAAACAGGTGATGGCGGCAGCGATCGGACAGGTCAAATCCGCTGCCCTGGAACAGGCAGACCAGACCATCACGGCACTGGAAAACGCGGTGGCGAAACTGAGTGCTGCCGCCAGCGCCGCCCCGGCGGAAACCGCTGCCGACGCGCCCGACCTGCGCGCCCTGGCGGCGCGCGCGGCCTCGCTGAAAGAAGCAATTGCCGAACTGGCCGCCCCGGCGCGCGACAAGCTGATGACCGCGCTGGCCTCGGCCGCCCAGCAAATCAAGGACCGCAACCACGAGGCGGCGGAAACCATGCTGGGCAAGATCGAAGCGGCGGTGAACAAGGTGATGGCGACCACGGAAGCGGCGCCCGCGACCGACCCGGACGCCGCAAAATGGCAGGCCGCGCAGGCCCGGCTGCAACCCGCCGTGGACAAGGCGATGCAGGACAAGCGCGGCGACCTGGCGGCGATCAACATGAACTTTGACGCCGCCAAGGACTATGCCAAGGCCGGCAATTTCGCCGGAGCGCTGCATGCCGCGGGCAAAACGGCCCAGCTGTTGAAACAGGCATCCGAGGCCGAGACCACCGCCGCCGCCCAAGAGGCCGCGGACTCCGTGCAGGAGGGGCTGGTGGCGCTGCGCGTCGCCTGGATCGAAACCCGGATGGGTATGCGCAAGGATATCGAGCGGCTGAAAGCCGAGATCGACAAGGTCACCGCCAATGTCGAAGGGCTGGAAGACGTGCCGTCGAAATCCGGCGTGCTGTTCGAATATATAGAAGAGATCGACAAGGATCTGGAAAACACCCTGCAAAAGATGAACGAAGCCCCGGATGCCGACAGCCGCAACAAGCTGAAATCCGATGCGCAGCGGATCATCGACACCTACAAGGGGGTTCTGGACACCGAGTTCTTCAAGGCGGTGGATGACAACGGGTTTATCAAGACCAATATTCGCGGATCGGCGCTGGATTCGCTGAACAAGGTCAGCTCGGCGCTGGCCTGACCCCACCCCGCATCCGGAGAACGCCATGTCAGCTTCAAAGACCCTGATCACCGCCGCCGCATTGGCGCTGAGCTGCGCGCCGGTGCGGGCCGAACCGGGACGTCTGACCGTCGAGTTGAACAAGTTCGAAGAGATCGAGACCGGCGGTTGCCGCGCCTTCTTTCTGTTCCGCAACCAGACCGACACCACGTTCCAGGGGTTCGAGATGTCCCTGGCGATCCTGGACGACAACGGGGTGATCGACCGGTTGCTGTCGATTGACGCGGCACCGCTGCCCGTGGCCCGGACGACGCTGAAACTGTTCGAGATACCCGACACGACCTGCGCGGCCATTTCCGAAATCCTGTTGCACGAACTGACCTCGTGCCGGCCGCAGAACGCCGAGGAAGCCGACTGTTTCCCCATCCTCGACCTGAACAGCCGGACCAACGCGGCACTGGTCAAATAGGGATGCCCACCACGTTCGCGGCATTGGGAGCAGGCGGACCGATCATCGCGGTGCTGGCGGTGCTGTCGCTGATGTCCTGGGTTCTGATCCTGATGAAGGTTCTGCAATTGTGGCATTGCCGATCAGGTGCCGCGGCGCGCGGCACGGCGTTCCGGCTATGGGCCGAGGGCGACAAGCACGCCGCCAAGGACACCGTCGCGCGGGGCAGATCGCCGGCCGATCGGGTCACCGCCTATGCCATGCAGGCGCTGGCGCGCGGCATGAAGGGACCGGCGCTTGAGGCGGAACTGACCCGGCGGGGCAACGAGGAAGCGGCGCGGATGCACGGCGCGATCCGGCTGTTGGAACTGATCGCCATGATCTCGCCGTTGCTGGGCCTGCTGGGCACGGTTCTGGGCATGATCCTGTCGTTTCAGGAATTGGAAATGGCGGCCGGCGCCGCCAATGCCTCGGTTCTGGCCGGCGGCATCTGGCAGGCGCTTCTGACCACGGCCGCGGGACTGCTGGTGGCAATTCCGGCGGCGGTGGGCGCGGGTCTGTTGTCGGCGCGCGTCGAAAGCGCGACCCAGATGATCGAAAGCGCAATCGGCCAGCTGATGCTGGCCGAGGCCTATCCAGAGGTCTGACAGACGGGAGGACCGGCCGCATGGCCCACAGCGTGACTCTCAGGCGCCCGACGCGATCCGGACCGCTGATCTCGCTGGTGCCGATGATCGACGTCATGCTGATTCTTCTGGTGTTCTTCATGGTCACGTCGACCTATCTGAACCTCGACATGATCCCTGCCGCCCGGCAGGGCGATCAGACCTCCGCGCCCGCACCCGTCGCCACCGGCACCGTGCTGATCCGACTGTCGGCAGATGGGGTTCCGGTCGTCCGGGGACGGCCGCACGACGCTCGCGAACTGACCAACCTGCTGGCCTCGCGTCTGTTGAATGATCCCCTGACCCAGGTGTTGGTTCTGCCCTCGGGCGCGGCCTCGACACAGGCGCTGGTCGCGGTGATGGATGTCGCCACGCGCGCCGGGGCCTCCCGTTTGCGGGTGATCCGGCTGGAGGCGCGGCCATGAGGTTGAACCGTCCCGCCCGCGCCACGCATTCGGAAACCATCATCGCGCTGATCGATGTGGTGTTCTTTCTGCTGGTGTTTTTCATGCTGATCGGCCGCATGGATGCGACCGCGCCCTTTGACGTGGCGCCACCCGTTGCGCTCAGCGGTCGCGACATGCCCGCAGGCGGCGCCACCCTGTCGGTGGCGCGGGATGGCCGGCTGGCGCTGGATGGCGCCGGGTTGACGCGGGCCGATCTGGAGGTCGCTCTGACGCAGGCGCTGCGCCGGGACGAGGCGCTGCGTCTGCGCATCAACGCCCATCGCGATGCCGAGTTGCGCCACGTGCTGCCGCTGGTCGGTCAGGCCGAGGCACTGGGGGTGCGGGACGTGGTACTGGTCGTCACGCCGGCGCCTCTGTCGGCCCCGCCATGACCGCCCGGGCGACGGAATGGGCCGCTGCCGCGGCGGGTGCGGTGCTGGTACATGCGGCGATGCTGGCGATTCTCGTGGCAACCCTGCGCCCGACCCCGGTAGAGCAACAGCAGATGCCCGCTAGCAGGCTGGACGTTCAGGCCCTCAGGCTGGAACGGAGCCAGGCACCAGAGCGGCGGCCCCCGGCCCCGGCGGCGGCCGCCGCCAAAGCCGAACCCAACGCGGTATCGGCCGGCGCGGTGCGGCATTCCCGGATCGCCGAGGTGCCGGCGCCCAGGGCCGCGCCGCTGAGAAACACCGATGCCGCCGCGCAAATGTTGCCGCCAGCCCCCGCAGGGCCGCCGCAAGCCATCGTGGCCGATATCGCAGCTGCGCGATTGCCCGCACAGGCCGGCATCGGGCAGCCCGTGATCAGGGTGCCGCCCGAACGTACGCCGGCGATGCAGCTGAGGCCGCGCGCCGATATCGCGCCGCCGCGCGCTCCGGCCACCGCGTCGGTCTCGTCCGTGCCACCGCAGCCCGCAGCCCGCATGGAACCGTCCCGGCCCGCCAGCGTGCCTGTACCGTCCGCATCAAGCGATCCGGCACCCGCGCGCGCGGCGGCGCAGGCCCCCGAACGGTTGACCGCGGCGCTGGCCTTTGCCGGCGCAGAGGATGGCGATGTCGATCCGGTCTCGCTGGCGGCCTTTCAGAGTTTCGTGCGCCCGGCCGATGCGGACCGAACCGGCGGCCAGTTGCGCGACGGTGTGTCAGCCCTGCTGGCCCAGGTCCCCTGTGCCCGGCTGCAGGTGCAGTTCGATCCGGACAGCGCCACGCTGCAGGTCAACGGCCACGTGCCGCAGGACGGTCTGCGCGCGCCGGTCCTGGCGGCGCTGCAGGCCCGGATGGGGTCCGACATCCAGGTGTCAGACCGCATGCTGATCCTGCCGCGGCCGCAATGCAACGCCCTGGGCGGGATTGCCGATATCGGCCTGCCGCAATCCACCGATCAGATCACCAACCCGCTGCTGATTGGCACCGACACGCATGCGCGGGTTCTGGAGTTCGTCCGCGACGACCGTCTGTTCTTTGACCTGACGGCCCCGGATTACGACGCCTTTGTCTATGTCGACTATTTCGACGCCGGCGGCAACGTCCTGCACCTGGCTCCCAACGATCAGGTGCCGTTGCAAAAAGTCGGGGCGGACAGGGCCTTTCGGGTCGGCGCGCGCGAACCCGGCGAGGCCGGTCTGCAAATCCTGATCGGTCCTCCCTACGGGCAGGAGATTGCGGTGGCCTTTGCCGCTTCGGTTCCGCTCTATGACGGGCTGCGTCCGCTGGTCGAACCGGCGG
Source organism: Sedimentitalea sediminis (assembly GCF_042687825.1). Classification (NCBI taxonomy): domain Bacteria; kingdom Pseudomonadati; phylum Pseudomonadota; class Alphaproteobacteria; order Rhodobacterales; family Paracoccaceae; genus Sedimentitalea; species Sedimentitalea sediminis. The sequence continues at coordinate 64,325 of NZ_JBHUQE010000009.1, read as the reverse complement.
CGGCCTATCTGGACTGGTTGCGCGACCGCGTATCCGAAACGCGCGCCCGAACACCGGATTTCAGGGGCGAGTGGGTGTATTTCTTTGTCACCACCGCCGAGCGCTGACCCCCGGTCCGTGACCGCACCCGTGCGCGCAGACAATCATTTGCAGCCGCCGGCGGCCCAGGTCTTGAGGTGACGTTTGAGCGCCCCGCCATAGGGGTGTTTCTTGTCCAGCGACCGCTGCATGTTCAGGCTGAGATAGGCATTGGCCTGGGTGCACAGCCGGTCCTGAGTCCACTGATGGCAATTGGAACAGGTCTTGTCCTTCCAATAGGCCTCGGGCAGCCCTTCGACCGGTGGATAAAGCGGCGAACTGGCGATCAGATCGGCGATCGAGCGGCCGGACACGGCCGGCAGTTCCGACTCCAGCGGCGACTTGAAGGTGATATCCGTCGAGGCCGGGCGGCGGGCCGGTTCCGGCGCCGGTTTCGCCGGGGCGGCGCTGACGCCCTCGCCGATCGGATCATGGCCGGATTTCTTGCGCAAAGCGGCCAGTTCCTGCGTGGCGAATTCGGCGAAGACCCCGTCGGGAAAGGCCTGCAGATAGGATTCATAGCCGCCGATGCTGGCCTCGGCCTGTGCCGTTTCGAACAAGCTTTGTTCGCGCTGTGACGGGCCCTTGGCCACTGGGGCGGGTTTCGGCGGCGCCGGGTCGGACAGTTCCTTGGCCATCAACACCGACAGCAGCTTGCGCGCATCCTCGGCATACTGGCCCGCGCCATAGCTGCGCAGAAACAACATGATCTGCACCGGATCGCCCGAGGCCTGGACCGAATTCCACAATTGCAGCTCCTGCAATTCCTCGGCACTCATCGGCTCTTCTTCGGCAAAGACGAAATCGCTGGTCAGCGACGAGGAATCCCAGGGCGTCTGCTTGCCGTTGGTTTGTCTGATCACCTCGACGCGCACCTTCTTCAACACCTGCTCGATCCGCAGACCCGGTGTCGACATGGTGGCCGCCATCGCCTGGGTAAAGGGGCTGTTGCTGCCCAGCCCGTCCAGCGCCACGCCGCCAGGTGCCGTCGCATAGGCCAAAAAGGTACCGGTCGGCGCCTGCATTTCCGCCAGGCCATTATCGTTAAAGCCGTGAATGTCGGTGAACGGGTTGTTCCGGCAGGCATCCAGGATGACGATATTTGTCTTGTTGCGCGCCGAAAACATCTGTCGCAGCACCGATTGCGCCTCGACCGCGACCAGGTCCAGATCGGCAGCGTCGTTCAGCGCCACGTCAACCGGCAGCAGATAGTTGGTTCCGAAAGACTGCACACCATGCCCGGCATAGTAGAACAGGCCGGTCGCGTCCGGCCCGGCCTTGCGCAGGTCGCGGCCGAATTGCGAGATGCCGCGTTTCATGTCGATCTGCGAGCCGTCCAGCAGCAGGGTGACCTTGAAATCCAGTTTCTCCAGCGTCTCGGCGATCAACTGTGCATCCTGTGTCGGATTGTCCAACGGCGAGACGGTGCCATAGGCCGAGTTGCCGACCACCAGCGCCAGCCGATCTCCGGCGGAGACCGATGTGGCCGCAATCATCATCAGAAGGCAGCAGAATCTTATTGCAATGCGCACGGGCTGTTCCTGTATTTCTGTTCCTGCGTACCGGCGCCATGTCGGCGTACCGGGGCATTGCCAAGCGATCGCGCGGTGTCACATGTTCCGTGAGTGCAGCATGTATGGCGCATTTTCAATGCAACTATCGCTTTTCTTCTTCAAGGGTGCAAGTTTCCTGTTACAGTTCTGGGATGGTGCCATCCAACTGTGTACAAATCGTTTTTGCCGACCAAAATAAGGACTGACATGATGCTGCAATATGCGCGCCGTGCGCTTTTTCCGGCTTTCCTGGGATTCTGGATCCTGCTGGCCGCCGTTTCCGTTGCCCTGGCCCAGAGTGCAGACCCGTTCGAAAACGGCTGGGTTCTGGATTCCGAGGCGTCGGAATTGCGGTTCATGTCGATCAAGAAAGGCAACGTCGCCGAGACCAACAAATTCGCGACGATCAGCGGTTTGATCACCCCGGACGGCAAGGCGCAGATTCGCGTCCTGATGGATTCGGTCGACACCAAGGTCGATCTGCGCAACGTGCGGATGCGGTTCCTGTTCTTTGAAACCTTCCTGCATCCCGAGGCCACGATCACCGTCCAGCTGGACCCGGCGCAACTGACCGACCTGCACGTGACCCGCCGCAAGATGGTGAATGTGGAATACACGCTAGTGTTGCATGGCGTGTCAATCACCAAGACCGCCGAAGTCGCCATCACCCTGATCAGCAACGACCGGGTGACGATCTCGGCGACCACGCCGATCGCGGTCACCCTGGCCGAGCACAATCTCGAGGACGGGCGCACCAAGCTGCAAGAGGCGGCGAATGTGGACATCGCGCCGCTGGGTGTGGTCAGTTTCGATTTCGTCTTTGACCGGTCCAGCCCGGGCACTCCGCCGGATGCAACAATGCTGACCAATGTGGTCGCGCCCGGCTCGGCCGCGCTGGAAACCAAGGGCAACCTGGATCGCGAAGCCTGCGTCGGCCGGTTCGAGATCCTGTCACGCACCGGCAACATCTATTTCTCTGCCGGCAGCGCCCGTCTGGATGCCAAGAGCCGGCCGCTGCTGGACAACCTCTATGACATCGTCAACCGCTGCCCCGACCTGAATATCGAGATTGGCGGCCATACGGATTCCGACGGCAGCGACGTGGCGAATAAACGTCTCAGCGAACGCCGCGCCGCCTCTGTGGCCTCGTATCTGCAATCCAAGGGGATTTCCTCGGCGCGAATGGTCACCGTCGGCTATGGCGAGGCCCGCCCGCTGGTGGATAACAGTACCGCTCAGAACAAGGCGCGCAACCGCCGCATCGAGTTCTCGGTGATCAACTGATTGACTGGGCGCGGGCGGGGCGTTCGGCGCCCTGCCCGCCCGGTCCTCACACCGGCCCGCTTTGGCCCCGCTCTGGTCCTTGCCACAGCGCGACCCGGCGCGGGCCGGGTCCCCGGCTTAGGCTGCTAATTCCCACAACAATGCAATCAGTGGTTGTTTTTTTACGACAACCGGGTCAGGCTGACCGCTGTTTTCGCACAAAGGCAATCTCAAGATGGACAGGACGCAACCCGGGGCCAAGGTCCTGATCACCGGCACCGCCGGCTTTATCGGCTTTCACCTCGCCCGACTGCTGCTGGACGAGGGTTATGTGGTGCATGGTTTTGACGGGATGACGGATTATTACGATGTCACCCTCAAGCGCCGGCGCCATCAGTTGCTGCTGCAGACGCCGGGCTTTACCGCCACCGAGGCGATGCTGGAAGACAACGAAGCCGTGCAGCATGTCGCCGGGAGCTTTCAGCCCGATGTGATCGTACACCTGGCCGGTCAGGCCGGTGTTCGGTATTCGCTGGAAAATCCGCGCTCGTATCTGGACAGCAACGTGATCGGCACCTTCAACATCATGGAAGTGGCGCGGCAATTGCAGGTCCGCCACCTGCTGATGGCCTCGACCTCGTCGATCTATGGCGCCAACGCGGACATGCCCTTTGCCGAGACGGACAAGGCAGATGGCCAACTGACCATCTATGCCGCCACCAAGAAGGCCAATGAAAGCATGGGCCATGCCTATGCCCATCTGTGGAACCTGCCGACCACCATGTTCCGCTTTTTCACCGTCTATGGCCCCTGGGGGCGTCCCGATCTGGCCTATTTCAAATTCACCAAGGCGATCCTGAACGGCGAGCCCATCGACGTCTACAACCACGGCGACATGTATCGCGATTTCACCTATGTCGGCGATCTGGTGCGCGGCATCCGCCTGCTGATCGACGTGGTGCCCGAACGCCCGGACAGCGCCGCCGATATCGCCGAGGGCGACAGCCTGTCGCCGGTGGCGCCGTTTCGCATCGTCAATATCGGCAATTCCGACAAGGTGCGCCTGCTGGACTTTATCGAAGCTATCGAAGACAGCCTGAACCTGAAGGCCCAGCGCAACTATATGAGCATGCAAAAAGGCGACGTGCCCGCGACCTGGGCCAATGCCGATCTGCTGCGCCAGTTGACGGGCTATGCGCCTCGGACCGACCTGCGCGACGGGCTGCGGGAATTCGTGCTCTGGTATCGCGAATACTATCAGAACTAGACGCGCCGCCCGCCCTGCCGGTACCGGCCAGCCCTTTGTCGTCAACCGCAATCATGTGCGCATTTTTTCTTGCCAGACTCGGGGCAAGCTGCCATATCGGTCACCGCTAACGTTATTCTTTGTCGACCCACTGTCTCCTTTTTCGGCGGTCAGTCTTCGATCCAGACCAACCGCGCCGGGCTGTCGCAATTCCGCGGACAGCAAATACTATAGGAGACCACGGACATGGCCACTGGCACCGTGAAATGGTTCAACTCTACCAAAGGCTACGGCTTTATCGCACCCGATGGCGGCAGCAAGGACGTCTTTGTCCACATTTCGGCCGTCGAGCGCGCCGGCCTGACCGGCCTGGCCGACAACCAGAAAGTCACCTTCGACATCGAGTCGGGTCGTGACGGACGCGAAAGCGCCGCCAATCTGGCTCTGGCCTGAGGCCGGGATTTCGGATCGCCCCCTGATCGGGACACGATTCGACAAGACATCAAAGGCGGGCTTGGTGCCCGCCTTTTTCTTTGCCCGGACCTAGGCGGGTTTTCCGGAGCAGATGAAATTGCATTGCTGCCCCGAAACCGGCAGATTTCCCGCATGTGGTATCTCATCACCAAGGCCCTGTTATCGGGGATCATCATCGCGCTGGTGTCCGAAGTCGCGAAACGTCAACCGGGGCTGGGCGCCCTGATCGCCTCGTTGCCGCTGATCTCGGTCATGGGCATGATCTGGCTGTGGCACGACAAACCGGACGCGGCCAACATGGCGCATCACGCGGCAGCGACCTTCTGGTACGTACTGCCGTCGCTGCCGATGTTCCTGCTGATACCGGGCCTGCTGAATCGCGGCTGGTCGTTCTGGAGCGCATTGACCCTGGGCTGTCTGCTGACCGTCGCGCTGTATCTGGCGATGATCTGGCTGGCCGCCCGGCTGGGGTTCAAGCTGTAGGCCCGGCACCGTCCAGAGCGCCACGGTGCCGTACCGGTCACAATGGCCTGAGAAGACGCTCGGATTGTCCCGATCCCATTGACCCACGCGCAACAACGGCCAAAAATGGCCGCAACAGTTCCATTTTACAGACGAGACCGGTCATGATTGCACGCCGAAAATTCCTTGCAGCCTCTGCCGCGGCCCTTGTGCTGCCCCGCGCGGCCGCCGCCAAAAGGGTAGAATTCGACCCGACTCCGCAAATGGTGCGGATCAAGAAACAGTTCCTGCCGGGCCAGATGCTGATCCTGCCGCGTTCCTATTATCTGTATTTCGTGGTCGAGCCGCGCAAGGCGATGCGCTACGGCGTCGGCGTGGGAAAGGCGGGTCTGGAATTCACCGGCACCGCCACCATCGACGTCAAAAAGGAATGGCCGACCTGGCGCCCGACCCAGGAAATGATCGAGCGCGATCCCCGGGCCTACTCGAAATTCATCGACAACGACTATGTTCAGCCGGGTGGGCCGGACAATCCGCTGGGCGCCCGGGCATTGTATCTGTTCCAGAACGGCATCGACACCTATTTCCGCATCCACGGCACCACCCAGCCCGAAAGCATCGGTCATTCCGTGTCCAACGGCTGTATCCGGATGTTGAACGAGCATGTGACCGACCTGTATGAACGGGTACCGATCGGCACTGTGGTGACCGTTCTGTGATCCGGGCCACTGCGCGCGTCTGGTCGGCTTCCCTCTGACGGGGTGCGGGCATGATCCTCGTCTATGCTCTGACCGCTCTGTCGCTGGTGTTTGCCCAGCCTTCGGTCGCACGACCACCCGAAGACGAGATCGCCGCCGCGCAGGAATGGCTGGCACGGGCCCAGCACCTGTCCTTTGCCACGAACCGGGAATATTGCGGCTATCTCGGATACACCCAGGATGGTCAAATCGGCTTTACAGAAATGCAGCGCGGCGGTCATGACGGCTGTACGCCCTGGATGACCGACAACGGGCTGGCGCTGGTGGCCTCGCTGCACACCCATGGGGCCTATGATCCCGATGTACCGGCCGAATTTCCCACTTCGCTGGACATCGACAGCGACGCCCGCGAAGGTGTCGACGGCTATATATCGACCCCGGGCGGGCGCCTTTGGTATGTCGACAGTATCGCGCGGGTGGCGATCCAGATCTGCGGATTGAACTGTCTGCCGCAGGACCACAACTTTCGCGCCGGCGATGACGGCATGATCCGCGATTTCTATTCTCAGGCCGATCTGCGCCGTCTGGAAGACCTGGACTGACCGCCTGGCGCAGGCCTCGGAACCGCCGTCTTGCGAACCGGTGCCCTGCAGGTCCTCTCCACCAACAGCCGGTCTGCGGGTCTGCGCGCATTGCACCGCGCCTTGCCGGTTTCTCGACGGCGGCTATCGACCGGCAAGGGGGTGCCTGTCCGAACCGAGGCGATTATTCAGACAGCGTATCCGGTCGGGCGCTGACGGTGGTCTCGGGCATTGGCGGGCCGCAGGCCCTGATGCGCGTGGCCGGGGTCGTGCCCCGGCGCGTCCGGCACTGCCCCCTGCCCCGGTCGGGTGATGTCGCGACGCGGGCGTTCATCCGCGTTGGCCGCGACCGAGACCGCCAGCCGGGCGGACAGGAGCACAGAGGGTTCCGCCGGAAAGACCCGCAGGCCCGACATGGCCTAATCGGAGCGTCTGGCGCGGTCCACCAGCCGCAACACCTCTGGCCCCAGCGCCGCGACGATGCGCTTGACCCCCTCGGCATTCGGGTGAATGCCGTCGGGCTGCATAAAGGCGCGCATCTGCACCGCCTCTGCCGTGTCGCCGCCCAGACCGGCAAAGAAACTCTCGGCGTAAAGCGTGTCATAAGCCGCCGACAGCTCGGGATAGATCGCATCAAACGCCGCCTTGTAGTCGGGACCGTAATTGCCCGGCGCGCGCATGCCGACCAACAGCACCTCGACCCCGGCGGTCTGGGTGGCGCGCAGAATGGTCTCGAGATGACCACGGCTGACCGCCGGTTCGATGCCGCGCAACAGATCGTTGCCGCCCAGCGCGACGATCATCGCGTCCACTTCCGGGGTCAGGGTCCAATCGACACGGGCGGCGCCCCCCGCGGTGGTATCGCCCGACACGCCGGCATTGATCACCACCACATCCGCGCCGTTGCTGCGCAGCCAGGCCTGCAATTGTGGTACGAACCCGTCCTGCTGGACCAATCCGTAGCCTTGCGTCAGACTGTCCCCCAACGCGGCAATGGTCACCGGTTCGGCGGCGGCGGCCAGACCGCAAAAAGAAAAGGCAATTGCCGCCATCACCTTGCGCATCGCCGTCAATGCTCCATATGCCATTTGAAATACCTAACAATTGCAGGGCCCATGACCGACCCCATCCTTTCCCTCAAAGATGCTTGTTTGTCGCTGAATGGCAATGCCGGCCCTGTCGATATCCTGCATTCCATCACCCTGGATGTGCAACGCGGCGAGACGCTGGGCCTGGTCGGCCCCTCGGGATCGGGCAAATCCTCGCTGCTGATGCTGATGGGCGGGCTGGAACAGGTCAGCAGCGGCGACATCACCGCGCTGGGTCACGATCTGACGGCCATGGACGAGGACGCGCTGGCGCGTTTCCGCCGCGATCACATGGGGGTGGTGTTCCAGTCCTTTCACCTGATCCCGACGATGACCGCGCTGGAGAATGTCGCGACGCCGCTGGAACTGGCCGGTGCGCGCGACGCCTTTGACCGCGCCGCCGCCGAACTGGAGACCGTCGGGCTGGCGCATCGGGCCAACCACTACCCGGCGCAGATGTCGGGCGGCGAACAGCAACGCGTGGCGCTGGCCCGCGCCTCGGCGCCGCGGCCGCAGATCCTGCTGGCGGACGAACCCACCGGCAATCTGGACCAGAGCAATGGCGCAGCCATCATCGAGCTGCTGTTCGGGCTGCGCGACCGGCATGGCGCGACTCTGGTGCTGGTGACCCATTCGCATGAACTGGCCGCCCGTTGCGACCGGGTGATCCGGCTGCGCGATGGCCGGATCGATCCGGACGCGGCGCGCAAGGCGGCGGAATGAGCCTGCGTCTGGCCGCCCGCTTTGCCCGCCGCGAACTGCGCGGCGGGTTGCACGGGTTCCGCATCTTTCTGGCCTGCCTGACCCTGGGAGTCGCGGCGATCGCCACGGTCGGTTCGGTGCGATCGGGCATCGAGGCCGGGTTGGCGCAAGAGGGTGCGGCGCTGTTGGGGGGGGACGCGGAAATGCGGTTCACCTACCGCCACGCCACCCTGGAAGAACGCCGATGGATGTCCGAAAAGGCCGATCGGGTCTCGGAGATCCTGGATTTTCGCTCGATGGCGGTGGTCGAGCGCGAGGGCGAAACCGACCGCGCCCTGACCCAGGTCAAGGCGGTCGATGACGCCTATCCGCTGATCGGGACGCCGCGTCTGGACCCCGAGATCGGCCTGGAACAGGCGCTGGCCGGGCGCGACGGTCGGCCCGGTGCGGTGATGGCGCCGGAGTTGGTGGGACGGCTGGGCCTGTCCCCGGGGCAACGCTTTCGGCTGGGCACACAGGAATTCGTTCTGATGGCCACCCTGGTACATGAACCGGACGGCGCCGCCGACGGCTATGGGCTGGGGCCGCGCACCCTGGTCGCCAGCGACAGCCTGGGCGCGTCGGGCCTGCTGGCGCCCGGCTCGCTTTATGCCAGCAAGTATCGCCTGGATCTGCCGCCGGGCACCGATCTGCCGCGACTGGCCGCCGAGGCCCGCGCCCGGTACGAAAGCGCCGGGCTGCGCTGGACCGATGCCCGTAACGGCGCCCCGAACGTGGCCCGGTTCATCGCGCAGCTGGGCTCGTTCCTGGTACTGGTCGGTCTGTCGGGGCTGGCGGTGGGCGGCATCGGCGTATCGGCGGCGGTGCGCGCTTATCTGGCCGAAAAGACCGGCGTTATCGCCACCCTCCGTACTCTGGGCGCGGACCGGGCGACGGTGTTTCAGACCTATTTCCTGCAAATCGGCATCCTGTCCGTTCTGGGCATCGCTCTGGGCCTGTGCCTTGGGGCGCTGGTGCCGGTGTTGCTGGGCCCCCTGATCGAGACGCAGCTGCCGATCCCGGCCCTGTTCGCGGTCTATCCCGCACCGCTGGCCGAAGCGGCGATCTATGGTCTGTTGACGGCGCTGATCTTTACCCTGTGGCCGCTGGCCCGCACCGAGGAGGTCCGGGCCGCGACGCTGTTTCGCGATGCGCTGTCCAGCGCCCGGCTGCTGCCGCCGCTGCGCTATCTGGTGGCGATCCTGGCCGGGCTTGCCGCGCTGGTCGGTCTGGCGGCCTGGTTCAGCGGCACCGCGGGGCTGACCCTGTGGACCACCGGCGGGCTGACTTTGTCGCTGCTGCTGCTGTCGGTCTCGGCGCTGGCGATCCGCGCCGTGGCGCGCCGCGGCGGCGTGGCCGCCCGGGGCCGGCCAGCATTTCGCTGGGCGCTGGCCGCCATTTCCGATCCGCGCGAAGGCGCCACCTCGGTGGTTCTGTCGCTGGGGCTGGGTCTGTCGGTGCTGGCTGCCGTCGGGCAGATCGACGGCAATCTGCGCAACGCGATCTCGGGCGATCTGCCAGAGGTCGCGCCGTCCTATTTCTTTGTCGATATCCAAAAAGATCAGATCGCGGGCTTTACTGAACGCCTGACCACGGACCCCGCCGTCAGCCGGCTGGAAAGCGCGCCGATGCTGCGCGGCGTGGTGACCCGCATCAACGGCAAACCGGCCCGGGACGTCGCCGGCGATCATTGGGTGGTGCGGGGCGATCGCGGCCTGACCTATGCCGAGACCATGCCCAGCGCCACCCGCCTGACCGCCGGCAGCTGGTGGCCCCGGAACTATGCCGGCCCGCCCCTGATCAGCTTTGCCGCCGAAGAGGCCGCCGAACTGGGGCTGGCGCTGGGTGACACCCTGACCGTCAACATCCTGGGCCGCGACATTACCGCCACCATCGCCAGTTTCCGCGAAGTCGATTTCTCGACCGGGGGTCTGGGTTTTGTCATGACGATGAACCCCGCCGCCCTGTCCGGCGCGCCGCACAGTTTCATCTCGACGGTCTATGCCGAGGATGCCGCCGAAAGCCGGATTTTGCGCGATCTGGCAGACATGTATCCCAACATCACCGCCATCCGGGTGCGCGATGCCATCGACCGGGTCTCGGATCTGCTGGCCGGGCTGGCCAGCGCCACCTCGTATGGTGCCGGGGCGACGCTGTTGACCGGGTTCCTGGTGCTGATCGGCGCCGCCGCCGCCGGCGAGCAGGCGCGCACCTACGAGGCGGCGGTTCTCAAGACGCTGGGCGCCTCGCGCCGCCGAATCCTGACCAGCCTGGCATTGCGCGCCGCGCTGCTGGGGGCCGCGGCCGGGGCGGTGGCGCTGGCGGCGGGCATTGCCGGCGGCTGGGCGGTCAGCCGGTTCGTGCTGGACACGGATTTCGCTGTGATCTGGTCTTCGGCCCTGGGCATCGTGTTCGGCGGCGTGCTGGCAACCCTGTTGGCCGGGCTGGCATTCGCCTGGCGGCCGCTGGCGGCGCGCCCGGCGCAGGTGCTGCGCGGGCGCGAATGATCAGCGCGCGCAGCTGACCGGCTGCAACAGCCGGATCAGTTCGGTATTGTTGCACACCAGCGAGTCCAGCGACAGTTCGTCCAACGAGGCATAAAACGCCTGCGCCGCCTGGGTCAGCGCCACCCGCAGCCGGCAGGCCCGGACCAGCGGACAGGTGTTGTCGGCATCCGCGAAACACTCGGCGATCGGCAGGTTGCCCTCGACATCGCGGAATACGTCGCCGATGCGGATATCGGCTGCGCTGCGGGCCAGCGACATGCCGCCATTGCGCCCGCGTTGGGTGCGCAGATATTCCAGTTGGCTGAGCTGGTTGATGACCTGGGCCAGATGGTTTTCCGAGATGTTGCAGCATTCCGCGATCTCGGCTTTTGTGACCAGCCGGTCGGTGTTCGCCGCGCAATACATCAGCAGCCTGACCGCGATATTCGTTCGCTTGGTGATTCGCACCGGATCGTTCCTCGCATTCCCGCAGGTTGAGTTTGTTGCACATCGCCGCAAAAAGCGGTTTGATATACATCAATCGCAGCAGTGCATGACCAGATGACCTCGGCACCCTATTTCTTTGGCTATGGCAGCCTGGTGAATCGCGCGACGCATGATTTCGGCGATCCGCGACCGGCGCAATTGTCGGGCTGGTGCCGGGCCTGGCGTCATACCGATCTGCGCCCATTGGCCTTTCTGACCGCAGTACCGGCCCCTGGGGTTACCATCGACGGCATGGTCGCGCATGTCCCGGGCGGCGACTGGCAGGCGCTGGATCAGCGCGAATGGGCCTATGACCGGCTGTCCGCCAATGAGGCCGTCCGCCACGGCGTCACTGCGGAAATCGACGTGGCGGTCTATGTCGTCCCGGCAGAGCGCCATACCAGACCCTCGGCCGCGCATCCGGTGCTGCTCAGCTATATCGACGTGGTGGTACAGGGCTATCTGCGCGAATTCGGCAATTGCGGGGTCGCGAATTTCTTTGCCACGACCCGAGGCTGGGATACCCCGGTCCTGAATGACCGCGCAGCACCGCGCTATCCGCGCCATCAGCAACTGACGCGCCGGGAAACCGGCCTTGTCGACGATCATCTCGCCGGGCTGGGCGTGCGCATCCTGCCGGACGCACCGCCCTGATCCACCGGGTCCGCGCCAGGCCTAGCCGCGCGCGCGCACCACCTGCAGCAACGGCATCAGGGCTGCCATTTCGGGGCCGCGCTCGCGCCCGGTCACGGCCTTGCGCAGCGGCATGAACAGTCCCTTGCCCTTGCGCCCTGTCGCGGCCTTGACCGCGCTGGTCCACGCGCCCCATGTGGTGCTGTCAAACGGCCCCTCGGGCAGCAGCGCCATCGCCTGATCAATGAATTCGCGGTCCTCGTCGGCCACCATCGGCGTGGCCCCGTCGCGGCACAGCTGCCACCAATCCTGCAGATCGTCCAGCGTGGTGATATTGTCGCGCGCCATCAGCCAGAAATCCTCGGCAATGTCCTCGGGCACGCCCAGGGCCGCCACGTGGTCGCGCACGGCCGCCAGCGGCAGACCCTGCAGATAATGCGCGGTCAGCGGGAACAGGTCTTCGACGTCGAACTTGGTCGGGGCGCTGCCGAAGCGGGTGATGTCGAAGCCTTCGATCAGTTCGGCCATGTCGCTGCGCAGCTCGACCGGATCGGACGATCCAAGCCGCGCCATCAGGCTGAGCAGCGCCATTGGCTGTACACCGCGCTCGCGCAGATCGCGCAGCGCCAGCGTGCCCAGCCGCTTGCTCAGGGCCTCGCCCTGGGGACCGGTCAGCAGCGAGTGATGCGCGAAACGCGGTACCGTTCCGCCAAGCGCATTGATGATCTGGATCTGGGTCGCGGTGTTGGTCACGTGGTCCGAACCGCGCACCACGTCGGTCACCCCCATCTCGGTGTCATCGACAACCGAGGCAATGGTATAGAGCACCTGGCCATCCGCCTTGATCAGCACCGGATCGGACACGCTGGCGGCATCGATCGAGATGTCGCCCAGAATGCCGTCGGTCCATTCGATCCGCTCGTGATCCAGCTTGAACCGCCACACGCCGCTGCCCCGCTCGGCGCGCAGCGCGTCCTTTTCGGCCTCGCTCAGCGCCAGAGCGGCGCGGTCATAGACCGGTGGCTTGCCCATGTTCAGCTGTTTCTTGCGTTTCAGGTCCAGTTCGGTGGGGGTTTCGAACGCCTCGTAGAACCGGCCGATCTCGCGCAGGCGGTCGGCAGCGGCGGCATAGCGGTCCAGCCGCGTCGACTGACGCTCGACCCGGTCCCAGTGCAGGCCCAGCCAGTCCAGATCGCGTTTGATCGCATCGACATATTCCTCTTTTGACCGTTCCGGATCGGTGTCGTCGATCCGCAGGATGAACGTGCCGCCGGCCTTGCGGGCGATCAGATAGTTCATCAGCGCCGTGCGCAGGTTGCCGATATGGATGTAACCGGTGGGCGAAGGGGCAAAGCGGGTGGTGGTCATGGGCGTCTCCTGTTGCGCGATCTGTTGTCACAGGGCCGCGCCATTGTCCAGCGATGGCACAGGGCCAAACGGGGGCCAAACGGGGGCCAAGCGGGGGCCAGTCGGAACCGTCCGGGGTCGTTCAGGCCGGCTGGACCGGCCAGCGGCGGTTCAGATCGTCCAGGCCGGCCCGGATCAATTCGGCCAGAACCGGCAGGTCGATATCCGCCAGCTTGTTCACATAAAGACAGGACTTGCCGATGCGGTGCTTGCCCAGACGCTGCAGGATCGCGCCGAAATCGGCGTAGCCCGGCATGATATAGATGGAAAAGGCCGCCTTGCGCGGGGCAAAACCGGTGGCCAGGAAATCCCCCTGACGACCGCTGTCATAGACATAGTGATAGCGGCCATAACCGATGATCGACGGCCCCCACATGGCCGGACGGAACCCGGTCACCTGGCGAAACAACTGGTCCAGTTGCCGCGCGTCCTGCGCCTTTTGCGCCGGTTCGATGGCCGCCAGAAAAGCCCCGACATCCGCCTCGGTGGCCCGCGTTTTGTTCTGTGTCTTGTTCTTTGCCATGGCCACAGCCTAGCACAGCGGGCATCGGCCCGGACCGGTCATTTCGCGCCATCGCCACGACACTGACGGCCACCGGGCCGCGCTGGCGAAAATTTGCCCGCGCGGCCCCTTTTTCCGGTGCCCGATCCGATGCATATGCAGGACATGGCGCAGGATATTTCGCTCGATCATTTCCTGACGGTGGCGCGGGCCACCGTCGCCGGTCTGCCCGAGGGGTTTCGCGGCCCGGCACGGGCGGTGACGCTGCGCGTGGCCGACTGGCCCGATCACGAGATGCTGCGCAATCTGGGGCTGGCCCGTCCGCTGGACCTGACCGGGCTGTACGAAGGTGTTCCGATGACCGAGAAATCGGTCTGGGATCAGCCGCTGGTGCCCGACACCGTCTGGCTGTTCCGCGAACCGATCCTGGCGGAATGGCGGGCGCGCGGCGATGTCGACCTGGACGATCTGATCACCCATGTCACCATCCACGAATTCGCCCATCACTTTGGCTGGAGCGATGCGCAGATCGCCGCCGTCGACCGCTGGTGGGAGTGAGCGTCGGCCCGGGCAGCGCCCGGCAAACGCTCTGGGAGAGCGCTTGAGACGCGAACGGGCGGCGCCCCTCCGAACCGGGCGCAACCCGACGGGCCGTCCAGTGGACGAACCGAGACGCGAACGCGCAGCGCCCAAGCCGAACCGGAACCGGGGTATCAGCCGGGATCGCGCCAGCGGTTGACGATGGGATAGCGCCGGTCCAGCCAGAACGCGCCTTTGGTCAGGCGCACGCCGGGGGCGGACTGAAAGCGCTTGTATTCGCTGATATAGATCAGGTGTTCGACCTTTTTCGCCGTGGCCCGATCAAACCCGGCGGCGACGCAATCGGCGATCGAGCCGTTGCGGTCCACCAGAATTTCCAGCATCGCGTCCAGGTCCGGATAGTCGGGCAGGCTGTCGCTGTCCTTTTGGTCCTCGCGCAATTCCGCTGTCGGGGGTTTGTCGATCACGTTCGGGCGGATCACCTGCCCCGCCGGTCCCCTCATCCAGTCGCGATGGTTGGCGTTGCGCCAACGGCAGGTTTCAAAGACCCGGGTCTTGTACAGATCCTTGATCGGGTTATAGCCCCCCGCCATGTCGCCATAAATCGTGGCATAGCCGACGGCGACCTCGGACTTGTTGCCGGTGGTCAAGAGCATCTCGCCGAACTTGTTGGACAGGGCCATCAGCAGCAGCCCGCGCAGGCGCGACTGCAGGTTCTCTTCGGTCAGATCGGCCGGCATGCCCTGAAACAGCGGCGCCAGCGTCTCGGTGATCGCAGCGCGCCCCGGCCCGATCGGCAGATAGTCATAGCGGCAGCCCAGCGCGGTCGCGACCGCCTCGGCATCGGCCAGGCTTTCGGCGCTGGTATATTCCGACGGCAGCATCACGCAGCGCACGTTCCCGGCCCCCAGCGCATCCACGGCGATGGCCGCGACCAGCGCGCTGTCGACACCGCCGGACAGGCCCAGCAGAACCTTTTTGAACCCGGATTTGCCCATATAGTCGCGCAGCGCCACCACCATCGCCCGGTAATCCTGTTCATAGGCATCCGGGTGGCTGCATTCCGGCCCCGGCACGATGCACCAGCCCGCATCATTGCGCCGCAGATCCAGATGGGTGATCGCGTCCTCGAAAAACGGCATCTGCAACGCCAGTTCACCGCCGGGGTTCAGCGCAAAGGTGCCGCCATCGAACACCTGGTCGTCCTGACCGCCGACCATGTTCAGATAGATCAGCGGCAACCCGGTATCGACGACGCGGGCGACCATGTGATTGAGCCGGGTCTCGAACTTGTCGCGGTAATAGGGCGAACCGTTGGGCACCAGCAGGAAATCGGCTCCGGTTTCGGCCAGGGTCTCGGCCACGTCCTCGTGCCAGGCATCCTCGCAGATCGGGCTGCCGATGCGCACATCACCGACCGCATAGGGGCCGCCCAGCGGACCCGCGTCAAAGATGCGCTTTTCGTCAAACACGGTTTCGTTGGGCAGATGGCGTTTTAACACGGTGCTGGTGATCTGGCCGCCCTGCATCACCAGATAGGCGTTGTAAAGCTGTGTGCCCTCGACCCAGGGCCCGCCGATGGCCAGCGCCGGACCGTCGGCACAATCGGCCGCCAATGCGTGCAGTTCCTGAATTGCGGCAACGTGAAAGGCCGGTTTCATCACCAGGTCCTGGGCATTGTAGCCGGTGATGAACATCTCGGGCAGCGCCACCAGATCGGCCCCCGCCGCGCGCCCCTGCCGCCATGCGTCGCGGGCCTGTGCGGCATTGCCCGCAAGATCCCCGACCACCGGGTTCAACTGTGCCAGTGTCACGCGAAATCGGTCCGCCATCCTGCCCTCGTGCCAATACCTGTTCCCCCGCCATTTATCAGATCGCGGCGCAAGGAAAAGGGAACACGGTCAAAAGACGTTGTGCCGCAGCACGCGCTGGCCTAGTTTTTCGCCAAATCAGGCACACAGCGGACAATTGCGGGGCACCAAAAGCGACCATGACCGATTTCACGACCAACCGACCCGCCACCTGCCGATATCGCCTGTCTGCGGCGCTGGCGCCCGCCTCGGCCGCCGTTCTGGCGGCAGCGATCAGCCTTGTCGTCCCGGCCCCGGCGCGGGCACAGCAGGACGCCGTCCAGACCATCCAGGACGATGTCGGCGGAGTCTATCAGGGCACGTTCCGGGGCGGACTGCAGCACGGCACCGGCACCTACACCCTGCCCAACGGCTATGAATATTCCGGCGATTGGGTCGATGGCGAGATTCGCGGCAAGGGCATTGCCCGGTTCCCCAACGGCTCGATCTACGAGGGCGATTTCGCCCGCGGCAAGCCGCATGGCGTCGGCAAGATCACCTTTGCCGATGGCGGCACCTATGAAGGTGAATGGAAAGACGGCGCAATCGACGGTCAGGGCATTGCGGTGCATGCCGACGGCACCCGGTACGAGGGCGGATTTCACCAGGCCCGGCATCACGGCAAGGGCCAGTTGCAGACGCCGGACGGCTATGAATATCGCGGTGACTGGGCGGATGGTGCAAAAGACGGCCAAGGCGTCATCCGCTATGCCGACGGCGCCATCTACGAGGGCAGCCTCAAGGCCGGCAAGCGCAGTGGTCAGGGCAAGCTGACCCTGCCGGACGGGCTGGTCTATGAAGGCGACTGGAAGAACGATCAGTTCGACGGCACCGGCACGCTGATCCAGCCCAATGGCGACGTCTATACCGGCCAGTTCGTCGGCGGCCGGCGCCAGGGCAAGGGCCGGGTGGATTATGCCGACGGCGATGTCTATGAGGGCAGCTTTTCCGAGGATCTGCGCAACGGCACCGGCACTTTTACCGGCGCGGATGGCTATGTCTATGCCGGCGAGTGGCAGGCCGGCCAGATCCAGGGTGAGGGTCAGGTCACCTATCCCGACGGATCGGTCTATGTCGGCAGCCTGAAGGCCGATCTGGCCGATGGCATGGGCAAGATCACCTATCCCGACGGATCGACCTATGAAGGCGAGTGGGTGGCCGGGGTGATCGAAGGCGAGGGCACCGCGCATTACCCCAACGGGGTCGTCTACAAGGGGACGTTCAAGAACGCGCTCAACCACGGCCAGGGAGTCATGACCTATAGCGACGGCTATCGCTATGAGGGCGCGTGGGAAAACGGCCAGCGCCAGGGTCAGGGCAAGGCGACCTATGCCGACGGCTCGGTCTATACCGGCGACTTTCAGGCCAATCAGCGCCACGGTCAGGGCGAAATCGTGATGGCCAACGGGTTCAAATTCTCGGGCCAGTGGGAAAACGGCGAGATCAGCGGCGAGGGGGTCGCCACCTATGCCAATGGCGATGTCTATGAGGGCCGTTTTCGCAATGGCAAACGCCAGGGCCCCGGCACCATGCGCTATGCCACCGGCCAGCAGGAAACCGGCACCTGGGACAACGGCGCGCTGAACACCTCGGATACGGCTGACGGCGGCTGAAAAGCCTCGGACGCGCCCGTAGAATCCGGCGTCGGGCCGATCACCACGGTACCGGTTTGCCGGCCCAGTCGAAAAAGCCGCCCGAATGCCGCCGGTCCAGCCTGTCAATCACCCGCAGCAGGTTCCTGGCCGCCTCGGGCGCCGGAACCGCAGCATGGCGCCCCAGATAGTCGCGGGTCATAGGCGTTGCGACCGTGCCCGGATGCAGCGCCACACAGACCGCCTGTGCGTGGCTGCGCGCCAGTTCGATCGCCGCCGTGCGGATCACCTGATTCAGGGCCGCCTTGGCCGCGCGATAGCTGATCCAGCCGCCCAGACGGTTGTCGCCGATCGACCCCACGCGCGCCGACAGCGCCGCAAAGACGCTGCGGCGATCGCGTATCAGCAACCGTCCGGCATGACGCAGAATCAGCGCCGGTCCCACCGCATTCAGCGCAAACTGATCCAGCATCGCCGGGGCGGTCAGTGCCGCCAGACTTTTCTCGGGTTCGGCACCGGCAATTGCCAGCGCGCCGGTGGCGACCAGGATCAGGTCGAACCGGGTGTCCAACGCCCGCAGCGCCAGATCCACACTGTCCGGATTGGTCAGGTCCAGCCCATCCTGCCGCCGCGACAGGCCCGTCACATGCCAGCCATCCTGCGTCAGCCGGTCAGCCACGGCGCCGCCGATACCGCCGGTGCGGCCGATGATCAATGCCTGTCTCATCGGCAGCCACCTAGCGGACCCGGGTCCGGGATCAAGCCCGCCGTCAGACCTGGGCGTGCGCGCAGGACCTGCGGAAATTCGGTCTTTCCATTTCGGTATGTCCCGATATAACCTTTCGCCATGACCAAGCCCGTTCATATCCCGATGATCCCCGCCACCGGCGGGGCGTCCGTGTGCGGCCTACTGATCCTATTGCGCCTCTGAGCGTGCCATGCGGCGCGCCCGCTCAGAGGATGCAGCCCGCGCGCCATCGGCAATAGGACAGATATGAAAGAACCCGACATGACACAGATTCCCGACAAAGATCGCGTATTGATCTTCGACACCACGCTGCGCGACGGCGAACAGAGCCCCGGCGCCACCATGACCCATGAGGAAAAGCTGGAGATCGCCGGATTGCTGGACGAGATGGGCGTGGACATCATCGAAGCCGGCTTTCCCATCGCCTCGGAGGGCGATTTCAGGGCGGTATCCGAAATCGCGGCCAATGCGCAGAACGCCGTGATCTGCGGCCTTGCGCGGGCCAATATCGGCGATATCGAACGCTGCTGGGAGGCGGTGAAACAGGCCCGCAAACCGCGCATCCACACCTTTATCGGCACGTCGCCGCTGCACCGCGCCATTCCCGACCTGACCATGGACGAGATGGCCGAGCGCATCCACGACACCGTGACCCATGCGCGCAACCTGTGCGACAATATCCAGTGGTCGCCGATGGATGCCACCCGCACCGAATGGGACTATCTGTGCCGGGTCATCGAGATTGCGATCAAGGCCGGTGCCACGACGATCAACATTCCCGACACGGTGGGCTACACCGCCCCGGCGGAATCCGCCGACCTGATCAGGCGTCTGATCGAAACCGTACCGGGTGCGGACGAGGTGGTTTTCGCCACCCATTGCCACAACGACCTGGGCATGGCCACGGCCAACAGCCTGGCGGCGGTGGCGGGCGGTGCGCGTCAGATTGAATGCACCATCAACGGCCTGGGCGAACGCGCCGGCAACACCGCGCTGGAAGAGGTGGTGATGGCCCTGAAAGTGCGCCACGACATCATGCCCTGGCGCACCGGTATCGACAGCACCAAGATCATGAATATCAGCCGCCGCGTCGCCACGGTGAGCGGCTTTCCGGTGCAGTTCAACAAGGCGATCGTGGGCAAGAACGCCTTTGCCCATGAAAGCGGCATCCATCAGGATGGCATGCTGAAGAATCCCGAGAATTTCGAGATCATGCGCCCCTCGGATGTCGGCCTGTCCGACACCAACCTGGTGATGGGCAAACATTCCGGCCGCGCCGCGCTGCGCGCCAAGCTGTCCGATCTCGGGTTCGAACTGGGCGACAACCAGCTCAAGGACGTGTTCGTGCGGTTCAAGGAACTCGCCGACCGCAAGAAAGAGGTCTATGACGACGACCTGATCGCGCTGATGCGGGTCGGCGAAGACCCCGAAAACGACCGGCTCAAGTTCAAGTCGCTGCGCGTCGTCTGTGGCACCGAGGGACCGCAGACCGCCGATCTGGTCATGCAGATCGACGGCGTCGAACAGGCGACGACCCAGACCGGCGATGGTCCGGTCGATGCCACGTTCAACGCGGTCAAGGCGCTGTTTCCGCATCATGCGGTGCTGCAGCTCTATCAGGTGCATGCCGTCACCGAGGGCACCGATGCCCAGGCGACGGTTTCGGTGCGGATGGAGGAAGACGGGCGCATCGTCACCGGCCAGTCCGCCGATACCGACACAGTGGTCGCCAGCGCCCGGGCCTATATCAACGCGCTGAACCGCCTGATCGTGCGGCGCGAAAAGACCGCGCCCGGCAGCGACACCCGCGAGATCAGCTATAAGGACGTCAGCTGACCCCCTGCCCTTTGCAGGCCATGACCACCGTCATCGCCCGCCCCCGTTTTGCGGCGGGCGATTGACGCGGTGCCGGCGACGATGATGCGGCGGCGGGCCGATTGTCGCCCGCGCATTGTCCTGAAGGCCGGCAAAACGCCCACTCATTGCCGATGGCCGCGATTTGTGCATAGTCTGCGGGATCGTTTTTTGTTGCCGACAGTTCGAGAGGGAAACCGGATGGCCATTTTTTTTGTGACTTTTGATTTGAACCACGAGGACGGCTATGACCACTATACGGCCTTTGTCGAGGACCTGACCAAGATGCGGGCGCACCGGATCATGAACAATGCCTGCCTGGTCAATGTCGGAACCTCCAGCCCCAAGACCCTGCTGGAACACATGCGCAGCTTTCTTGAGGATACTGACCGGATCTTTGCGGCCAAGATCGACACCGAGAATTCGTACTACCTGCACGCCTATCCCGGCACCAATGAATGGCTGGAACACAACCCCCTGCCGGGTTCCGAACCGGCCGAGCCGGAAAAGGTCAAGCTCGACTCCTGATCCCGCCCAGCGCGGAAACGAAAATCACGGCGCGCCGATTGCGGCGCGTCGCCGGCGTCGGGGCGCCCCCTTGGGCTGATCGCCCGCTTTACGAGGCCCGTGCGGACCCGGCCACGACCTGACCCCGCATAAGATACCGGGCAGGTATGTCGGCACGGACATCCGCAATGGTCACGGGGGAAGTTCGACCCCGGATTGAGTTCGCTCGCGATTGTGATTGTGCTGCGTGTCCCAGCGGTTAGGTTGCGTCCTAACCCAGAGGAGAAGCCATCCATGCGAAACCTGACCTTCCGCCCCATTTTTCACGCCCTGATCGCCGCCACGCTGGTTGCCACACCGGCCGGGGCGCAGACCCTGGAACGCATCCAGGAAAGCGGTCAGGTCAATTTCGGCTATCGCGTGGACGCCGCCCCCCTGTCCTATCAGACCGAAGCCGGCGACCCGGCCGGCTATTCTCCGCTGATCTGCGTGCATGTCGCACAGGCCATCGCCAACCGGTTCAAGATGGAAAACCTGCAGGTCAATTTCGTGCCTGTGGACGCATCGGATCGGTTTGACAAGGTGGCCAGCGGCGAGATCGACCTGTTGTGCGGTGCGGCCACGATCACCCTGACCCGACGCCAGACGGTCGATTTTTCCGATCCGATCTATGTCGACGGCACCGCCATTCTGCAAAGCAAGGGCGCCTCGAACAGCTTTGCCGAGATGGGCGGGCAAAAGCTGGGGGTGCGCGGCGCGACCACCACCCAGGAGGCGCTGACCACCTCGTTGAAAGAGGCCGGTCTAGAGGCCGAAATCGTCACCTTTGCCGGCCATGACGCCGCCCTTGCCGCGCTGGAAAATAAAGAGATCGACGCCTATTTCGCCGATCAGTCGATTCTGGCGAACCTGCTGGTCAGCAGCGGCAAGGCCGCCGATCTGCAGATGTCCAGCGAAATTCTGACCATCGAGAAACAGGGGCTGGCCCTGGCGCGGGGCGATGCCGATCTGCGGCTGCTGGTCGATGCCGCCCTGTCGGATCTCTATGCCAGCGGCCGGATGCAGCAGATTTTCGGCGAAGCGATGGCGGGCGCCCAGCCCGGCGCAGCGCTGCAGGCCATGTACCTGCTGGCCCCGACCCTGCGTTAGACCAATACGGCCGGCGCGGTCGCCTGCGATGGCTACCGTGCCGTCCGTCCTCAGCGGCCAAAGGCGCTGTTGGACACCCATTTTCGTTTCTGGCCTGCGGGTCCCATCTTCATCATCAGGCAGGACGTTCCGAGATTCTGGTAATAGAGCGCCTTGAAGTCGTACCAGCCCGCCGCCGGCACCTGGGCCTGGGTCACCACTGTGCCTTCGCAGGGCTGGCGCCCATCGAAATATCCGACCCTCTGACCGCCGATCCGGGCGTCCAGACCGTCATTCGTGTAGAACTCGATGTCATAGACGCCGGGCGCGTCGAACCGGATATAGCCGGTGATGTTGGCGATCACGTAATAGGACGCATTCGATGTCAGGACCGGATCGCCCTCGTTGGTGTCCCGGTAGTCCAGCCCCGCCAGCGGCTTGCCGCGCTTGGGATTTCGCTTGATAAACGCCCGCGCGTCCTGCAACGACTTTATCTTTTGCTGTTCCACCTTGTAGCTCACGTTCAGCCCGCTTTTGACCCCGCTGGGCTGCGGATTGGCCGGTTTCAGCTTGAGCGGAGCCGCCGACACGGTTGCGGCACATACCACCGCCAGCGCCGCAAGGGCGCCGATCACTGCAGATCTCATCGTTTCCTCCCGTTTCGGTCGACCGTGTCAGGACGGCCGGTCATCGTGGTATCCACCATGGCCCGCATGACCGGGCGCGGTTGGCGGTCATTCCACAGTCTATGGCCATTGCGGCCGGCACCAAAGCGAAACTTGCCGGCTCTACACCCAAGCTTGCCGGGCGCTGCGGTGCCCGGACATCACATTCGCGGCATGAACCGGGCGACGGGCAGTGGTGGGGAAGCGCCGCAACAGCCCGGCGAAATTGCGCTGACCCGGGCGCAATCGGACCTTTCACCCATGCCTGCCCAAGCATATAACATGCCCGGCCTGCCTCTGCTACGAGTCGCGGGCCAATGGCAGTATCTACAGGACCCCTCACATGTCGATCTTCGGAAATCTAGGCGGTATCTTTGCATCGGACATGGCGATCGATCTCGGCACGGCCAATACGCTGGTCTATGTCAAGGGACGCGGGATCATCCTGAGCGAACCGTCGGTGGTCGCCTATCACGTCAAGGACGGCGTGAAAAAAGTGCTGGCCGTGGGCGAGGACGCCAAGCTGATGCTGGGCCGCACGCCCGGGTCGATCGAAGCGATCCGGCCGATGCGCGAGGGCGTCATCGCCGATTTCGACACCGCTGAAGAGATGATCAAGCACTTTATCCGCAAGGTGCATAAACGCTCGACCTTTTCTAAGCCCAAGATCATCGTCTGTGTGCCCCATGGTGCGACGCCGGTGGAAAAACGCGCGATCCGCCAGTCGGTGCTGTCCGCCGGTGCGCGCAAGGCCGGGTTGATCGCCGAGCCCATCGCCGCCGCCATCGGCGCCGGCATGCCGATCACCGATCCGACCGGCAACATGGTCGTGGATATCGGCGGCGGCACCACCGAAGTCGCCGTACTCAGCCTGGGCGACATCGTCTATGCCCGCTCGATCCGCGTCGGTGGCGACCGCATGGACGAGGCGATCATCTCGTATCTGCGCCGGCAGCAGAACCTGCTGATCGGCGAAAGCACCGCCGAGCGCATCAAGACCAGCATCGGCAGCGCCCGCATGCCCGATGACGGGCGCGGCGCCTCGATGCAGATTCGCGGCCGCGATCTGTTGAACGGCGTGCCCAAGGAACTGGAGATCAGCCAGGCCCAGGTTGCCGAGGCGCTGGCCGAACCGGTACAGCAGATCTGCGAAGCGGTGATGACCGCGCTGGAAACCACGCCGCCGGACCTGGCGGCCGACATCGTCGATCGCGGCGTCATGCTGACCGGCGGCGGGGCGCTGCTGGGGGATCTCGATCTGGCCCTGCGCGAGCAGACCGGCCTGGCCGTGTCGATTGCGGACGAATCGCTGAACTGCGTCGCCCTGGGCACCGGCAAGGCGTTGGAATACGAAAAACAACTGCGCCACGCGATTGACTACGACAGTTAAGACGCGCACCCTGCGCGGCATCCAGAACCGCTGCCACCGGTGTGTCAAAAGGGTAACCATTGGCCAAGGACCGATCACAGCGCGATGAATACGCCGCCCCCTTGCGGCGCCTGCTGCTGGGGGTGATCTGTCTGTGCCTGCTGGCGATGTTCCTGATCTGGCGCATCGACAGCCCGCGGGTCGAACGGTTTCGCGCCCAGATCGTCGACAAGGTGGTGCCCGGCATGAGCTGGGCCATGGCCCCGGTCACCGGCACGATAAACCTGATCCGCGATTTCCAGAGCTATCAGCGGCTGGCCCAGCAGAACCGCGAATTACGCAGCGAACTGCGCCAGATGCAGGCCTGGAAAGAGGCGGCGCTGCAGCTGGAACAGGAAAACGCCCGGCTGCTGGACCTGAACCATGTGCGCCTGGACCCGCGCCTGACCTATGTCACCGGCGTGGTGATGGCGGACTCCGGTTCGCCGTTCCGGCAGTCGGTGCTGCTGAATGTGGGCGCACGCGACGGCATCGTCGACGGCTGGGCGGCCATGGACGGAATCGGCCTGGTGGGGCGCATCTCGGGCACCGGCCAGACCACCGCGCGGGTGATCCTGCTGACAGACCCGGCCAGCTCGGTACCGGCGCTGATCCAGCCATCGGGTCAGTCGGCCCTGGTGGCAGGCGACAACTCGGCCGCGCCGATCGTGGATTTTCTGGAGAACCCGGACCTTGTGCGCCCCGGCGACCGGGTGGTCAGCTCGGGCGATGGCGGCGTGTTTCCCGCCGGCCTGCTGATCGGTCAGGTCGCCGCGGACCCCTCGGGCCGGCTTCGGGTGCGTCTGGCGGCGGATTACGCGCGGCTGGAATACCTGCGCGTGATGCGCCATCACGGCGCCGAAGCCATCGACGATCCGGGCGGCCTGGTCGCCCGGGACCGGTTGATCGGCCCCTCCCTGCCGGCCGGAGGCGCGGATGGATAAGTTCTCGCTGCCGCATATCTGGGCCATGCGCCTGTGGTTTCTGGCGCTGGCGCTGCTGATCATGTTCTTTCACCTGATCCCGCTGGAAACCGTGCCGCGCAATTGGGCGCCGCCCGATCTGCTGATCGCCTTTGCCTTTGCCTGGATCATGCGCCGCCCCGACTTTGTGCCGGCCCTCAGCCTGGCCGCCGTGATGCTGATGGCCGATCTGCTGTTCCTGCGCCCGCCGGGCCTGCTGGCGCTGCTTGCCGTGCTGGGCAGTGAATACCTCAAGAACCGCACCGCCGGGCTGAGCGAGGCCAGCTTTGTCGGCGAATGGATTTCCGTGAGCTTTGTCATCCTGGCAATGACGCTGTTGTACCG
The DNA here is from genome assembly GCF_042687825.1 of Sedimentitalea sediminis. Classification (NCBI taxonomy): domain Bacteria; kingdom Pseudomonadati; phylum Pseudomonadota; class Alphaproteobacteria; order Rhodobacterales; family Paracoccaceae; genus Sedimentitalea; species Sedimentitalea sediminis. The sequence continues at coordinate 39,028 of NZ_JBHUQE010000009.1, read as the reverse complement.
TCTTATTCTGAACCTCACCCTGGTTGATCAGGCGCCGGTCATACTGAACGTGATCCAGATGATCCTGACCATCGCGGTCTATCCGCTGGTGGTCTTTGTCACCCAATCGGTCATGGGCGTGCGCCGTCCGGCGCCCGGGGATGCTGATGTCATGGGGGCCCGCGGATGAGACGCAGCCCGAAGGAGCTGGATGCCTCCCATCGCCTGATGCGCCGGCGCACCTTGCTGCTGGGTGGCGCGCAGCTGGCCTTTGCCGGGGCGCTGGGGATGCGGATGCGGTACATGCAGGTCGATCAGGCCGACCAGTTCCGCCTGCTGGCCGAAGAAAACCGCATCAATATCCGCCTGATCCCACCAGCGCGGGGCGAGCTGTTCGACCGCAACGGCAAGATCGTGGCCCGCAATTCGCCCAGCTACCGCATCGTCATCGTCCGCGAGGATGCCGGCGACGTGGACAAGGTGATCGCCGACCTGTCGCGGCTGGTCGAACTGGACGAAGAAGACCTGAACCGGGCGATGACCGAAATGCGCCGCAGCCCGCCCTTTCTGCCGATCACCCTGGCCGACCGGGTCACCTGGGACGAGATCAGCAAGGTTGCGGTCAACGCCCCGGCCCTGCCGGGCATCACCCCCGAGGTCGGCCTGACCCGGGTCTATCCGCGCCGCGCCGATCTGGCGCATGTGGTCGGCTATGTCGGCCCGGTCAGCGATTACGATCTCAGCCAGATCACCGACCCCGAGCCGGTGCTGCGGATCCCCCGGTTCCAGATCGGCAAGGTCGGGCTGGAGGCGAAACGCGAGGACGTGCTGCGCGGCAAGGCCGGCGCCAAGCGGGTCGAGGTCAATGCCACCGGGCGCGTCATGCGCGAACTGGATCGGCGCGAGGGCCAGTCAGGCGCCGATCTGCAATTGTCGGTCGACGCCGATCTGCAAGGCTATGTGCAGGCGCGTCTGGGCCGCGAAAGTGCCGCCGCAGTGGTGATCGACTGCCAGACGGGCGACTTGCGGGCGATCTGCTCGTCCCCCAGTTTCGACCCCAACCTGTTCGTACGCGGCATCTCGGTCGCCGATTACCGCGGGCTGACCAACGACCCCTATCGCCCGCTGGCCAACAAGACGGTCCAGGGCACCTATCCGCCCGGCTCGACCTTCAAGATGGTGACCGGGCTGGCCGCGCTCGAAGCCGGACTGATCAGCGCCGGCGACACGGTCTGGTGCCCCGGATATCTGGAGGTTTCGGGTCGGCGCTTTCACTGCTGGAAACGCGGCGGCCATGGCCATGTCGATCTGAACGCCTCGCTCAAGCGCAGCTGTGACGTCTACTACTATGACGTGGCGATCAAGGTCGGCATCGACCGGATTTCGGAGATGGCGAAACGCCTCGGGCTGGGCGTGCGCCACGATTTGCCGATGTCGGCGGTCGCCGAGGGCCTGGCGCCGAACCGGGCCTGGAAGGAACGGGTGCACAACGATGTCTGGCGCGTCGGCGACACCGCCAACTCGTCCATCGGTCAGGGCTATATGCTGGCCTCGCCGCTGCAGCTGGCGGTGATGTCGGCGCGCATCGCCACCGGCCGGGCAGTCACCCCGCGCCTGGTGAAATCGATCAACGGGGTGGAACAGCCCAGCGGCGCCGGCGAGAGCCTGGGCCTGAACGAGAACCATCTGCGGCAGGTCCGCCGCGGCATGTATGACGTCAGCAACAACCGGCGCGGCACCGCCTATCGCAGCCGTATCATCGAAGACGGCTTTCGCATGGCCGGCAAGACCGGCACCAGTCAGGTGCGCAACATCACCAAGGCCGAGCGCGCCGCCGGGGTGATCCATAACCGCGACCTGCCCTGGGAACGCCGGGACCACGCGCTGTTCGTCTGCTTCGCGCCCTATGACAATCCGAAATACGCCGTGTCGGTCGTGGTCGAACATGGCGGCGGCGGTTCGACCGCGGCGGCGCCGATCGCGCGCGACGTGATGCTGCAGGCGCTCTACGAAGGCACGCCGCCGCTGACCGCCTATCCAAAGGGCGACCGCGGCAAGATCGAGGCCCAGCAGGAACGGCTGCACCGGGAATACCCGGATCTGGCCGCCCCCAAGAGCGACCGCGCATGAGCTATCTTGAACATAACGTCAAATCGACGCCAGCGGGCTTCCGCAAGCTGCTGCACATGAACTGGCCGCTGACGCTGTTGCTGATCAGCGTCTCCAGCGTCGGGTTCCTGATGCTCTACTCCGTGGCCGGCGGCTCGTTCACCCCCTGGGCAGAACCGCAGATCAAGCGTTTCGTTCTGGGGCTGGTGGCGATGACGGTGGTGGCGATGGTGCCGATCTGGTTCTGGCGCAACATGGCCGTTGTGGCCTATGCGCTGGCGGTGGTGCTGCTGATCCTGGTCGAGGTGATGGGCACCGTCGGCATGGGGGCGCAGCGCTGGATCGACCTGGGGTTCATGCGGCTGCAGCCCAGCGAATTGATGAAGATCACCCTGGTGATGCTGCTGGCGGCCTATTACGACTGGCTGCCGGCCAAGCGCAACTCGCATCCGTTCTGGGTGCTGATCCCGGTCGTGATGATCCTGTTTCCGACCTTTCTGGTGCTGCGCCAGCCCGATCTGGGCACGTCGATCCTGCTGATCACGGCGGGCGGCGGGCTGATGTTCGTGGCCGGTGTGCACTGGGCCTATTTCGCCGCCGTGATCGCTGCGGGGATCGGCCTGATCACGGCGGTTTTCCAGAGCCGGGGCACCGACTGGCAGTTGCTGAAAGATTATCAGTATCGCCGCATCGACACGTTTCTGGACCCGTCCAGCGATCCCCTGGGGGCGGGCTATCACATCACCCAGTCCAAGATCGCGCTGGGGTCGGGCGGCTGGACCGGGCGCGGGTTTATGCAGGGCACCCAGTCGCGGCTGAACTTTCTGCCCGAGAAACACACCGATTTCATCTTTACCACCCTGGCCGAGGAATTCGGGTTCGTCGGCGGCTTTTCCCTGTTGTCGCTCTATACGCTGATCATCGTCTTTTGCGTCGCCACGGCGCTGGCCACCCGCGACCGGTTTTCTTCGCTGGTGACGCTGGGTGTGGCGATCAACTTTTTCCTGTTCTTCGCGGTCAACATGTCGATGGTGATGGGGCTGGCGCCGGTGGTGGGCGTGCCCCTGCCGATGGTCAGCTATGGCGGTTCGGCAATGCTGGTGCTGCTGCTCGCCTTTGGTCTGGTGCACAGCGCGCATATCCACCGCCCGCGTCAGCAGGGCTATTGATCCGATGACCGTGAACATCCTGTTCGCCGCCCGTCCGGAAAGCTGGCAGAGCTATCGCGAGGTGTTGCCAGAGGCGTTGCACGCCACCGGTCTGCGGTTTGACCTGCGCACCGATTTTCCGCCCGAGCAGGTGGATTACATCGTCTACGCCCCCAACAGCACGGTGCAGGATTTCACCCCCTACCGGCGGCTTAGGGCGGTGCTGAGCCTGTGGGCCGGGATCGAGGATGTGGTGGGCAACCCGACACTGCGCGTGCCCCTGACCCGCATGGTCGATGACGGGCTGACCCAGGGCATGGTGGAATGGGTGACGGGCCACGTGCTGCGCCACCATCTGGGCCTGGATGCGCATATTCTGGGACAGGACGGTGTGTGGCGCCCCGATGTCCCGCCGCTGGCACAGGACCGGCCGGTGACCGTGCTGGGGCTGGGCAAGTTGGGACAGGCCTGTGCCACGACACTGGCGCATCTGGGCTTTGCCGTCGCCGGCTGGAGCCGCAGCCCCCGGCACCTGGCCGCCGTGACCACCCATCATGGCGCCGACGGGCTGGAACCGGCGCTGGCCCGGGCCGGCATCCTGATCCTGCTGCTGCCGGACACGCCGATCACACGCGGCATCATCAACGCCGACACGCTGGCTCTGTTGCCGCGTGGCGCGGTGGTGATCAACCCGGGGCGCGGTGCCCTGATCGATGACACCGCCCTGCTGGCCGCACTGGACAGCGGTCAGGTCGGTCACGCCACGCTGGATGTGTTCCGCACCGAGCCGCTGCCGGCGGATCACCCCTATTGGGCGCATCCCCGCGTCACCGTAACCCCGCATATCGCCTCGGCAACGCGGGAAAGCACGGCCAGCCAGGTCATCGCCGAAAACATCCGGCGGGGCGAGGCGGGCGAACCGCTGCTGCACCTGGTGGATCGCACACTGGGGTATTAAAACCGCAGGCGCCTGTTCAGGGCGACCACAGGGCCGGCTCCATCCAGGGCGTCGGCAAGCGAAGCGACCCCTCCTCCAACGGCGCGCACCCGGCCAGGACAACCGATTGCCACGCCCCCGCCCATTCCTCGGGCATTGGATAGGGTGCGGTCACCCGCGCTTCGCGCGAAAATCCAAAGCGTGCATAATAGGACGGATCGCCCAGCACAAAGACCTGACGGACACCCGCCTTTTCCAGATGCCCAAAGCCGGCGCGGACAAGCGCCGACCCGATGCCTTGCCGCTGATGAACCGGCGCCACGGCCAGGGGACCGAGAAGCGCACCCGCCATGTTCCCATCCCCGGTTGCGCAGCGGCTGAACAGGACATGCGCCATCAGGTCGTCGCCGTCAAACCCTGCCAGGGACAGAACGCCCCTGCGCTCGGCCAGAAGTGCCGCAACGACGGGCCGCAAGTCTTCGTCCGGAAAAGCCTGCGGATACAGCTTGAGAATTTCCGCGATATCCTGCGGCGTCGTTTCTCGAACCTGTGGTCTGGCGGTCATGATCGGACCCCTTTCTGCCGGACGTGCCGGATCATGGCAATCGACACACGCGATCTAACCGGCCGCCAGTCCCCGCCCTTTCAACAGGGCCTCGACCCCCGGAAGACGGCCCCTGAACGCGGTGTACAGCACATCCGGTTCCCGGCTTCCGCCGGCGGACAGGATATGCTCCTCCAGAGCCTGGGCGCGTTCGGCGTCAAACGCTCCGCCGGCCTCCTGAAACGCGGCAAAAGCATCCGCATCCATCACCTCGGACCACATATAGCTGTAATATCCGCTGGAATACCCGTCACCGGCAAAGACATGTGCGAAATGCGGCGTCGCGTGCCGCATGCCGATGGCGTGCGGCATCCCCAGTTCGGCCAGTATCTCGGCCTGACGGGCCATCGGGTCGGCCGGCGCCGCCCCCCGGTGAAAGGCCAGGTCCACCAGCGCCGAAGCGACATATTCCACGGTCTGGAATCCCATGTCGAAATTCGCCGCCTTCAGCACCTTGTCCAGCAATGCGCCCGGCATCGGCGCGCCGGTTTCGGCATGGGTGGCGAACGCGCCCAGCACCTCGGGCACTTCCAGCCAATGTTCGAAAAGCTGGCTGGGCAGTTCGACGAAATCGCGCGCCACCGAGGTGCCGGAAATGCTTTCATAGGTCACGTCGGACAGCATGTGATGCAGCGCATGGCCGAATTCGTGAAACAGCGTGCGCGCGTCGTCATAAGACAGCAGCGCCGGATCGCCCTTGGCGAAATTGCAGACATTGATCACCACCGGTGTCTGCGCCTGCGGGAATTTCGCCTGGCTGCGCATCGCCGAACACCAGGCGCCCGAACGCTTGCTGCCGCGGGCGAAATAATCGCCGATGAACACGGCCACATGGGCGCCGTCACGGGTGACTTCCCAGGCCCGGCAATCACCATGGTAAAGCGGCACGTCCAGCGGCGCAAAGCTCAGACCGAACAGCCGTCCAGCACAGGCAAAAGCCGCCTCGAGCATCCGCTCCAGCTGCAGATAGGGTTTCAGTTCGGACTCATCCAGATCGTGCTCTGCGCGCCTCCGTTTCTCCGCGTAATAGCGCCAGTCCCAGGCTTCCAGCGGCCCGTTCACCCCGTCCGCCTGCATCATCCGCGTCAGGATTTCGGCATCGGCCAGCGCTCGGGCCTTGGCTGGTGCCCAGACCGCCATCAGCAGATCGCGCACCTTGTCCGGTGTGCGCGCCATCTCGGTTTCCAGCTTGTAAACGGCAAAACAGTCATAGCCCAGCAACTCGGCCCGTTCCTGCCGCAGGCTCAGGATCTCGGCGGCAATGGCCCGGTTGTCGGTCTCTCCGCCATTGGCGCCGCGCGTCGCCCAGGCCCGATAGGCCCGTTCGCGCAGATCGCGGCGCGGTGAAAACTGCAGGAACGGCACGATCAGCGAGCGCGACAGGGTGACCACGGGCCCCTCGGCCCCCCTGTCCCGTCCGGCGGCGCGCGCGGCATCGATCACGAATTGCGGCAGGCCCTGCAGGTCGTCCTCGGCCAGCGCCATATGCCAGTCGCGCTCGTCCGCCAGCAGGTTCTGGGTGAATTTTGTGCCCAATGTCGCAAGGCGGCCCTTGACCGCCTTCATCCGGGTTTCCGCCGCCCCGGTCAGCGCGGCGCCGGCGCGGACAAATCCGCGATGGGTCAGCATCAGCACCCGCTGCTGTTCCTCGGTCAGGGTCAACTCGTCCCGGCTGTCCCACAGCGCGGCCAGCCGGCGAAACAGCGCCTTGTTGGCGGAAATTTCGGAATAATGCGCCGCCAGGCGGGGCGAGAAGTCGCGCTGCAATGCCTGTCGTGTCGGGTTGCTGTCAGCCCCGGCCACCGTAAAGAACACCGATAGCACCTTGTCCAGATCGGCCCCGGACGCCTCCAGCGCCTCGACCGTATTGGCAAAGCTCGGTGGTTCCGGGCAGGTTGCAATCGCGTCGATCTCGGCCCGGTGCGCCGCCAAGGCAGTGTCCAGCGCCGGGGCGAAATCATCGTCCGATATGGCCGGAAACGGGGCGATTTGAAACGGAGTCGTCCAGTCGGACAGGATCGGGTTTGCCATCGCGATTTCCTTTTCGGTTCAGGCCAAAGATGCATCGGTTCGGCACCCGGCCCCGCCACAGATCGGGCAATCGCCGCGTGGTTTCAACCTGATTGTCCGGGTTTCGCCATACAGAGCGTCATAGATCAGCATCTGGCCGCGCAGAACAGTTCCCGCATCGGTCGCCAGCTTGACGGCCTCGACCGCCATCATCGCGCCAATGACACCGGGCAAGGGGCCGACCACGCCGGCCTCGGCACAGGACGGCGCCAGCCCCGGTGCGGGTGGTTCGGGGAAAATGCATTGATAGCACGGACCGGAATGGGTCGGGTCGAACACGCTCAGCTGCCCTTCCCATTGCGACAGTGCCCCCGAAACCAACGGTTTTCCGGCCGCCACGGCCGTGGCATTGGACAGATATCGCGTGTCGAAATTGTCGCTGCCATCCAGGATCAGATCATAGTCGGCAAACAGCTCGGCAGCGATATCCGCGCTCAGGCGCCGTTGGTAGGGGCGCACCTCGATGGCCGGGTTCTGCGCCAGCATCGCCTGCTGCGCGGAAAACACCTTTGGCATGCCGATATCCGCGTCGCGATGAATGACCTGGCGCTGCAGGTTCGCGTTCTCGACGACATCGTCGTCGATGACTCCGATGGTGCCGATGCCGGCGGCGGCCAGGTATTGCAGCGCCGGAGCCCCCAGCCCGCCGGCGCCGATCACCAGGACCCGAGCCTGTTTCATGCGTTTCTGCCCCGGTCCGCCGATTTCGCGCAGCACGATATGGCGGGCATACCGGTCCAGTTCGGTCTCGCTGAAAGCGCCGGATGGTCTTGCCGCGATCGTCGCTTCGGGGCGTCGTGTATCGGCGCGTCGGCGCAGCCCGAGGACCAGCCGGCCATACACTGCGGCAATGGCGCCAAACCCGCCCAGCATCAGCCACAACGCCGGCGACTGCCCGGTCGCGTCACGGATCGGGTGGCCGTCCGGCAACAGCAGCTGGACCAGCAACACCACCAGAAACAGCAGCCCGACCAGGATCAGGCGGGACCGGCGCGGAACGCCCAGCAGCGCGCCAAAGCCCCACAACAATGCCGCAAGAAACAGAACCAGCAGCATCAGCCCTGCCCGGTCGAGCCGAACCCGCCGACGCCACGCTGGGTGCTGTCCAGGGTCTCGACCGGATCGAACCGCGCCTGCAGCACGGGGGCCACCACCAATTGCGCGATACGGTCGCCATGACGAATGGCAAAATCCGCGTCGCCGGCATTCATCACGATGACACCCAGCGGTCCACGATAATCGCTGTCGATGGTCCCCGGCGCATTGGGCAGGGTAATCCCATGTTTCAGTGCCAGCCCCGAGCGCGGCCGGATCTGCGCCTCAAAGCCATCAGGGATCGCAATGCGCAGCCCGGTGGGCACCAGCGCCCGCGAACCCGGCGCCAGCATCATCACGCCGCGATCCGGCAGGTTGGCCCGCAGATCCGCCCCCGCCGCCCCGGCGGTCTCATAGGCCGGCAGCGCCACCGCGCGATCCGCCCCCTCCTCGTAAGTCACCCTGATCGAGACCTGTTGCACGGCTGTTTCCTCTTGCTCCAAATATCCCCGCCGGAGGCATAAAAATCAGGGCGCCAACGCCGCCGCAATGCGCGCCGCCAACTGCTGCGCCACCGCCGATTTGTCCATGCGTGGCCAGGTTTCCGCCCCCTCGGCGGTGATCAGCACCACGGCGTTTTCGCTGCCGCCCATGATCCCGGTCGCCGGGCTGACATCGTTGGCCACGATCCAGTCACAGCCCTTGCGCGCCCGTTTGGCGGTGGCGTTTTCCAGCACGTCGTTGGTTTCCGCGGCGAACCCGACCACCAGTTCCGGACGGCCCTGTTTGCGCTGCGCCACGCCGGCCAGGATGTCGGGGTTTTCGGCGAACTGCAAAGCCGGCAGACCGTCCTTTGTCTTTTTCAGCTTGCGGTCGCTGGCGCTGGCCACCCGCCAATCGGCCACCGCCGCGGCAAAGACACCGGCATCCACCGGCAAGGCCGCGTCCACCGCCTCTGCCATCTGCTGCGCGGTCTCGACCCTGACCACCTGTACACCCGCTGGCGGCGGCACATCCGCAGGCCCGGTGACGAACACCACCTCGGCGCCCAGCGCCGCCAGGGCGCGTGCCAGGGCCGTGCCCTGCGCACCGGACGAGCGGTTGGCGATATAGCGCACCGGATCGATCGGTTCATGAGTCGGCCCCGAAGTGACCAGCACGCGCCGGCCGCGCAACGGCCCATCCGACAGCGCGGTTTCGATCGCAGCCAGGATTTCCATCGGTTCGGCCATGCGCCCGGGTCCGAATTCGCCGCAGGCCATGCTGCCCTCGTTGGGGCCGACAACCCTGATCCCATCCGCCCGCAACTGCGCCAGATTGCGCTGTGTCGCCGCGTGCTGCCACATGCGCACATTCATCGCCGGGGCGATCAGCACCGGCGTATCGGTCGCCATCAGCAGCGTCGAGGCCAGATCATTGGCCAGCCCGCCCGCCATCTTGGCCATCAGGTCGGCCGTGGCCGGCGCCACAACCACCAGGTCGGCGCTGCGCGACAACTGGATATGGCCCATCTCGGCCTCGTCCCCCAGATCGAAAAGATCGCAAAACACCTTTTGCCCGGCCAACCCGGACACCGCCAGCGGTGTCACGAACTCGGCCCCCGCGGCGGTCAGAACCGGAGTCACCGTGGCGCCGCGATCCTGCAGCCTGCGGATCAGTTCCAGGCATTTATAAGCCGCGATGCCGCCGCCAATGATCAGCAATATGCGTTTGCAGGCCAGCATTTAGCACATCCTTCATCCAGACCGCCCCGACCATAAGCGGACCGGCGGCGATCTGCCAGAGCTTATCGCAGCATTGCCGGCTTCCTGTCAGTTCGTGCCCGCGAAGGCGGCACAGGGGTCGTCGCGCGGAACGGCCGGACTGTCCAGAACCGCATCGAACACGCCCGAGATCCCGCCCGCTTCGGATTGGCCCAGCACGAAGACCCGCAAACCCGGCTGCACCCGATCCAGATAGACCGGAATGCCGCCATCGCGCCGGGCGTGACCATTGCCGGTGATGACCGCCACCGGCCCCCCTGTGTCCGCCATGGCCGCAATGACTTCGCGCGCCATCACCGCGTCCCGCAAACGCTGGATGCCGACCATGGCAGCCAGCCGGTCGGCCGGAATGGCGTCGCAATGCGCGGCAAGCTGCAAGGCCTCGCGGTCGGCCTGTTCAGCCTCGGGCAGAGGCACGGTCAGCCCATAGCGGGCCGCATCCGCGCCAAAGGCGACCGCGGGTCCGGCCTCGATCACCGTGAAGGCGGCCTCGCGGGGCACTTCGCCGCCATAGATCCGGGCGTCGGGGGCGGCGGCGAAAATCTGGTGATACATGGAAAAGGCCGGCCAGCCGGATTTCGCCCATTCCAGAACCTGTTCCAGCTTTTCCGGGTCATGCACCAGCTTTGCCTTGATCCGCCTCGCCTCGACGCTGGTCAGCATCTCCCAGACCACCGCCCTGGGCTGCAGGCTCGTCAGAATGTCGCCCTGTATCCGGTGGTGGTCGGGGTTGTCATGCACCTCACCCAGAATGACCACATCGGCTGCGGCCATGCGTGCCAAAAGGTCGGGTGACAGATCGGTCGCCCGCAAGGGGGCGGCCACAAGCGCGCAGCCGGCACAAACAAGAGCAATCAATCTATTCATGCAAGAAAGTGTTGCACCTCGCGCGACTGGGTTTCAAGGTGCTTGCGCATTTTCTGAAAGGCGGCCGCCTCCAGTTGCCGGACGCGTTCTTTGGACAGACCCAGCTCGGCCCCCAGGCTTTCCAGCGTGCGCGGCCGGTCGCGTAGTTTCCGCTCGCGCACGATGAACCGTTCCCGCTCGCTAAGCGCCTGCATCGCCGCCAGCAGCCAATCGCGCAACTGACGGGTATCGTGGCGCTGTTCGACCAGTTCGGCGGCCTGCTGCCCGTCATCCTCCAGTGCGTCGATCCATTCGCGCCCCTCGTCCTCGGTCGATTGCTTGGCGTTCAACGAGAAATCCGAGCCCGACAGCCGTCCTTCCATCATTTCGACATCGCGCAAGGGCACACCGATCTCGGTCGAGATCAGTTGGCGCAGTTGCTCGCCGTCCAGCGGCTCGCCTGACGCCGCGGCCTCGCGCTCGAGCCGCGCCTGGACCCGGCGCATGTTGAAGAACAGCGATTTCTGGGCCGAGGTCGAACCGGTTCGCACCATCGACCAGTTGCGCATGACATATTCCTGGATCGACGCCTTGATCCACCAGACCGCATAGGTTGAAAACCGCACGCCCCGGTCCGGGTCGAACTTGTCCGCCGCCTTCATCAGTCCCAATCCGGCCTCTTGGATCAGATCGTTCATCGGCGCACCATAGCGCCGGAACTTGGCAGCCATCGAGATCGCCAGCCGCATATAGGCCGTGATCAGCCGGTGCAGCGCCGCCTCGTCACGCTGATCGCGCCAGGCATAGGCCAGCCGTAATTCGGTTTCGGCATCCAGCATTTCGGCGCGCATCGCGCGGCGTGTCAGAGACATGTCGTTGAGTGCGTCCAGTGCCATCCGTTTCCCCCATAATCCAGCCCGGTATGCGTCGCTTGTCTTGCGCTTTCATGACGGTTACGCAGGATATCGGAAATCGGATCAATCAAGGGTAACATAAACGTGCATCCTGGAATCACCTTGGTTCTCGGTGGCGCCGCCTCGGGCAAGTCGGACTATGCCGAGGCCCTGGCCGTCGACTGCGGCAAGCCGCGCGTCTACCTGGCCACGGCGCAGGCGCTTGATGCCGAGATGCGCCGCAAGATCGACCGCCACATCGGCCGGCGCGGCACTGACTGGATGACGCTTGAGGCACCGCTGAACCTGCCCGCCGCGCTGGCGACGCTTGCGGCGCATCAGGTCTGCCTGCTGGACTGCGCCACCATGTGGCTGAGCAACCAGATGCTGGCCGAGGCCGATCTGGACCGCGCACAGGCGGCCCTGCTGCAGGCATTGCGCGACTGCCCGGCACAGGTGATCGTGGTCAGCAACGAGGTCGGCCAGGGCATCGTGCCCGACAATGCCGTCGCGCGCGATTTCCGCGAGGCCCAGGGCCGGCTGAACATCGCGCTGGCGGCACGGGCCGATCTGGTCGTGCAGGTCGTCGCCGGCCTGCCCCGGGCGCTGAAAGGGCAATTGCCGTGACCCGGCTGCATCTGGTGCGCCATGGCCCCACCCATGCCAAGACCATGGTCGGCTGGTCCGACCTGCCGGCGGATCTGAGCGACACGGAAGCGCTGGCGCGGTTGTCGGCACATCTGCCGCGCCCGGCCACGGTCGTGTCTTCCGACCTGTCGCGCGCCTCTGCCACCGCCGACGCGATCCAAGGCGATCGCCGGCGCCTGCCGCATCTTGCGACCCTGCGTGAAATCCATTTCGGGGATTGGGAATTGCGCAACCATGCCGAGATCGAGGCCGAAGACCCCGAGCGCATCCGCGCCTATTGGGAGCATCCCGGCGACGTGCGTCCGCCCAATGGCGAAAGCTGGCATCAGGTCTGCGCCCGGGTCGACGGCGCCATAGATACGCTGATCGCGGACCATGCCGGGCGGGATCTGATCGTCGTTGCCCATTTCGGGGTGATCCTCAGCCAGGTGCAGCGGGCGCTGCGTGTGGGTGCGAACCAGGCCTTTGCCCATCGCATCGACAACCTGTCGGTGACCGAACTGCACCATCATGCGCATGGCTGGCAGGTGGCGCGCATCAATCACCGACCGTGATGCGGGGCCGCACAAATGGTCGATTTACCCGGACCGCGTGGCCTGCCTAGTCTGGCGCATGACCTATGATCTTTTTATCGGCGACCGCATGTATTCCAGCTGGTCGCTGCGTGGCTGGCTGATGTTCGAAAAATTCGGAATCCCCTGCCGCACGCATATGATCGGGCTGTATACCGGCACGATGGCCGCCGACATGGCCCCACTGGCCCCGGCCCGGCTGGTACCGGCCGTGCGGCTGCCCGACGGCACGGTGATCGGCGAAAGCCTGGCCATCGCCGAGACCCTGGCCGAACGTCATCCCACGGCCGGCCTCTGGCCTGGTGATGCCGCCCGGCGCGCCACCGCGCGCTTCCTCTGCGCCGAGATGGCGTCGGGCTTTGGCGCGCTGCGCACCGATTGCCCGATGCAGCTGCAGCGATGCTACAAAGGCTTTACACCATCACCGGCCGTGCGCGACGATCTTGCGCGCCTTGAAACCCTGTGGGCGCATGCCCGCCGGACGTCGGGCAGCACGACACCCTGGCTTTTTGGCGCCTATTCGCTGACCGAGGTGTTTTTCACGCCGGTCGCGGCGCGGATCATCGGCTATGGCCTGCCGGTCAGCGCCGAAGCCTGGCAATATTGCACTGCCCTCGTAAACGATCCCGCCATGCAGGACTGGAGCCGCGCCGCGCATGCTGTCGCGTATGATCCAGAACCCTATGCCCTGGACCTGCCGGCCGCGCCCTGGCCCGGCAGTTCCTGAGATGCCCTCGGCCGGGTCATACGCGATCCCGGTGGGGCATGCCGGGCGTTAACGGTTTCTAAACCACGGATCCGATAGCGGTTAACCTGTCGTTTACGGGGTTGGGGTGGCAGATGGTTGCACGGTCCTATACGGTTGCGTTTCAGGGGGTCGATGCCCGCCTGGTCGAGGTGCAATGCGCGGTTACCCCCGGATTGCCGGCCTTTTCCATCGTCGGGCTGCCCGACAAGGCGGTGTCCGAGGCCCGCGACCGGGTCCGCAGCGCGCTCAGTTCCATGGCCATCGCCCTGCCCAGCAAACGCATCACCATCAACCTTTCGCCCGCCGATCTGCCCAAGGAAGGCAGCCATTTCGACCTGCCCATCGCCCTGGCGCTGCTGGCGGCACTGGACATCGTGCCCGCCGATGCCGCCGAAGGGACCGTCGCGTTGGGCGAATTGTCGCTGGACGGCTCGCTGGTGCCGGTGCTGGGCGCCCTGCCCGCGGCGATGACCGCCGCGCAGGAGGATCGCGGCCTGCTCTGCCCGCAGGCGTCGGGCGCCGAAGCGGCCTGGGTCGGGGCGGCGCAGGTGATCGGCGCCCCCGGCCTGGCCGAGGTGGTGCGCCATTTCACCGGACAGGCCCCGATCGCGGCGGCCGAACCCGGCGAGGTGAAATCGCCGCCGCCCGATCGCGACCTGCGCGACGTCAAGGGGCAGGAACGCGCAAAACGGGCGCTGGAGATCGCCGCCGCCGGGCGGCACCACCTGATGCTGGTGGGCGCGCCGGGGTCGGGGAAATCCATGCTGGCGGCGCGCATTCCCGGCATCCTGCCGCCCCTTACGGCGCCCGAGGCGCTGGAAACCTCGATGATCCAGTCGCTGTGCGGTCTGCTGGACGAAGGCGGGATCAACCGCAGCCGCCCGTTTCGAGAACCGCATCATACGGCCTCGATGGCCGCCATTGTCGGTGGCGGACGCAACGCCCGGCCCGGCGAAATCAGCCTGGCGCATAACGGCGTGCTGTTCATGGACGAGTTCCCCGAATTCAGCCGCGCCGTTTTGGAAACCCTGCGCCAGCCGGTCGAGACCGGCGAAGTGATGGTCGCGCGCGCCAATGCGCATGTGAAATACCCCTGCCGGTTCATGCTGGTGGCCGCCGCCAACCCGTGCAAATGCGGCTATCTGACCGACCCGGCGCGCGCCTGCGCCCGGGTGCCGGCCTGTGGCGAGGATTACATGGGGCGGATATCGGGCCCGCTGATGGACCGGTTCGACCTGCGTCTGGAGGTGCCGCCGGTGGCCTTTACCGATCTCGACCTGCCAGCCTCGGGCGATTCGTCGGACACCGTTGCCCGGCGCGTCGCGACGGCGCGACAGGTCCAGTCCGACCGGTTCGGCGGCGCCCCCGGCCTGCGCCAGAACGCCGATGCCGAAGGCGCGCAACTGGAAGAGATCGCAACGCCGGATGCCGAGGGCCGCGACCTGCTGATCCGCGCCGCCGAGCGGTTCGGGCTGTCGGCGCGCGGCTATCACCGGGTGCTGCGGGTGGCGCGCACGATTGCCGATCTTGATCACAGTGACGATGTGCGCCGCCCGCATGTGGCAGAGGCGCTGAGTTTCCGCCTGACCGCGGCAGCGTGACCTTCAGGCCCGCCGGGCCTCGATCGCCTGCCAGATGCGCTCGGCGATGTTGACGCCGTCAAAGCGTTCCAGTTCCTGAATGCCGGTCGGAGAGGTCACGTTGATTTCGGTCAGATAGTCGCCGATCACGTCGATGCCGACAAAGACCTGGCCCTTTTCGCGCAAAAGCGGGCCGATACGGGCGCAGATCTCGCGGTCGCGGTCGCTGAGACCGATCTTTTCCGGCCGCCCGCCCACATGCATGTTGGATCGCGTCTCGCCCTCGGCGGGCACCCGGTTGATCGCCCCCGCCGGTTCGCCGTCGACCAGGATGATGCGCTTGTCGCCATTGCTGACATCGGGCAGGAATTTCTGCACGATCAGCGGCTCGCGGGAAAAGCCGGTGAACAGTTCGTGCAGCGAGGTCAGGTTGCGGTCATTGCCGTCCAGCCGGAACACCCCGGCACCGCCATTGCCATAGAGCGGTTTCAATATGATGTCGCCGTGCCGCGCCTTGAACGCCTTGATGGTCTGCAGGTCGCGCGCCACCGTGGTCGGCGGCGTCAGATCCGGAAAATCCAGCACCAGCAGCTTTTCCGGATAGTTGCGCACCCAGAACGGATCGTTCACCACCAGGGTTGTCGGCGCCAGCCGGTCCAGCAGATGGGTCGAGGTGATGTAATGCATGTCAAAAGGCGGGTCCTGACGCAGCCAGACCACATCGAAATCGCCCAGATCGACCTCGCGCATCTCGCCCAGCACTGCCGGGTCCCCTGCCACCCGCTGCACTGTCATGTCATGTCCGCGGGCCGTGATCCGCCCCTCTTGATAGGCCAGTTGATCCGGCCCGTAGAAAAACAGCGAATGGCCGCGCGCCTGTGCCTCTTCGGCCAGGCGGAACGAGCTGTCCGCGTTGATGTCCACGGCCCCGATCGGGTCCATCTGAAAGGCGATCTTCATGGCGTTTTCCCCTGTCACGGCCCCCCGTACATGGCGCAGGCCCGGGCCGGGATCAATGCCGATCAGTCGTGACCAAAGGCGTTTTCGACGATTTCGTAACCTCCGGCGGCATCCATCAGCGCCACGTCGAAACGAGCCTCGGTCAACTGGCCGCGGGGTTCGTCATCCAGAAAATGCTGCGCCGAAACGCAGATGCGCTGCATCTGGCGGCGGCTGACACGGGCGGCGGCGCCGGCGATGCTGCGGCTTTTCTTGACCTCGACAAAGACCACCTGATCGGCCCGGCGCACGATCAGGTCGATTTCGCCGCCCGGGCCGCGCCAGCGCCGGCGGTCTACCACATAGCCGCGCCGCAGATACTCCTCGGCAATGCGCTGTTCGGCGGCGTCGCCGGAATGATGCGCCATCTGCCCGCCACTGGTGGTTGCCATGATCCTTGCCCTCTCTCCGCGTCAGCCCTTGGCCAGTTTCAGAGCTCTCTGGTACACCTTACGCCGCGCGATGCCGTGCATCCCCGACACCAGGTCGGCGGCATCGCGCACCGAATGCGTCTGCAGCGCTGTCCTGAGATCGGAGTCTATGTCGGACTCGTTAACCGCAGGCGAATGGCCGCGATCCACCAGCAGAACGATCTCGCCCTTGACTGCGGATGCCTGCAGGTCCGCGGCCAGCTCCGCCAGCGTGCTGCGCCGGACCTCCTCGAATTTCTTGGTCAGTTCCCGGCACAGGGCGGCCGGCCGGTCGCCCCCCAGCACCGCCGCCATGTCCGCCAGGCTGGCCGCCACCCGTTTCGGCGATTCGTAAAAGACCAGCGTGCCGGGCACGTCGCGCAGTGTCTCCAGCCGGGCCCGGCGCGCCGCCGTGGCATTTGGCAGGAAGCCTGCGAAAAAGAACGCATCCGTTGGCAACCCGCCCAGGGTCAGCGCCGTCAGCACCGCCGAGGCGCCGGGCGCGGCGGTGACCAGATGCCCCGCCGCACTGGCCGCGCGACTCAGGTCATATCCCGGATCGGCGATCAGCGGCATGCCTGCCTCCGAGGCATAGGCCACCGACTGGCCCTGCGCCAGCGCCTGCAGCAGGCGTTCGCGCACATTGCCACCGCTGTGATCGTGATAGGCCAGCACATGCCGACCGGCCAGAGGTACCCCATGGATGTCCATCAGGTGGCGCAGGCTGCGGGTGTCCTCGGCGGCGATCACGTCCGCCGAGGCCAGCACGTCGAGCGCCCGCAGGGTGATGTCGCGGGCCGTGCCGATCGGCGTCGCGACGAAATACAGCCCGGGGGCCAATCTGAGCTTTTGGTGATTCAACGCTGGACCCGCCCCTGTTGACGTTTATTATCCCGGATCGACAAGGCTGCACTGCGAGGCCGCCGAAAAGAGGGAGTTGCCGTATCATGTTTGCTGTTTTCGACCCGCCCCGCAAGGTGGCCCTGTTCTGTCTCGCGCTGCTGACCGCTGCGGTCCTGACGGCTTGCGACACTCTGCCCGGCGGCGGGCCAACGATCAACACAGACAAACCGGTTCCCGTGGCGCTGCTGGTGCCCCGCAGCTCGGCCCAATCCGGCGATGCGCTGCTGGCACAGAACCTGGAGAATGCCGCCCGCCTGGCGATCGGCGATCTCAGCGGCGTGCAGATCGACCTGCGAGTCTATGACACCGGCGGCAACGCCGCGACGGCGGCGGCTCAGGCCAGCCAGGCGGTCAAAGATGGCGCCCAAATCATCCTGGGACCAGTCTATGCCGAAAGCGCCAATGCGGTCGGGCTGGCGGTGCGCGGCCAGAACATCAACGTGCTGTCCTTTTCCAACAACACCGCGATCGCCGGGGGCAACGTCTTTGTGCTGGGGCCAACCTTTGCCAATACCGCGCAGCGGCTGGCGCAGTACGCCGCGCGCCAGGGCAAGAGCAGTATCGTGGTCGTGCATGGCACCGATCTGGCCGGCCAGCTGGGTCGCGACGCGATTCAGGCGGCCGTGCGCGGCAGCGGTGCCCGTGTGGCCGGAACGGTTGCCTATGACCTGTCCCAGCAATCGGTCATCGACACGGTGCCCCAGGTCCGCAGCACGGTCGAAGGCGCCGGTGCCGATGCGATCTTTCTGACCTCGACCACCGCCGGCGCTTTGCCGCTGTTCAGCCAGTTGCTGCCCGAGGCCGGCATGCCGCCGGCCAGCGTGCAGTATATCGGCCTGACCCGTTGGGACATCCCGTCCCAGACGCTGGCACTGCCGGGCGTGCAGGGCGGTTGGTTCGCCTTGCCCGACCCGGGCAAGACGCAGCAGTTCAACAGCCGCTATTCCGCCGCCTATGGCGCAACGCCGCATCCGATCGGAGGGCTGGCCTATGACGGCATCGCCGCGATCGGCGCTCTGGTCGGCGCGGGCAAGGCCGATGCGCTGACCGGCGGGGCTCTGACCCAGGGCGCCGGTTTTCAGGGCGTCGGCGGCATCTTCAGACTGCGCGCCGATGGTACCAATGAACGGGGGTTGGCGGTGGCCACGATCCAGAACAGACAGGTGGTTGTGATTGACCCTGCACCAACAAGCTTCTCCGGCGCCGGATTCTGATCGAGACCGGCCGGACCGGTTCCATCCCGTCGCCTCCGGTCCGCTGATCTGCGCGGACACCGAAATCTTTGACGCCGCTGCGGTAGATGCCCAAATCGCCGCGGCCGCCGACAACGCCCCCGACAACGCCGCGCTGCGCGGTGCGTTGGTGCAGATCCTGCAGGCGCAACAAAAGGCCGGGCGCGCGGCAATCGCCGCGGCTTTTGCTGAACAGCCATTTGACGCCCGCCCGCTGACGCGCTCGTATACCTTTCTGACAGACGGACTGGTGATGGCGGCGCTCAAGGTCGCCAGCACCACGCTGCATCCGCGCCCGAATCCGACGGCGGCGGAACATATCGCAGTGATCGGCGTGGGCGGCTATGGCCGCGGCGAGATGGCACCCTATTCGGATGTCGATCTGTTGTTCCTGTCCCCCTACAAGATCACGGCCTGGGCCGAGAGCGTCATCGAATCGATGCTCTACATCCTCTGGGATCTCAAGCTGAAGGTCGGCCATTCCAGCCGCACCATCAAGGATTGCATCCGCCTGGGCCAAGAGGATTTCACCATCCGCACCGCGATGCTGGAACACCGGTTTCTGGCCGGTCATGCGCCATTGGCCGAAAAGCTGGACCAGCGTCTGAAAAGCGATCTGTTTTCCGGCACCGGGCACGATTTCATCGAGGCCAAACTGGAAGAGCGCGAAAACCGCCACCGCAAGCAGGGTGAGCGCTATATGGTCGAACCCAATGTCAAAGAGGGCAAGGGCGGGCTGCGCGACCTGCAATCGCTGTACTGGATCGCCAAATATATCCACGGGGTGCATGAATCCGCCGAGCTGGTGCCGCTGGGCGTGTTCCAACCCGAGGAATTCGCCACTTTCGTCACCGCCGAGGATTTTCTGTGGGCGGTGCGCGCGCATCTGCACCTGCTTGCCGGCCGGGCCACCGAACAACTGACCTTTGATACTCAGGTCCAGATTGCCGAGCGCATGGGATACAAGGACCTGGCTGGCCGGCGCGGCGTCGAGTTCTTCATGCAGGACTATTTCCGGCAAGCCACCGCGGTCGGCGATCTGACCCGCATTTTTCTGACCAAACTGGAAGCGGATCACCTGAAGTCGGAACCTCTGCTGGAGCGCATCTTTCGCCGCCGCCGCAAGGTCAAACCCGGATTTGTCGTCATCAATAACCGCATCGGGGTCAAGGACCCCGACAGTTTTCTGGCCGACAAGCTGAACTTGCTGCGGCTGTTTGACGAAGGTCTGCGCACCGGCATGCTGATCCATCCGGACGCAATGCGGCTGGTCACGGCCAACCTGGACCTGATCGACGACGGCATGCGCAACGACCGCGAGGCCCAGCGCATCTTTCTGGGCCTGCTGCTGAAACACGGCAACCCGGAACGCGCCCTGCGGCGCATGAACGAACTGGGGGTTCTGGCGGCCTTTGTACCGGAATTCGAACCCATCGTGGCGATGATGCAGTTCAACATGTATCACAGCTATACGGTGGACGAGCACACGATCCAGTGCATCGCCAACCTGGCCCAGATCGAAAAGGCCGAACTGGTCGAGGAACTGCCGATCGCGTCGGGCATCCTGGAACGCGGTGTGAACCGCAAGGTTCTGTATGTCGCGCTGTTGCTGCATGACATCGGCAAGGGCCGGCCCGAGGATCACTCGATTCTGGGGGCGCAGATCGCCCGCCGGGTCGCGCCGCGGCTGGGCCTGAACAAAAGCGACAGCGAAACCGTCGAATGGCTGGTGCGCTATCACCTGCTGATGTCGGACATGGCACAGAAACGCGACATCGCCGATCCGCGCACAGTGCGCGATTTCGCCAAGGCGGTGCAGACGGTCAAGCGGCTGGACCTGCTGACGGTGCTGACGGTCTGCGACATTCGCGGCGTCGGGCCGAATGTCTGGAACAACTGGAAGGCCGCGCTGTTGCGCGGGCTGTACCGCCAGACCCGGCGCGCGCTGGATGACGGCATGGAGGTGCTGAACCGCGAGAATCGCGGCACCGAGGCGAAAAAGGCGCTGCGAGAGGCCCTGCCCGACTGGCCCAAAGCGGTTCTCAAGGCCGAGACGGCGCGGCATTACCCGCCCTATTGGCAGGGGCTGCACCTGACAGCACATGTCGATTTTGCCCGCATGCTGCGCGCTCTGGAAGAGGCGCATGACCCCGGCGAGGTGATGATTCACCTGCACCCGGACGAGGACCGCGACGCCACCCGCGCCTGTTTCGTGATGGCCGATCACCCGGGCATCTTTGCCCGGCTGGCCGGGGCGCTGGCGCTGGTCGGGGCCAATGTGGTGGATGCCCGCAGCTATACCACCAAGGACGGCTATGTCACCGATGCGTTCTGGATTCAGGACAGCGACGGCCACCCTTACGAGGCAGACCGCCTGCCGCGCCTCACGCAGATGATCCACAAGACCCTCAAGGGAGAGGTCATTACCCGCGACGCCCTGAAATCGCGCGACAAGATCAAGAAGCGGGAAATGGCGTTCAACGTGCCGACCCATATCAGCTTTGATAATGACGGCTCGGAAATCTACACCATTATCGAGGTCGACACCCGCGACCGGCCCGGCCTGCTGTATGATCTGGCGCATGCGCTGGCCTCGGCCAATGTCTATATCGCCAACGCGGTGATCGCGACCTATGGCGAACAGGTGGTCGATACCTTTTACGTCAAGGACATGTTCGGCCTGAAATACTATGCCGAATCCAAGCAGCGGTTTCTGGAAACCCGGCTGCGCATGGCGATCACCGCAGGCGCCCGGCGCGCCAAAGACGGCAAGCCCTGACGCGCTGCGGCCCCGGGCGGGCTATCGCCCCGGGGCCACACTGGGCGACCGGGTTTGGCAAGCGGCTTTTCCCGGCGCCGCGAACCGGCTAAGGCTCGGGAAAATCCCCGAGTACAAGGCCCTGCCCCACGTGACCGTTCCAACCCATTCGGCACCATCATGAAGCCGATCCGACTGATGTCCGGCTTTCTGACGGTCGGAGTCTGGACCCTGCTCAGCCGGATTCTCGGTTTTGTCCGCGATATCCTGATCGCCGGATGGCTGGGCACCGGCCCGGTTGCCGAGGCATTTTTGATCGCCTTCAGCCTGCCCAACATGTTCCGCCGGTTCTTTGCCGAGGGGGCCTTTAACACTGCATTCATCCCGCTTTTCTCGAAAAAGCTGCAAAACGGCGATGACGCCGAAGGTTTCGCCAATGATGCGTTCTCGGCGCTCGGGACGCTGCTGATCGGATTTACCCTGCTGGCCCTGGTCTGCATGCCCTGGCTGGTTCTGGCGATGGCCAGCGGCTTTGCCGGGGATCAGCGGTTCGATCTGGCGGTCTCATACGGGCGCATCGCCTTTGCCTATATCCTGTTCATCTCGCTGGCGGCGCTGTTGTCGGGCGTGCTGAACGCCACCGGCCGGTTCGCGGCCGCCGCCGCCGCGCCGGTTCTGCTGAACATCATTCTGATTGGTACTCTTATGCTGGCCGAAAGCGGGCTGCTGCAGGACCGGGTCGGCATCACATCCGGCGCGGGTGCTGCGCCTGACGGGCTGCATCACGGCACGATGCTGGTCTGGGGCGTTCTGATCGCCGGGATGGCGCAGCTGGCGCTGCTGTGGCGCGCAGCGGCGCGGGCCGGTTTCGCGATCCGCCCCCATTGGCCGCACCTGACCCCGGATTTGAAACGGCTGGCCATCATCGCCCTGCCCGCCATGCTGGCCGGGGGCGTGGTGCAGGTCAATCTGCTGGTCGGTCGTCAGGTGGCCAGTTTCTTTGATGGTGCCATTGCCTGGCTCAGCTATGCCGACCGCCTCTACCAGCTGCCGCTGGGGGTGGTCGGCATAGCCGTCGGTGTGGTGCTGCTGCCCGACCTGTCCCGGCGCCTGGCAGCGCAGGACGACGCGGGCGCGCGCCATGCGCTCAGCCGCGCCGGCGAAGTGTCGCTGGCGCTGACCATCCCGTCGGCAGTGGCTTTGATGGTGATTCCGCTGCCGCTGATTTCGGTGCTGTTCCAGCGCGGCGCCTTTGACGCCACAGACAGCGCCGCCACCGCCGCCGCCGTGGCGATCTATGGGCTGGGTCTGCCGGCCTTTGTGCTGCAAAAAGTGCTGCAACCACTGTACTTTGCCCGCGAGGACACGCGCACGCCGTTCCGCTATGCGGTCGTCTCGATGCTGGTCAACATCGCGGTGGCGGTGTCGATGGCCTGGCTGCTGGGCTATATCGGCGCCGCCATCGGCACCACGGTCGCGGCCTGGGCGATGGTGGCGCAGCTATGGGCCGGCACACGGTCGATGGGCAGCGTGGCGCAGTTTGACGCACGATTTAACCACCGCCTGGGACGCATCTGCGCCGCGGCCGCAGTGATGGGCGGCGTGCTCTGGCTGATGGCCGGACTGCTGGCGCCCGCGCTGATGATGGCGGGCTGGCGGTATCTGGCCCTGGCCGGGCTGGTCACCCTGGGCATCGTGACCTATTTCGGCGCCGGGCACCTGATTGGCGCGTTCCGCATTGCCGAGTTTCGCGGCGCCCTGCGCCGCTAAACCCAAGCCGCCACGTTCACAGGACACCAGCGGGTTGCAACAGAATGCCGCATCTGCGACGCTGTTTCTCTTTTCCATTCGCATTCCGCTATCGTAATATAAATAAAAACGAATGTTTGAGAGTGAGAATCACATGACCCGCAACGAAGGAAATCTGGATCGCGCCCTGCGCATCATCGCCGGACTGGTCCTGCTGTCTCTGGTCTTTGTCGGACCGAAAACCCTGTGGGGGCTGGTGGGCCTGATCCCGCTGGCGACCGGACTGACCGGTTTCTGCCCGGCCTACAAGCTGCTCGGGCTGAACACCTGCCCGATCAAGAAAGGCTGATCCCGGCAGCAACGCCGCGGCGCGGCGGTTCAGTCGTGACGGATTCGCCGCCGCAGCCGTGCCCAGCCGCCGGGTGAGACAAAGAACGACAGGCCGAACCCGCTGGCGAACCCGGCCAGATCGGCCACCCAGTCATTGTTTACGCCAAACAGCAGGCCGAAAACCAGCTGCGCCCCCATCAGGAAACTGATCAGCGTGAACGCCCGGGCCTGGTTTGCACCGACCCGCGACAGCGACCGCCACAGCATATAGGTAAACGCCCCAATCAGCCCATAGACCGGGGGAAAACCGCCGATCAGGGGCGCTGGGTCATCCAGCAGCAGGGCATAGGCCAGCGCGCCGCCGATACCGGACAGCACAAAGATCAAGAGAAAGGCCAGGCTGCCGAACACTTCGGCCACCATCTTGCCCATGGCCAGAAGAAACACCCCGACGAACAGGGCATGGGTGAATGAGCCATGCACAAAGGGATAGCTGACGAACCGGAACAGCTGTTCGAAGGGCCAGCGGTGATTTTCGCGCATCCAGTCAAAGATCTCGCCGGAAAACGCATAGGTCTGCATCGCGTCCAGTCGCCAGCCCACCGCCGCCGGACCGCCGGCCAGACCACGGGTGCCCAGCTGAAAGATCACTTCGATCGCCAGAATGACCAGAAACAGCGCCGCCACCACCGGCGGCAGCGGATTGACCGCGGGAATGCTGCCTTGATCGCTCATCTGCCCGGTCTCCTTGCGGTTCGTTGTCGGCGCCTGTTGACGGCACTTGGCCCCATGGGTAAGCGAAGCGGACCGAATTTTCCAGACGGGAGTTGCCTTGATGTCCGACACCACATTCACACCGCGGGTGTTCTCCGGCATCCAGCCATCGGGCGACCTGCATCTGGGCAACTATCTTGGCGCGCTGAAACGCTTTGCCGAGATGCAGGACACGGGCACCAGCGAAACCGTTTATTGCATGGTCGACCTGCACGCGATCACCGTCTGGCAGGACCCGGCGGCGCTGCGCCACAGCACCCGCGAATTGTGCGCCGGGTTCATCGCCAGCGGCATCGACCCGGAAAAATCCATTCTGATCAACCAGAGCCAGGTGCCCGAGCACGCGCAGCTTGCCTGGGTGTTGAACTGTGTCGCCCGGGTCGGCTGGATGAACCGCATGACCCAGTTCAAGGACAAGGCCGGCAAGAACGCCGAAAAGGCCAGCCTGGGCCTGTATGCCTATCCGTCGCTGATGGCGGCGGATATCCTGATCTATCATGCCACGCATGTACCGGTGGGCGAGGATCAGAAACAGCATCTGGAACTGACCCGCGACATCGCCACCAAGTTCAACCACGATTATGGCGTCGATTTCTTTCCGATCACCGAGCCGGTGATCGAGGGCACGGCGACGCGGGTCATGAGCCTGCGCGACGGGTCCAAGAAGATGTCCAAATCGGACCCGTCGGACATGAGCCGGATCAACATGAGCGACGATGCCGACACCATCGCCAAGAAGATTCGCAAGGCCAAGACCGACCCCGAACCGTTGCCCGACAGTGTCGAGGGACTGGCCGACCGCCCCGAGGCGCGCAATCTGGTCAATATCTATGCTGCCCTGGCGAACATGACCGACGAACAGGTTATCGCCGAATATGCCGGGCGGCAGTTCGGCGCGTTCAAACCGGCCCTGGCCGATCTTGCGGTGGCGCATATGGAACCGATCACCACCGAGATGGCCCGGCTGATGGACGATACGACCGAGATTGACCGCATCCTGACCCAGGGCGCCGAGCGCGCCCGCGCGATCACCGCGCCGATCCTGCGGCAGACCTATGACATCATCGGCATGGTGCCGCCGGTCGCCTGATCCGATCGCCGTGAACGGGGGCGTGCGGTCTGTGCGGCGCTGCAGAGATGTTGCGCGCATGGGGAACTTGGCCTGCACGAGGTTCAGCGCCATAGTGCAGGCAAAAGGAAAAGGACCCTGATATGACCACTGCCCCCTCTGCCGACACCGCTCTGCCAAGTGGAACCCGTGTCGGACATGTGCATCTGAAAGTTTCTGATCTGGACCGCGCCATCGCCTTTTACAGCGGTGTTCTGGGGTTCGAGGTGACCCAGCGCTATGGTAAGGGCGCCGCCTTTCTGGGAGCCGGCGGATATCACCACCATATCGGGCTGAACACCTGGGAAAGCGCCGGCGGCACGCCGCCGCCACCCGGACATACGGGGCTGTACCATTCCGCCTTTCTGTTTCCCGACCGTGCCGCCCTGGGCGCCGCAATCAAGCGCGTGCTGACGGCGGGCCTCGCCTTGGACGGCGCCGCCGATCATGGCGTCAGCGAGGCGGTCTATCTGCGTGACCCCGATGGCAACGGCGTCGAACTCTATCGCGACCGCGCGCCTCAGGACTGGCCCCGCGACGCCGAGGGCAACCTGCAGATGATGAACGCGCCCCTGGACGTCGAGGCCCTGCTGGCCGAGGCGTGACGTCGGCGCCATCCTGTCCTGCAAAGTGAACATCCAGCGGTCCCGTTCCCCCACTGTGCAGAGGTTGCGATCTTGCGACAGCCTTGGCCGGCCGTTCAGATCCGATCCCACGTGCATGCCGACCTGCGGCAAAGAAATTCACCGCCCGGATCGCAGCTATGCTAGGATAGCGGTACGCACGACCTTTGCGACGAAGCAAAAAACCAGGGGACACTCTCGATGTTTCAGCGGTTCTTGCTGTTTCTGGCGCTGCTCGTTCCGGCGGATCGGGCGTTGTCGCTGGAGTGTGGCGGCAAGACGCAGCCCTGCATTGTCGCGAACGGGCAGTACCACATTGCCGTGCCGGATGGATGGCAAGGCGGACCCGTGGTCATGCATCTGCATGGTTATGGGGGCAGCGGCGCCAAGGTCATCGGCCGGCAGGAATTCGTCCAGCGGTTCACCACGCGCGGCTACGCCCTGATCGCCCCCACCGGGATGCCCTGGGACGAAGGCAAACCCCGGGACTGGTCGGTGCGCGACGGATGGCTGACATACCCTCGGCGCGACCAGATTTTCCTGCGCGCGGTACTGGCGGATGCCGTCGCGCGTTTTGATGTCGATCCCGAACGCTTGCTGCTGACCGGTTTTTCGCGGGGCGGGTCGATGGTTTGGGACATGGCATGCCACGCCCCCGATTTTGCCCGGGCCTATGCACCGGCGGCTGGCGGGTTCTGGCTGCCGATGCCCATGGATTGCACCGGACCCGCGCATATCTTGCACGTGCATGGCTTTGCCGATGCGACGGTGCCCCTGGAGGGCCGCGCGATACACAACACCGCGTATCAGATCACGATCAGACAAGCCGATATCTGGCAGGGATTGCAGCTGTGGCGACGGGAAAACGGCTGTCCCAGCAACCCGGCAAAGCACGAGGTTTCCGACGACCTCTGGCGCAAACGATGGAAATGCGAGGACGGCAGCCTTGAACTGGTCCTGCACAGGGGCAAACACGGACTGCCGAAAGGCTGGTCCCCCATGGTGCTCGATTGGTTCGAAAGCCTGGATCGCTGAGACTGTGGCGGACCAAAGGGGCAAGCGCAGCAGGGAGGACGCGCCAGCGACAACCCAGCGCTGCAGGCCCACGGCGGTCCGCGAAAGTTCATTGAGACGGCAGGAAACGGAAAAACGCCCCGGATCTCTCCGGAGCGCCTGTCACTTTGGTCCGAAAAACTGAGGCTCAGTCGCGCTCTTCGATGATCTCGACCATATGCGGGATGCTGTTGACCATGCCGCGCACGCTGGGGGTATCCTCCAGCTCGCGGGTCTTGTGCATCTTGTTCAGGCCCAGGCCGATCAGCGTGGCACGCTGCTTGGCGGGGCGGCGGATCGGGCTGCCGATCTGCTTGACGACGATGGTTTTTGCCATTGTTTACGCCTCCTCGGCCACTTGCGCCGACGCCCCGGGGGCCTCGTCACGCTTGGGCAGGATGTCGGCCACTTTCTTGCCGCGACGCTGCGCGACCGAACGGGGCGACTGCTCTTTGCGCAGACCGTCCATGGTGGCCCGGATCATGTTATAGGGGTTCTGGCTGCCGATCGACTTGGACACCACGTCCTTGACGCCCAGCATCTCGAACACGGCGCGCATCGGACCACCGGCGATGATCCCGGTCCCTTCAGGCGCGGTGCGCATAACGACCTTGCCAGCGCCATGACGACCTTCCATGTCGTGATGCAGGGTGCGGCCTTCGCGCAGCTGCACGCGGATCATCTGACGCTTGGCTTGCTCGGTGGCCTTGCGGATGGCCTCGGGGACCTCCTTGGCCTTGCCCTTGCCAAAGCCGACACGACCCTTTTGATCGCCGACGACGACCAGCGCGGCAAAGCCGAACCGCTTGCCGCCCTTGACGGTCTTGGACACGCGGTTGATCGCAACCAGGCGATCTGCGAATTCCGGGGTCTCGTCGCGCTGGTTGCGGCGACCGCCCCTTTGATTTTGGTCTCTGGCCATGCAGGCCTCCTGTCTTGCGGTGCGATGCACCATTGTCACAATCCTGGTGAGCGCACAGGCGCCCCCGGATCATCGAGGCGGCTCCAAAGAGCCGCCTGCACGTTCCTAGATTTTCAGTCCGCCTTCGCGGGCTGCATCGGCCAGAGCCTTGACCTTGCCGTGATACAGGAACCCGCCCCGGTCGAAGTAAGCCTCTTCGATCCCGGCTTTCTTGGCGCGTTCGGCGATAGCCGAACCCACCTTGCTGGCGGCGTCGATGTTGTTCTTGCCGACAACACCCAGATCCTTTTCCAGCGTCGAAGCCGAGGCCAGGGTGATGCCGTTGACATCGTCGATCAGCTGCACGCTGATATTCTTGTTGCTGCGGTGCACAGACAGGCGCGGACGCCCGGCATTGACCTTGCGCAGCTTGTTCCGGACGCGCAGGCGGCGCTTCAGAAACAGGGTTCTTTTGCTGTTTGCCATATCTCTCGTCCTTACTTCTTCTTGCCTTCCTTGCGGAAGATGAACTCGCCCTTATAGCGGATGCCTTTGCCCTTGTAGGGCTCGGGCCTGCGCCATGCGCGGATGTTCGCGGCAACCTGACCAACCAGCTGTTCGTCAATGCCTTCCACAACGATTTCGGTCTGTTTCGGCGCGGTTACGGTGACCCCTTCGGGGGCGGTGTAATCGACGTCGTGGGACAGACCCAGGTTCAGTTTCAGCGTGTTGCCCTGCATCGTGGCACGATACCCGACACCCTGGATTTCAAGCTCTTTCTTGAAGCCCTGGGTCACACCGGTCACCAGATTGGCGACCATGGTGCGGGACATGCCCCATTGCTGGCGCGCCCGCTTGGAGCTGCCGCGCGGGGTGATGCTGACGACATTGTCCTCGACTTTCAGGTTCACGTCATCCGTGGCCGCAAAGCTGCGGGTGCCCTTGGGACCCTTCACTTCGATCGTCTGGCCCGACACGGTGGCTGTGACACCGCTGGGCAGTTCGACCGGTTTCTTACCAATACGAGACATCGAAGGACCTCCTTAGAATACGGTGCAAAGCACTTCGCCGCCAACATTGGCTGCGCGTGCGCTTGCATCCGACATCACACCCTTGGGGGTGGAGACAATCGACACGCCCAGGCCCTGACGGACCGAAGGAATATCCTTGACGCCCATGTAGACGCGGCGACCGGGTTTGGAGACCCGCTTGAGCTCGCGAATGACGGGTTCGCCTTCGAAGTATTTCAGGCTGATCTCGATGGCCGGATGGCCGTCGGCACCGGTGGTTTTCTCGTATCCGCGGATATAGCCTTCGTCGGCCAGCACATCCAGAACCCAGGCCCGCAGCTTGGAAGCCGGGGTCATGACCGTGGATTTGCCGCGCAGCGACGAGTTGCGGATCCGGGTGAGCATGTCTGCGATAGGATCGTTCATATCTGTCTCTCCCTTACCAGCTCGACTTCACCATGCCGGGGATCTGGCCGGCAGAGCCGAGATCCCGCAGCGCGATCCGCGAAATTTTCAGTTTGCGATAATAGGCGTGCGGACGGCCGGTCAGTTGGCAGCGGTTGTGCAACCGGGTGGCCGAACTGTTGCGCGGCAGTTTCGCCAGCTTCAGGCGCGCCTTGAAACGCTCTTCCATCGGCTTGCTTTCGTCATTCGCGATTTCTTTCAGAGCGGCCCGCTTGGCGGCGTATTTCTTCACCAGCGCTTCCCGCTTCTTTTCGCGTTCGATCATTGCTTTTTTAGCCATGTCTAATCCTTCCCGCGCTTATGAATTGAAGGGCATGTTGAAATGCTTCAACAGCGCCTTGGCTTCAGCGTCGGTGTTCGCTGTGGTGGCGATGATGATGTCCATCCCCCAGGTTTCGTCGACCTTGTCGAAATCGATCTCGGGGAACACGATGTGCTCCTTCAGGCCCATGGCATAGTTGCCGCGGCCGTCGAACGATTTGCCCGACACGCCGCGAAAGTCGCGGATGCGGGGCATGGCAATGGTGATCAGACGATCGAGGAATTCATACATCCGGTCGCCGCGCAGCGTGACCTTGGCGCCCAGCGGCATGTCCTCGCGCACCCGAAAGCCGGCGATCGACTTCTTGGCACGGGTGGTCAGGGCCTTCTGGCCGGCGATGGTGGTCAGGTCTTCCTGCGCCGACTTGGCCTTTTTGCTGTCGCGGACAGCTTCGGCACCGCAGCCGATGTTCAGGACGATCTTGTCCAGACGCGGGATCTGCATGTCGTTTTTGTAGCCGAATTCTTCCTTCATCGCCGCACGGATGCGGTCGGCAAAGTCAGCTTTCAGGCGCGGGGTATAGGTCGCGGTATCAAGCATCGATTACGTCCCCCGTGGTTTTGGCAAAGCGCACTTTCTTGTCGCCTTCGGTCTTGAAACCCACGCGGGTGGGTTTGCCGTTGGCGTCCAGCAGGGCCAGGTTGCTCAACTGAATCGGCATCGCCTTGGGAATGCGGCCGCCCTGGCTGTTCTGGCTCTGGCGGGTGGCGCGGATGGCGATGTTGACGCCGTCGACAACGGCCTTGCCGGCCTTGGGATCAACGGAAGAGATCGTGCCTTCCTTGCCCTTGTCCTTGCCGGCCAATACGACGACCTTGTCGCCTTTGCGGAGTTTGGCAGCCATGGTTACAGCACCTCCGGAGCGAGCGAGATGATTTTCATGAAGTTCTTGGCACGCAACTCGCGCACGACCGGCCCAAAGATACGGGTGCCGATCGGCTCGTTGTTGTTGTTCAGGATGACGGCGGCGTTGCGATCGAACCGGATCGCGGTGCCGTCTTCGCGACGAACTTCTTTTGCGGTGCGCACGACGACGGCCTTGCGCACGTCGCCTTTTTTCACGCGGCCGCGCGGAATGGCTTCCTTGACCGAGACGACGATGATGTCGCCCACGGATGCGTATTTACGCTTGGAACCACCCAGGACCTTGATGCACTGAACGCGGCGGGCGCCGCTGTTGTCAGCAACATCCAGATTGGTCTGCATCTGGATCATGTGGTTTCTCCCGACCTTTGGGGACTGCTATTCTGCCCCAGGGTTTCGATTAGACTGTCAGGTCTGCAGGCCTAGGCCTCCAGAACCTCCCAGCGTTTCGTTTTCGATTTCGGCGCGCATTCGATGATGCGGACAGAGTCGCCGACCTTGAAAGCGTTCTTTTCATCGTGAGCCCGGTATTTCTTGGACTTGCGGATGGTCTTTTTCAGAACCGGATGCGTGAAACGGCGTTCCACCGATACGGTCACGGTCTGTTCGTTGGCGTCGCTGGTCACGGTGCCTTGCAGGATACGCTTGGGCATAGGATTACTCCTCCGATGCCGCAGCAGCGGCCTTTTCGTTCAAAATGGTCTTGACGCGGGCGGCATTGCGGCGTGCTGCCTTGATGCCGGCGGTGTTCTCGAGCTGGCTGGTGGCCTGCTGGAAACGCAGGTTAAAGCTCTCTTTCTTGAGATTGGCCAGTTCCTCGCGGAGCTGGTCCGGAGTCTTGTCGCGCAGTTCCTGGGCGTTCATCGCCTTTTTCCTTTTCTCAAAACACCAGAAGGCCCCCTGCAGGGTCACCCTTGACCTGGTGGATGAATGATAGACATGCGAATCCCCCGCCACAGGCAGGACATCGCAGGATGCCGCTCTATAGGGGAGGTTCAGGATGGGAGCAAGGGAAAGTTCGCCTCTCTCACACCCGACCATCGGTTCCGTTGAAGGTGTAGTTGCAAGCTGTTAGTAATAAAGCGATTGAAAACCTTCCCTTCTGAAACGTAGAAAGCGATGTGGAAAAGACGAAAAAGCTACTCATACTACCGAAATGGCAAGTTGGTATATGTTCCAGCAGGCCACTACTGGCGCCCCAACGAAGTTGGAAAAAAATCGGGTAGCGGCAATAAATGCCCTCACTGTGGGGCACGTATCGACACTATACGTAACAAGAACGGCGGATGGGCTCACTTCGAAGCCGGCCTTTCCTATCTGGGCACGTTACATCCTTGCTTCACGTTGGGACGAAACCTCTCTAAGAAACGCCCTGAGGGAATGGACGACCTTTTCGATCAAAAGGAATCGCGACCTCACTCCCACTTGTAGTTAAAACTCACCGAAATCCGCTCCTCCTCGGCCATGTTCATCGGCACTTCGTGGCGCAGCCAGCTTTCCCATAGCATAACTTCGCCCACCACCGGCTTGACATAGATGAATGGCTGCAACTCGCGCCGGGCATCCTTGATCCGCGTGGGTGCCGCCATCATCCGGGCCGAACGCGGGTCCTCCAGCTTCAGCGCACTGGCGCCGCCTGGCATCGAGACATAGGTCGTGCCGCTGATCACCGAATGCGGGTGGATGTGGCTGGCGTGCATGCCGCCCTCGGGCAGGATGTTGATCCAGATATCCTCGAGCTTCAATTCCCGGCCATCCAGATCGAACTGCAGATCTGCGGCAAAGGCGGCGACGTGCTGGTCCAGCACCTTGACCAGATCGGTAAAGATCGGAAACCGCCAGGGCAGATCGGTCAGCGAAGCATAGCTGGTATAGCCGGGATAGCCGTTCTCCTCGCACCAGTCCTGCCCGGCCTCGTCATCCTCGGCGATCGAATAACACGAGGTTTCAAGCTCCGCCGCATCGATGGCCGGTGCGTGTTCAGACAGGGCCGCACGGTAAAGACGGGTGACGAATAGGGATTCGATCTGAGACATGGGGCGGACATACAACAGCCTTGGACACATGGCGATGGCATTTCATTTTTCCCGCCAATCAAGCTGCTGTTCCGGCCTTTCAGTCTGCGGGAATACCAAATGTGATCGTCGGGGGCGCCAACACGCCCGCATCCTTCATGGCCACCTTCAACTCGGCAGACTCAAACAAAGCCCTTGCCTGGTCCAGCGACGCGAATTCGTGCACCAGCACGATCATGTTGGGGTCATCCGGCCCGTGCAGCACCCGCGCGCTGGTCATGCCGGCCGCTTCGCGCATGGGCGCCCATGCGTCATAGGTTTTTCGCCAGGTCTCATAATCCGCCACCGGGTGTGAAATCACGGCGGTGACAGGGCCGGTTTCCTCGGCGGAAACGGCCAGTGTAGAGGCAAAAAGTACAAGGGCAGCGAGGCGAAAGCGATATGTCATGTCTGGACTCCGAACTGCAGAGCGCGGGCCGGTTGTTTGGTCTGCGCCGGGTTGAGGTTTTGCCTGCCTGTGGCCATCCATATTCACGGGCGTTGCCCGATCCAGCCTAGTACGATCGCCCCTATTGCAGCAACAAGGGATGCCTGAAACGAAAAAGCCCCGCCGTTTCCGGCAGGGCTTTGCAATGCATTGTCGGTGTCACAGACCGGTGTCACCAGTCCTCGCGGACCACGATGCGGGTCTTGATGGGCAGCTTCATCGCCGCCAGGCGCAGAGCCTCGCGGGCGACGTCGTCATTGACGCCGTCGATCTCGAACATCACCCGGCCCGGCTTGACCTTGGCGGCCCAGAAATCGACCGAGCCCTTACCCTTGCCCATCCGCACTTCGGTGGGTTTGGACGTGACCGGCAGGTCCGGAAAGATCCGGATCCAGACGCGGCCCTGACGTTTCATATGGCGGGTCATCGCACGACGCGCCGCTTCGATCTGGCGGGCCGTGACGCGCTCGGGCTGCAGAGCCTTGAGACCGTAGGTGCCAAAGTTCAGATCGGAACCGCCCTTAGCCAGGCCCTTGATGCGGCCCTTGTGCTGTTTGCGGAATTTTGTACGCTTTGGTTGAAGCATTGTTTCGTCTCCTTAGCGACGACCGCCTGCACCGCGAGGTGCCGGACCGTCCTGGAGTTCCTGTGCTTTACGGTCACGCGCGGCCGGGTCATGCTCCATGATCTCACCTTTGAAGATCCAGGTCTTGATCCCGATGATGCCATAAGCCGTCTTGGCTTCTACGTGTGCGTAATCGATGTCGGCGCGCAGCGTATGCAGCGGCACCCGACCTTCGCGATACCATTCGGTCCGAGCGATCTCGGCACCGCCCAGACGACCCGCCAGGTTGACCCGGATACCCAGGGCCCCCATGCGCATGGCATTCTGAACCGCCCGCTTCATGGCGCGACGGAAGGACACCCGGCGTTCCAGCTGCTGTGCGATGGACTCGCCGACCAGAGCCGCGTCCAGTTCCGGCTTGCGGACCTCGACGATGTTCAGGTGCAGCTCGCTGTCGGTCATGTTGGCGATCTTCTTGCGCAGGGTTTCGATATCCGCGCCTTTCTTGCCAATGATGACCCCCGGCCGCGCCGTGTGGATCGTCACCCGGCACTTTTTGTGCGGGCGTTCGATGATCACCCGGCTGATGCCGGCCTGCTTGCACTCGTCCTTGACGAAATCGCGGATTTTCAGGTCTTCCAGCAGAAGGTTCCCGTAGTCCTTGGTGTCGGCGTACCAGCGGCTGTCCCAGGTGCGGTTCACCTGCAGGCGCATGCCAATCGGATTGACTTTGTTACCCATTAGGCTTGCTCCTCAACTTGGCGCACTTTGATGGTCAGTTCCGAGAACGGCTTCATGATCTTGCCGAACCGGCCGCGCGCCCGGGGGCGTCCGCGCTTCAGCGTCATGTTCTTGCCGACATAGGCCTCGGCGACGATCAGTTCATCGACGTCCAGGTTGTGGTTGTTTTCGGCATTGGCAATCGCGGACTGAAGGCATTTCTTCACGTCCTCGGCGATCCGCTTGTTGCTGAAGGTCAGATCGGTCAGCGCCCGTTCGACCTTCTTGCCGCGGATCATCGCCGCGACCAGGTTCAGTTTCTGCGGGGACGTGCGAAGCATGCGCAGCTTTGCCATCGCTTCGTTGTCGGCCACGCGGCGGGGGTTCTTTTCCTTGCCCATGACTTATTTCCGCTTCGCTTTTTTGTCTGCGGCATGGCCATAATAGGTGCGGGTCGGGCTGTATTCGCCGAACTTCTGACCGATCATGTCCTCAGAGACGTTGACGGGGATATGTTTCTTGCCGTTGTAGACGCCAAACGTCAGGCCCACGAACTGGGGCAGGATCGTCGAGCGGCGCGACCAGATCTTGATGACTTCGTTGCGACCGCTTTCGCGGGCCGCCTCGGCCTTTTTCAACACATAGGCGTCGACAAAAGGACCTTTCCAAACAGAGCGAGACATCTATCAGCGTCCCTTCTTCTTGGCGTGCCGCGAGCGGACGATCAGCTTGCTGGACGCTTTGTTCTTGTTCCGGGTGCGGGCACCCTTTGTCGGCTTGCCCCAGGGGGTCACCGGGTGACGGCCACCCGAGGTGCGGCCTTCGCCACCGCCATGCGGGTGGTCGATCGGGTTCATCACGACACCACGCACCGAGGGGCGAACACCCTTGTGGCGCATGCGGCCGGCCTTGCCGAAATTCTGGTTGCTGTTGTCCGGGTTGGACACGGCACCGACAGTCGCCAGGCATTCCTGACGCACCAGGCGCAGTTCGCCCGAGGACAGGCGGATCTGGGCATAGCCGCCATCGCGACCGACGAACTGGGCATAGGTGCCCGCCGCGCGCGCGATCTGGCCGCCCTTGCCGGGCTTCATCTCGATATTGTGCACGATGGTACCGATCGGCATGCCCGAGAACGGCATCGCGTTACCGGGCTTGATGTCGGCCTTGGCGCTGGCGATCACCTGATCGCCGACGGCCAGACGCTGCGGCGCCAGGATATAGGCCTGCTCGCCATCGGCATATTTGACCAGGGCAATAAAGGCGGTCCGGTTCGGGTCGTATTCGATCCGTTCGACCGTCGCCGCCACGTCCATCTTGTTCCGTTTGAAATCGACGATCCGATAGAGGCGTTTCGCCCCGCCGCCCTTGCGGCGCATCGTGATCCGTCCGGTGTTGTTCCGGCCGCCATGCTTGGTCAAACCCTCTGTGAGAGATTTGACCGGACGTCCTTTCCAAAGCTCCGAACGGTCGATCAGAACCAGCCCACGCTGGCCCGGCGTCGTCGGCTTGTACGACTTGAGTGCCATGCTTTCTGTCTTCCGTTTAGCAGTGCGGGACTTTGCGCCCCGCTATGTTTGCGGCCCTGCCGCTGGTTTCGGTGAAACCTGCATGAGGTGCCAGTGGTAAAGGGCCCCGAAGGTCCCCGACTCGAGAGTTCTTGCGAACAACAGCAAAGCCCCGGACGAATCCGGGGCCTTGTTGAAGGGGTTGATAGGGGAAGGCAAAGATGGGGTCAAGTGGGCCAGCATACCTGAACCAATGCCACCGTCCTGCCATAGCAGACGACCTCGCGACAGGTTAACATAACGACCAGCGACAGCCAGTTCCTGACCGCGCCTGCCATCGGGCTGGCAGAACAAGCCGTCAGAGGCCGGCATCAAGCCATCGGCATTTTCACACATGTTTTTCGAAATTTACGCAACGGCTCTCCACTGGACGCCACTCCCTCCGACTGTCGGGCAGACGGGGCAGAACTCGGTTCTGGGTGCAATAATTCAGCCCCTTGCCAAAGCATCGCGTGCAGCCTGCCAAAAGGGGACCCGTTGACCGACCGCTTACGGCGCCGCGAAGAGGTTGAAAGCGCCGGTGTCATCGTCGCTGTTCCCGGCAGGCGCGGCACACCCCTGATCCAGGCACGCAACCGCGCCCTGACGGCCCGTCCCATCTTCCTCCGGGCAGCCCGCCGTGACTCAGCGGACGACGAATTTCGACTCGGTACGATCCAAATCAATGCCGGGCTGTCATGCGGATGGTACGATTCCTTTGGGGGTCGCATGCGCGATCCCGACATCAGACCACAGAAAATCAGGAAGGCACAACCCTATGGCACGATCCAAGCAACGCCGCGACAAGGCTGACGCCGATACAGCGGCACTCACCGGCGCGATGTTGGCGGTCAATCCTATGGCTGCCGAGACATGGCAGGACATCATGACGGAAAGCGCCCGTTTTGTGAAGGAACGGCTGCAGAAGGACCTGGAAACACAGCAGGCCATGATGGCTTGCAAGACCCCGATGGAATTGCTGCAGGTGCAAACGGAATTCTACCAAACGGCCATCGCGCAATATACCGAGGAAGCGAACCGCATGTTCCGGATCATGTCCAAAACGGCGGGCACCGCCCGGGATTACGACGACATTCCGCTTTGAACGGCATTCGCAGCTTGAGCAAATGAAAAACCCCGGTCTGTTGCCAGGCCGGGGTTTCCCTGATGTCGGTACCTAACGCGGATCAGAGTCCGGTGGTCACGTCGATCGTGTTGCCCTCTTCCAGGGTCACATAGGCCTTTTTGACGTCTTTGCGCTTGCCCAGCTGGCCGCGGAAACGTTTCGCCTTGCCCTTGGTGATCGTGGTGTTGACCGCCTTGACCTTGACGCCGAACAGGGATTCGACGGCTTCCTTGATCTGCGGCTTGTTGCTGTCCATCGCCACTTCGAACACCACCGCGCCGTTCTCGGACGCCATGGTGGCCTTTTCGGTGATGATCGGCTTGCGGATCACGTCGTAATGTTCTGCCTTCGCGCTCATTTCAACCGAGCCTCCAGTGCTTCGACGCCCGCCTTGGTGATCACCAGGGTGTCACGCTTGAGGATGTCGTATACGTTTGCGCCCATCGTCGGCAGGATGTCCAGACCTTCGATGTTGCGGGCGGCCTTGGCAAAGCCTTCGTTGACGGCGGCGCCATCGATGATCAGCGCGCGTTTCCAGCCCAGGCTCGCGACCTGCTTGGCCAGAGCGCCGGTCTTGCCCTCAGCGGCGGCCTCGTCGATGATGACCAGTTCCCCCGCCTTGGCCTTGGCCGACAGCGCGTGGCGCAGGCCCAGCTTGCGGAACTTCTTGGTCAGCTCGTGGCCGTGGCTGCGCACAACAGGCCCCTTGTAGACGCCGCCACCCCGAAAGATCGGTGCCGAGCGCGCGCCGTGGCGTGCGCCGCCGGTGCCCTTCTGGCGATAGATCTTCTTGGTCGAATAGCTGACCTCGGACCGGGTCTTGACCTTGTGGGTACCGGCCTGCGCGTTGTTGCGCTGCCAGCGGACCACACGGTGCAGGATGTCCGCGCGCGGCTCCAGCCCGAACAGATCGGCATCCAGCTCGATGTCGCCAGCCTTGGCGCCGTCCAGTTTGATCACATCAAGTTTCATGCTTCACCACCTTCCGCGGGAGCTTCTTCCGCAGGTGCTTCGGTTTTGGCCGCCGTTTTCAGACCGGCCGGGAACGGCACGCCGTCGGGCAGCTTTTTCTTTACCGCGTCCTTGACCGTGACCCAGCCACCCTTGGAGCCTGGAACGGCACCCTTGATGAACACCAGGCCGCGATCGGCATCGGTCTTGACGACTTCCAGGTTCTGCGTGGTCACGCGGGCGGCGCCCATGTGGCCGGCCATCTTCTTGCCCTTGAACACCTTACCCGGGTCCTGACACTGGCCGGTCGAGCCATGCGAACGGTGGCTGATCGACACACCGTGGCTGGCCCGCAGACCGCCAAAGTTGTGCCGTTTCATGGCACCGGCAAAGCCCTTACCGATCGAGGTGCCCGACACGTCGACTTTCTGGCCTTCCAGGAAATGTTCGGCCGAGATCTCCTCGCCAACGCTGATCAGGTTGTCCTCGCTCACGCGGAACTCGGCGACCTTGCGTTTGGGCTCGACCTTGGCGGCGGCGAAATGTCCGCGCATGGCCTGGCTGGTGCGTTTGACCTTGGCCGAACCGGCACCCAGCTGAACGGCGGTATAGCCATCCTTTTCGGCGGTGCGTTGCGAAACGACCTGCAGATTGTCCAGCTGCAGAACCGTCACCGGGACCTGCTTGCCGTCTTCCAAAAACAGCCGGGTCATGCCGACTTTCTTTGCGATAATACCAGAGCGCATCTGTTCATACCCTCCGATCAGGACTGCAGCTTGATCTCGACATCCACACCAGCAGCCAGGTCGAGCTTCATCAGCGCGTCCACGGTCTGGGGGGTCGGATCGACGATATCCAAAAGCCGCTTATGGGTGCGGATTTCGAACTGATCGCGGGATTTCTTGTCAACGTGAGGTCCCCGCAGAACGGTGAACTTCTCGATCTTGTTGGGCAGCGGGATCGGGCCACGTACATTGGCGCCCGTCCGCTTGGCTGTGTTGACGATTTCCTGGGTGCTGGCGTCCAGCACGCGGTAATCGAAAGCTTTCAGCCGAATGCGAATGTTTTGGCTTTGCATTTCGTCAGCCTTTCAAGGCTTTGGAGTTGATAGGAGGACCAGCGGCTCATCCGCTGGCCCTCGTCTAACCCGAAGGTTCGCTTTACTCGATGATTTTGCTCACGAC
>NZ_JBHUQE010000008.1:0-150372 GCF_042687825.1 Sedimentitalea sediminis | reverse complement strand
TCAAAGTTCAATGCCGATTGACACCAGAACGGCATATCCGTTGTCAGAACCCGCAAACATCAGGTGAGGAGGGATCAGCAAACAGTCCGGGGGACTGACAGCTATCGCGGTGAGGATGTCGTACAAACATTAGAACAAGTCTGCGCCCGGACAGGCTATCCAAAGTCGATCCGCGTCGATCAAGGGTCTGAGTTTGTATCACGTGACTTCGATCTCTGGGCCTACCAGAAAGGTGTCACGCTGGACTTCTCACGGCCGGGCAAGCCAACCGACAATGCATTCATCTACAGCTTCAACGGCAAGTTCCGCGCGGAATGCCTGAACACCCATTGGTTCATGAGCCTTGATGACGCCCGCACNCGTCGATCAAGGGTCTGAGTTTGTATCACGTGACTT
This sequence comes from Sedimentitalea sediminis, assembly GCF_042687825.1. Lineage (NCBI taxonomy): Bacteria > Pseudomonadati > Pseudomonadota > Alphaproteobacteria > Rhodobacterales > Paracoccaceae > Sedimentitalea > Sedimentitalea sediminis. The sequence continues at coordinate 149,976 of NZ_JBHUQE010000008.1, read as the reverse complement.
CGATCTCTGGGCCTACCAGAAAGGTGTCACGCTGGACTTCTCACGGCCGGGCAAGCCAACCGACAATGCATTCATCTACAGCTTCAACGGCAAGTTCCGCGCGGAATGCCTGAACACCCATTGGTTCATGAGCCTTGATGACGCCCGCACAAAATGGAGGACTGGCGCAGAGACGACAACGAAGTACGACCCCACAGCGCAATCGGGAACGAATCTCCGATCTCGCTGCTAAACGGCTCAGGTCTGGGCAGGCCGCCCAGAGTTCAAACCCCCGGAAAATCTCCAGCCGGGTGCTCCGACAAAGGGGAGCGGGTCACCCAACCGGAAGATTCCAGATCAAGTCGGCCCTAATGACGGGGGAAGGGCAACGCGTCTTGTGATATGCAGTGTCAGTCGCTTTTGACTTCACCTTCAATTGCGCCAACGCCTGGCACTTCGACGCTTATGTCAGGTTGGTCGGCCTGAAAGCCACCTCCAAGGACGACCCACGCAAGGACTGCCAGCGCTACAACCACGCCGCCCAGAATGAATGCTCCGGCGTTGCTCCCGTTTGAGTTGTTGCCTGTTGAATCGGTCATCTGTTCGTTTCCTTGTATTAGGTAAAACATTTGGATTGGCCGAGATCGCACTCGGCTCTCTTGTGTTCGTCCGGGGGATCCCGCAGCTATTGACGACGACGAGCCCACCCCTGATCGCGCCTTCGGCCATGGGCTGAAAGTCGGTTGATGCTGGCTGAGCCGATACCGAGGCCGCGCCTATTTGAGACTGCTGGATAAAGATGCGTTCATTGACGGACGCAGGCGTGACGACGCTTACTCTTCTGCTGCGTCGCTGATGGCTTGACCTGCATCTTCAATATCGCGCCCTGCGCCCTCGATGGTCTCGCAGGCTGTGACGCCTGTGACGATGGCGAACAACAGGATGAATGATTTCAAGCGGGTCATGTTTACACTCCGTTTGTCTTCTTGTGGGGGATCAACGCGCCTGGGCGGCACCGGTTCCATCCGGTCGAAAAAATCTTTGACAACAGGTATTTCTTAGTCGTCTTCCGTCTCGCGCATCAAAGTGAAGCTCACGTGGAGTTCGAAACGGTCCTGACGGGTGACAACCTCAAGGCTGCCGTCCAGTTGCGACACAAAGGACTCGATCAGACGCGATCCCAAACCAGTCGCATTGGTATCGCCTTCCGGTTCGGTACGATCGGGTTGGACGCGGGAATTCACGACGCTCAGTGCGATGCGATCCTGCCCCAGATCTCGGAGTACGATGTTGATCCAGGGTTTTTCACCAGCCGCGGCACCGCAATACTTGACGGCGTTCATGGCGGCTTCGGTGGCCAGCAGTGTCAGCGGCACGGACTGGTCCGGCATGATTTCGACCGGGCTGAAATCGGTCGCGATCGTTACCTGATTTTCCGGCTCATCGATGGTGCCGACAACCACCAGCTGTTTGATGATGTCATCCAGAAGCTGATCTGCCCGTACCATGGAAAGTTTGCGAGACAGGTAGAGATATCTGTGAATAGCCGAGAGGGCCATCACCCTGTCCTGCACCCGTCGCAGCACAAGCTTAGCCTCGTCACCCGACGCGTTTCTGATCTGGATGTTCATGATGCTGGAAATCAGTTGCAGATTGTTTTTGACGCGGTGATGAACCTCGCGCAGCAACGTGGTTTTCTCTTCCAGATCGTCTTTCAACAGACGATCCTGCTCTGCCAGCCGTGCCGTCATCGAGCGGAAAGCGCCGGCAACCGCTTCAAGTTCTTCGGGCGCGTTGAGGAGGGCCGCATCACGGAAATCAGTCTGGCCACCGGCATAAAGGCGCATCCAGTGACGCAACCGGCGCACATGCCTGATCACCAGGCGATTAATCCCGAAATAGGCAACAAGCATCCCGGCGATCCACATAAGAAGTGGAAAGTACAGCGCGACAGATTCCCCGCGCCCCAATAATGCCCGTTGTATGCGCGGCTCCCAGCTGCCCAGCACAAAGACCGTGCCGTTTGCGATCGCTTCGACGGCAAAATCCCGAACCTCGCCGGCACGATTTACCGCACGGAATGTCTGTGACTGGTGATCTGCCAATTCGGCCAATGTACGATTCTGCGGCAATATCTTGCGGCGGTCGTCCGAAAACGACTCGGTTGCGAGGATCTCACCGTCGCTGTTGAAAACCAGAAGGTCTGTCGCTTCGCCATTTTCCAGAAGCAGTTTATTCGCAAGCTTCAGCGGAATCGAAATCCAGGCATATCCGACAAGATTTTCGTTATCGGTCACCGGTACGCTGACATTCAGCGCAAAACCCCCGCCCAGAGCGGACATTGGCTGAGCACCAACGCGCATCTCGGGCCTCGAAATCAGGTCTCTGAAAAATGCGGATTGGCTCAGGTCAGTCCGTTCCTGCGTTGATGAACAGGTCATCTGGCCTTCGGTGTTCACGAACCCGGCAAAAATGTATCTTCTGTCGTGCACAATCAGTTGTTCGAGAATACGGTCGCAACCTTCAAGCTTGCCCTGGAACACTCTGGCTGCGGCGCTGATCGCCTCGACAGCGCCAAAGGCGGACTGGATCAGTTCGCGCTCTTCCGCGGCGGCGCGACGCGTGCGGTCAAGCAGCGCGATTTCGGAAAGCGCGCGGGCCTCTTCCAGAACTTTTGACGTCTGGTATATCGAAATCAGACCCAGGGGCAGAATGGCGACAGACAAGACTGCGATGAGTTGTATCGCAAGCCGTGGCCGGGCGCGAAACCTGCGCAGCCACGCGTTTGCGGTCATGCGCCCGAAGGCCCCGTCACAACAGCAAGTGTGGCAGAATCTGTTAGTTCAAGGTCGCTTTCATCATCCAGATGCATCAGTTCCGCCAGATTCTTTCTTGCGCGATTGGCGCGGCTTTTGATCGTACCGACGGCACAGCCACACATCTCGGCAGCCTCTTCATAGGAAAATCCTTCGGCGCCGACCAGTACCAAAGCTTCGCGCTGTTCTGCGGTCAGCTGCGCGAATGCGCTCTTGAAATCATCCAGCGCGAGCCTGCCGTCATGGTCCGGTTTTCGGGAGAGCTTGTCGGCCATTATGCCTTCAGGATCTTCGACCTCTCGGCGACGCTTTCGGTGATGCGAGTAGAAGGTATTTCGCAAAATCGTGAACAACCACGCGCGCAGGTTCGTGCCCTGCTTGAACTTGTCCAGATTGCTCCAGGCTTTGACGACCGTGTCCTGAACAAGATCGTCCGCGATCGCAGAGTTTCGCGTCAGGCTCATCGCGAAGGCGCGCATCGCGGGCAGGTGCACGACCAGTTCGTCCTTTGGGTCCGACTGCTTGGTCACTCAGATTTCCCGTCTTCCCCAGAGGGCTCCGCCTCCTCCTTCTGGCGCAATTGCTCCAGCAACTGCGCGAACCTGTCGGGTATCGGCTCACTGGCCGCGTCCGAATACACCCTGCGGAGGTTTTCATCAATCTGCTGGTTCACTTTGGAGGTCCTGCGTTTCTTTGTCATAGCGCTCGTGTTTTTGCCGTAGTAGAAATGTCAAATAACACTCTAGCTTCTGGAACCAAACACGTCACGGGGCGTTTGGTTCCGAACATTCGACGTATTTGAGGGGACGAAATGAGCGAACGCCAGGAAACGGGCGGCATTTCTGAAGAAATCGGCACCGAATTGCCCTTTCTCAGGCGATATGCCCGTGCATTGACCGGCAGCCAGGAAAGCGGGGACCGTTACGCGGTTGCGACTCTAGAGGCGATCTTGCAGGACCCGGCGCAGTTGGCTGACGGGTTGCCAGTGAAACTGGCACTGTTCAAGACTTTCAACTCGATCTGGAAATCGTCCGGAGCGCAGATTGCAGATCAGTCAGACGCGTCGTCGCCTGAAGCCCGCGCTCAGCAGCATCTCGCAAACCTGACCGAAAACACCCGTGAGGCGCTGCTCTTGCACAGTATCGAGCGGTTTCCGGTCGATCAGGTCGCAGCGATCATGGATATCTCCGCAAGCGAAGCAGCGGAATTGCTGGAAATTGCCCGCCGCGAGATGAAACAGAGCATCCAGGGTCGTGTGATGATTATCGAGGATGAAGCGATCATCGCGATGGATATATCGGCCATTGTGGAGCAGATGGGGCACGAAGTGACCGGCATCGCCCGGACACGCGATGCCGCTATTGATCTCGCCCGCAAGCAACCACCGGATTTGATCCTGGCGGACATTCAACTGGCGGACAAATCATCGGGTATCGATGCGGTGAACCACATATTTACCGAATTGGGCGTGGTCCCCGTGGTCTTCATTACCGCCTTTCCGGAAAGGTTGCTGACCGGCGAGCGCCCGGAGCCGGCTTTTTTGATCACCAAACCATACACCGAAGACCAGGTACAGTCCGCCGTAAGCCAGGCAATGTTTTTCGCCAGTACCGAGACAATGGAAATCTGACCGGTTTGCCACCCAAAAGACGTGGAAAGGCCCGGCGCAATTTATCGCTGGGCCTTTTTCTATAAGGATTTACGTCGGGATCAGTCGGCGGCAATCGCCCGCAGCATCCAGGCTGCTTCTTCGTGAAAGGTCGCACGAGCAGTCGCAAGATCCTCGGTTACCGGATCGCGGTGTTTCGAGGCAACTTCGATGAGATCGTGAAGGCGATGTGCTATCCGTTCATGATCATCCGCCAAATCAACAACCATCTCTCGCGCTGTCGGTCTGCCTCCCAGGTCCTCGATCACGGAATTGTCGGTGACGGCGGACAGGCTCATCGGCGCGATCTCACCTAAGGCGCGAATCCGTTCAGCCAGTTGGTCTGCTGCGGCAAACATGTCTTCGTATTGTTCTTCAGTCAGTTTGTGAATCGAATAGAAGAGGGGCCCGGTGACATTCCAGTGATACGCGTGAGTCTTAAAGACCAAACGGTATGTGTCCGCCAGGACATTCGTCAGGCCATCGGCAACGGCCTTTGTGTTGCGAACACCGGTGTCTGTCGCATCTCTTTGAGTCTGTGCCTGAAGCAGATCCGCCATGATAATCCTCTTTTTCTAGCGTCCAGATTCGAACCTGAAAGCAGGTGCGCGAGAATTTTTTCTCGCATTGTCAGGGTTTGCGGCCTTTCATCGCGCGCATCACAAGCGCAAGCACGAAGAGCACGATGAAGACAAAGAAAAGAATTTGGGCAATGCCTGCGGATGCAGAGGCGATACCCCCAAATCCAAAAAGAGCGGCAATAAGCGCAATGACCAAGAAAGTGATAGCCCAGCTCAGCATTTCTAGTTCCTTTCGTTGAGTTAGATACCGACCCAACGTCGAACGGGCCGATCAGTTCCGAAATTTTTTGAAGAAACAGGCAGGCTTCGAACTGTTTAATTTTGGAACATTGCCCTGAGTTCTGCGTTGGTGAGGCGGATCAAACAACGGAGCTAAAGATGACACAGTCCAAAACAGCCGCCAAAGTCAGCGAATCCGAAGCACAGCAATTGTCCAATCAGATCGACGCTCTGAAAACCGACATCGCCGCCATTTCCCAGACGCTTGTCGAAATGAGTGCGGCACGCCGCGAAGCGGTTGTTGCAGACGCATCTGAAAAGGTCGCACACCTGCGTGACCGCGGCGAGAAGACGTTGCAGGACGCTCAGGCAAGCGTCGAGGATCTGACACAGCAGGCGACGGATGCCGTTCGGAACCAGCCCGCGACTGCCGTGGGTATAGCCGTTGGAGTCGGCTTTCTTTTGGGCTTTCTGAGTGGGCGGAAGTAAGTGGTACACCAGCTTGTTTCCGAGGTGAAATCCAGGGCGCGTGACACCGCTCGTGCAGCAGCGCTGTCTGCTTTGGGCACGTTGTTCGCAGTTGTAGGTCTCGCTTTTCTCACAGGGGCGCTGTGGCTAGTTCTTGCCCGTCTGGAAACCCCGCTGTTCGCGGCGACGGTTATCGGTGCACTTTACCTTGGCGTCGGACTCACCTTGCTGGCATTTGGCATGCGCGGAACATCCGGCACTGCGCATCGACCGACCTCGGATGCTGACGTCGCATCGCATGAGGCTGACGCCAGGCATCGTGAGCCGTTTCTGCAAATGGCCGAAGGGTTTGCCATGGGCTTACAGGCTGGCAGGTCTGCAAGAGCTGGGCGTTAGGAATGCCGCGCGCACCCGGCCTAGGCCGCTGACTGTGATCGTCCTGGCGCTGCCATTGTCGTCAACAATTCGCGCAGCATGTGATCGGTGAAGGGCCGTAACAGCATCATCCATCCGCGCTCCTCGACCTCTGGATCGGTGCTATCTCCCTTGGTCAGGACGACACGGGCGCCATGATGATTCAATGCGGTTTCGATGTCGCTGCCGACAAGATCCGATGGATTCAGTTCAAGGATCGCGGCCGTCAAACGCGGTGTGCGCGCCAGGGCGTCGATGACTTGGTCGGGAGCCGTCAGATGAATGATATGGCACGCTTCCGCTGCCTCCAGCACGGCCACCATGTCCGATGCGATGATCAAATTTTCTTCCAGCAGCAAATATATTGGTCGATCAGAAGGGCCTGATTCTCCAAAACTCTGCGATTTCGTGCAGCTGCCCACAATTCGCCCCCTGATGTGCAATCCACCACTATTTAACTTGGAACAAAAACCCCGAACAGGCATTAAACTACGACATATCTGGGGGAATCAGATGCCGGTAACATGCAAACGCTGCCCATTGCGCAAGAAGTCGCTCTTTGACGACATGAGCAATGACGAAATCCGTTTCATGCAGAACTTCAAGGCTGGCGAGCTGAAAGTCGAGGCCGGTACAACGCTGATGATGGAAGGTTCCAACAGCCCGCAACTCTACACGGTCCTCAAGGGCATGGGCCTAAGGTACAAAACCCTGGAAGATGGCGACCGGCAGGTCATTAACTTCATTCTTCCGGGCGACTTCCTGGGCCTTCAAGCGGGCGTCATGGAGGAAATGCAGCATTCGGTCGAGGCCAGTACGGACATGTTGCTGTGCGTTTTTGATCGAAAATCGTTGTGGAATCTCTTCGAACACCACCCCAAGCGGGCTTTTGACCTGACCTGGCTTGCGGCAGTCGAAGAGCATCTACTGGGAGAAAGCCTGGCCATTCTGGGGCAAATGAGCGGGATCGAACGGGTGGCAACCGCTTTCGTGCGTCTCAATGATCGTTGCAAGGCGCTTGACCTCAAGAAAGGTTCTTTTATTCCGCTTCCTTTCAAGCAACAGGATCTTGCAGATGCCCTTGGTCTGTCGCTGGTGCATACGAACAAGACTCTTAAGAAATTGCGTGACCAATCCGTCGCAAACTGGTCGCGGGGTAAGCTAGAAATCATCAACTATGACAGGCTCTGCCAGATCGCTCAGATTGATCCCACGTTGAAACCCATGGTGCGCCCTTTGCTGTGACGCGCAATGTGCGCATTGCCGAGCGCTGACCCCAGCGGCTGGTATTCTGTTTTTTCGGGATCGTCTTCTTTCTTTCTGTTCACACGCCAGAACATCCACGACTGAATTGCGATGGTCATGCTTGGCTTGTTCGGCGATCTGCCGGAAGAGCAGCCGCCCGCATTGGACACCGGCAAGGACGAATGAAAGCTGCCAGGTTCTGGCTTGTCGACATCAAACGCGTGAGCCAGGCAACGCGCCAGCGACACCGCTTCCAGAAGATTTCGCGGTGGTGGTGCCACGGAACAATATGCACAGCACTGTTTTCAACCGCGTGGTCAACGCGGTCAGCAAACGTGGCAATTGGGACCAGCCTCATGAAAAGACCCCCACCGAAGCGCGGTGGGGGTCAGCACACCTTGGGAAAAATCAGGTGCTATAGCGCGTGCGGTATCGAACGGGAATGGCACGCAGCTGTGTGGTCACTCGTTACTAGCGAACTTGCCCGTATGAAACTTGTGGCGACGGCATTGGTTCCATGGAATTTTGGTTGAGAGCGGTTTTTTTGACCTGCAGAAAAAAAATTGTGTCGGATGCGCCAATGAGTTTCTTCTTCTGAAATCAACTCGCTGAGCGGCGCCCAAGGCGACCGGACTGTTCTGCTGTCGGACCGCACCGGAACCTTTTTTCTCAACATGCATTGGTTGGACGACACCTGCCGGCGAATTTCCGGGGCCATTCGTTGTCTGCCGGTCGTAATCTGCAAGGCTGCAAGCGCGAACCGACCCTTCGCGCGGTTTGGATCTGAAGTTGCCCGGTGTCGTCGACGACTCGCATACACCTGGAGGACAAAATGTCTATTAAGCGCATGATCACGAAACTCGCCCTTGCCTTTGCCGCAAAGAAAGGCGTCGAAGCCTTCCGGTCGATCGGCGGCCTGTCGGGCTTGAAAAACATGCTTCAGGGAACACTCGGCACAGGGGAAGCGCGCGGCGGTATGCAGGGGCGCATAGGCGGTGCGAGCGCGGCGCAAACAGGGGGGCTTGGCAACATTCTCGGATCACTGGGTACCGCCTCGGTATCCGGGCCGCGCGAAGCCGGCGTGACCGGGCAGATCAGCCCGCTCAACCAATCGCTCGGTGCCGTGTTTGGCAATTTGGCAAGCGCCCTTGGACAGCGCTCCGAGCCGGAGTCGGCGGTACAAGATTTTGAGGATCAGCTTCAAACGGATGACATTGAGAACGACGATGCAGGTGCGTGTGTCATACGCGCGATGGTTCAGATGGCGCGCGCAGATGGCGCGATCGATGACAGCGAACAAGAAATCCTGTTTGAGATTTTGAACGATGTCTCTCCATCCGAAAAGGCCATCTTAACCGATGCGTTGCGCGAGCCGGTCGATCCTCATGCTCTCGCTTCGGCAACCCCTGGTCATGCCCGCAAAGAGGTATATGCAGCTGCACTTCTGGTGGGGCACCCCGACAATGACAAGGAGCGCGACTATCTAAAATCGTTCGGTTTTGACCTGGGGCTGTCGGCAGCGGAAATCTCTAACCTCCACAGGGCAATGGGCAAAAGCGAGTTTTCCAGCTGATGGCTTGATCGGTCGATATGCAGGAGCCCGGGCTGTGACCGCTTCGGTCACGCCATGTTCCTCAGGTCGCATCGCGCCGGGACCATCGGGGCGACGTAACTGCAGGCATTGCAGAGCCGGTTTTTGAATCGGGCGTCTCCTGCCTGATGGCAACCAAAGCGCCCCGGGGAACCAACCACGCCGCCATACGTTGTTCTCAAAGCCAATGTGCGAAAGGAAAACTTTATGGAATATGGCTTCTTCGGATTAATAATCCTGATTGCTGACGTCTATGCAATCTACCAGGTGCTGACATCCGGCGCGTCGACCGGTGCAAAAGTGCTTTGGACGTTGCTGATATTGTTGCTCCCGGTTATCGGGTTGATCATCTGGCTGGTGGCCGGTCCGAGATCAGCGGCTGGGAAGCTCTAAGCGCAAACGGTATTTAACAGTCAGAACATCCCTGCATGAGAGGGGTGTTCGACAAGTTGTATCGGTTCTTGCCGGCTTGCCAGGCATATTTGGCTGATAACTTTCCTTTTTCTATCAATTATTTGACCTGCGCGCAGGGCGTCCCTCGGCTGTCGGTCGGATTGCGGTTTTGCCTACCGACTCCCGTTCTGCGCATGTGTGCTGCAAAAGACATACACACCTGAATGTGTGCGCTGTGTAGCACACAGAAAAGACCATCAGATGAACCGTATTATTTTTGTTTTCCTGATTTCTGGTATGGCCGCGGCGCCCGCTCTGGCTGAGTCCAATATGGACAACGAGAACCTGCTCCGGACCCGTGACGTTACGCCAGATTTCGCCCTGCATGTGTCGCCTTGAGCCTTGACGCGGCGCAGGCCTGTGCGGCGATCCGAGGTCAGAACTTGCCGTTCTGGTTTTTCCATTGCGCGCGGGGTGCGATTGCCTCGATCGTGTCCCAGTGCTCTGCGATGCGGCCATCGGCGACACGGTAGAGGTCAAAAAAGCTGGTCTGAACGCCGTCCTTGTCACCTTCGCACAGACATAGCACGAAATTGCCCTCGGCCAGGACTCGATGTACACGCCGATACCGGATGCGGGGCGCGCCGTTCTCTGTAGCCTGCAGTGCGGCGCAAAGCGGAACGACACCGTCTGCAATTTCTGGATTGTGCTGAATCAGGCCCGCGTCCAGGAAGGTTTCAAGCAGATCGAACTGCCTGGCGACAAGGACCCGCTGGGCAAAGTCGCGCACCAGGGTTCTGTTGGCCTCGGTCCTGTCCAGATCGGTGATCTCGGTTGCGCCGTCCAGCATGCCGCGTCCCGAGGGGTTGGGGCCGCGCATGGGTTGGATATTGTCCCAGTGTTCGACGGCCTTGCCGTCCTCGAACCGAAAAACCTCGAACGCCACCCGCAGGCTGGAAAAGTCGTATTCGTTGTGCGCAAAGGCGAAATCGCCATCCTCGAACACCCGCACGAACGTGACACGCGGATCGGTTTTCGACAGGCGCGCAAACAGCGCCGCCAACCCCTCGCTGCCTTCGTGCGTCTGGGGATTGTGCTGGATGTATTTGGCTTCGTTGACCACGGCTGCAGCCTTTGCGTCCCCGGTTTCGATACCTTTCAAAAGCTTCTGGATCAGGACCCTTTTCGACGTCATGTTATTGAGCTCTGCTTTTGCTCCGCTTTGAGACAAAACTGTGTAAGGTGCTCGATAACACCGTAGAGGGACAAAGTCATCGGCGGCCGGATCGGCCGCGCGGGGAACCTTGCAGGCGCTATGACCACGTGGCTGCAGGGCCATTCCGGGCACACGGACGGCGCGATGAAATTCGCGGCACCCGGCTGTCTGTCAATCCCGCCGCAACGGCAAGGTCTCTAACCAGTCAACAGACCGGCGACACGAAAGGTCGCCCTTGCCAAGGGATTCCCACGTCGATGGGTTTTTGGAATATCAGGGAAATTTTGGTGCCCAGGAGAGGACTCGAACCTCCACGTCCATACGGACACTAGCACCTGAAGCTAGCGCGTCTACCAATTCCGCCACCTGGGCAGGTGTCGTGAGGCGACCCTTTAGGCTGACCTGCGGGGGGTGTCAAATGGATTTTCCGAAAAAACACCCAACTAATTTTCCACCGCGCAAAACAAGTGCGATCGGGTCCTGGCGGGGAATTCCCGGCAACGCGGCGTTTTTGCGCCTTGTTTGCGCAGGGCCGGGGCGGTAGATCGTGGTGTACCCAACTTTCAGGGAGCCCAGGCATGTCCAAACTGGTCACAATCTACGGCGGATCCGGCTTTGTCGGTCGTTACATCACCCGCCGCATGGCGCAGCAGGGCTGGCGCGTCCGGGTCGCTGTCCGGCGTCCGAACGAGGCGCTGTTCGTTCGGCCCTACGGCGCGGTCGGTCAGGTCGAGCCGGTGCTGTGCAACATCCGGGACGATGCCTCGGTCGCCGCGGCGATGCAGGGTGCCGACGCGGTGGTGAACTGTGTCGGTATCCTGAACCAGGTTGGCAAGAACGGTTTCGATGCGGTCCAGGCCGACGGCGCCGAGCGCGTTGCCCGTCTGGCGGCAAAGGCCGGGGTCGTCCGCATGGTGCAGATTTCGGCGATTGGCGCGGATGCCGACAGCGACAGCGAATACGCCCGCACCAAGGCGCTGGGCGAGGCCGCGGTGCAGAAACACATGCCGAACGCGGTCATTCTGCGTCCGTCAGTGGTGTTCGGCCCCGAGGACCAGTTCTTTAACCGCTTTGCCGGCATGACTCGGTTCGGCCCGATCCTGCCGATCGCGGGTGCGGACAGCCTGTTCCAGCCGGTCTATGTCGATGATGTGGCACGGGCTGCGGTCATGGGCGTGTTGGGCGAGGCCGAGCCCGGCATCTATGAACTGGGCGGACCCGAGGTGAAATCGCTGCGCGCGCTGGTTCAGCAGATGCTGGGTGTGATCCACCGTCGCCGACTGGTGCTGAACCTGCCGAATTTCGTGGCGCGGCTGATGGCCTTTGGATTTGATCTGGTGCAGGGTCTGACATTCGGCCTGGTGACCAATGGCATCCTGACGCGCGATCAGCTGCGCAATCTGGCGCGGAACAACGTTGTCTCGGACGGGGCCAAGGGGTTTGCCGATCTTGGCATCACGCCTGTTGCGGTCGAGGCGGTTCTGCCGGAATACCTGTGGCGGTTCCGTCCGTCGGGTCAATATGACGCGATCAAGGATTCAGCCCGCAATCTGCAGTTCTGACCCGCCATAGGCATAGGTCAGCAACACCAGCCCCAGCGCGATCCGGTAGATTACGTAGGGTGTAAAGCTGATGCTGCGCAGCAGGCGCATCATCAGCGCCAGCGCCAGCAGGGCCGAGACAAAGGCCAGTGCCGCGGCGATGGCGCTGTCGCGGATCGCCGCCATGTCGGCTTCGATCGCGACTTCGGCCCCCAGCAGAATGCCCGAGGCGAGAATGGTCGGGATCGACATCAACATGCTCAGGCGTGCAGCGTCGCTGCGGTCATACCCCAGCCGCCGGGCGCCGGTGATGGTGATGCCTGACCGGGACGTGCCCGGGATCAGCGAGATCGCCTGCCACAGCCCCATGATCAGCGCGTGTCCCAGCGGCCAGGCGGCGGCGTCACGCGTGCGCGGGCCGGTCTGGTCGGCCCAATACAGCACCAGACCAAAGATCAGCATGGTCCAGCCAATCACCTTGACCGACCGCAGGGCATCGCTGAGACCGGTGAAATGCAGCACCGCACCACACAGGATGACCGGGATCGTGGCGACGATCAGTCCCAGCGCCAGGGCGGCTCCGGCCGAGTCACGCCGGCCACGCAGCAGGTCGGGCAGGCCCAGCAGCCCGATCTTTACGTCAGACCAGAAATACAGCACGACGGCGCCCAGCGTGCCGACATGTACTGCCACATCGATCAGCTGCCCCTGATCGGCCAGCCCGGTCAGTCCCGGCAAGAGAATCAAGTGACCCGAGGAGGAAACCGGCAGAAACTCGGTCAGACCCTGGATGACGGCCACAAGAAAAAGTTGAAAGAGCGGCATGTGGCGGATGTCCCGGGCTGGAATATGTCAGATGGTCACAGGTATAAGTGCTTTGTATCAAAAGGAAAGCCGCCATTTAGGTCCGCATTGGTGCATAAATTAAGCAGTTTCGGGCTGGCGGCGGTGCTGCAGTCGAAAAAATCGACCAAAAAAGGTCAGCGGTTTTGACTTTTAATCCCTCGATAAATGCCTTACACACAGGTCGCCGATGAAATTATGGAGTCTTTGCCGTGGCCAAGCAACCAATGCTGAAGTTCGTGCAGATCGACCGGGACATGCCAGCAAAGCGTGACGCGGAGGCGCGGCGCGAGGATTTCCACGAGATATATGCAGAATTCGCCGATGCCAAGGCCAGTGAACAGGCCAGCCGCTGCAGCCAGTGCGGCGTGCCCTATTGCCAGAGCCACTGTCCCCTGCACAACAACATTCCGGACTGGTTGCGTCTGACCGCCCAGGGCCGCCTGCAAGAGGCTTATGAGGTCAGCCAGGCGACCAATACCTTTCCGGAAATTTGCGGGCGCATCTGCCCGCAGGACCGGCTGTGCGAAGGCAATTGCGTGATCGAACAATCCGGTCACGGCACCGTCACCATCGGTGCCGTCGAAAAATACATCACCGACACCGCCTGGGAGCGCGGCTGGGTGCAGCCGATCCGGCCGGCGCACGAACGCAGCGAAAGCGTCGGGATCATCGGCGCCGGGCCGGGCGGGCTGGCGGCGGCGGACGTGCTGCGCCGTGCCGGGGTACAGGTCACGGTCTATGACCGCTACGACCGGGCCGGCGGCCTGCTGACCTATGGCATTCCCGGCTTCAAGCTGGAAAAGGACGTGGTGCTGCGCCGCAATGAACAGCTGGAAAAGGGCGGCGTCACCTTTCGGCTGAACTGCAATGTCGGCGAGGATATCTCGTTCGCCGAGATCCGCGCCGCCCATGACGCCGTGATCATCGCCGCCGGTGTCTACAAGTCGCGCGATCTGGCAATGCCGGGCAGCGGCCTGCCGGGTATCGAAAAGGCGATCGACTTTCTGACCGCCAGCAACCGCACGGGCTTTGGCGACACGGTCGAGGATTTCGACAACGGCCGGATGAACGCGGCGGGCAAGCGCGTCGTGGTGATCGGCGGCGGCGACACCGCGATGGATTGTGTGCGCACCAGCATCCGGCAGGGCGCGACCAGCGTCAAATGCCTGTACCGCCGCGACCGGGCCAACATGCCGGGCAGCCAGCGCGAAGTGAACAACGCCGAGGAAGAGGGTGTGATCTTTGAATGGCTGAGCGCCCCCAAGGGTTTCGTTGGCGAGGACAAGGTCAGCGGCGTGATGGTGCAAAAGATGCGCCTGGGCGCGCCCGACGCCACCGGTCGCCAATCGCCCGAGATCATCGAAGGCGCGGATTACGTCGAAGACGCCGACCTGGTGATCAAGGCGCTGGGCTTTGAGCCCGAGGAATTGCCGACCTTGTGGGATCAGCCGGAACTGCAGGTGACGCGCTGGGGCACGATCAAGGCCGAATTCACCACCGGTGCCACCGAATTGCCCGGTGTTTATGCCGTGGGCGACATCGTGCGGGGTGCGTCGCTGGTGGTCTGGGCCATCCGTGACGGCCGCGATTGCGCCGAAGCGATTCTGACGCAGTTCGGAACCGGCGCGGCCTTGGCCGCGGAATAGCGCGGCGACACGAAAAGAAACCTGCCTGCCCCGCCGAAACGCCGCGTTGCGGCCGGGGCGGCACCAATGAACCGGACCGATGCAGAGCCGCATGAAAACAGTGACGACAATGGCCGCCCTGCTGCTGGGCGCGACGGCGGTGGTGGCCGAAGTGCCGGTGCCGCAAGGGTGCACCCCCATTGTGACCATCGAACGGAACAGCTGTGTCGCGACCACGGTGTTCGATTGCGGCGATCATTTCCTGGATCACGGCTTTGTTTCGGGTGTTCTGAACGACACCCACAGATTCACCAAAGACTGGGCTTTTGCCGGCTACGCGCTGCGCAACAATCTGCAGACCCTCGAGGTCCTGTTTGACGAGGGCCAGTCGGTCACTCTGCCTGCGCTGGTTGAAAACGGATCGGCCCGGACGGACCGCAAGGCAATGGTGGCCACAGGGCGGATCAAGGACATCGAATACAGGCTGCAGGCCGAGGCCACGCTTGGCCAGGACATGGTGATGCTGGACGGGCATGCGTTCCGGACCGGGACGCTGGTCCGCAACTTTGTCCCGGCAAAACGGAGCAACAACCTGGTTTTCGAGTTCGACATCCTGGTGTCCGAAGACCTGAACCTGTTCATCGAGGGCGCCTATGCACGCCAGACCCAGGGCAGCGCGCCCGAAAAGCTGGCACAGGATCCGGTGTCGCTGCGGTTTCCCGGCCAGCCCGGGTTTCTGGCCAAGCAGCTCGAAGCGGGATGTAACGGATGACCCGGGCAGAGACGCGCGTGGTCCCGGGCGCCGAACAGTGAGAGAGACATGAGACAATGAGCGACAGGACAGGGCATTGCATGTGCGGCGCGGTCAGCTTTACCGCCCGCAGGATAGATCCGGATTTCGGTGCCTGCCATTGCGGTATGTGCCAGCGCTGGGCCGGCAGCGCGTTGCTGGCCGTGAGTGTCGACGCCGAAGAGGTGAGTTGGGAAGGCAGCGAACATATCGGGCGCATCCAGTCCTCGGACTGGGCCGAACGGGCCTGGTGCAACCGCTGCGGTTCGGGCCTGTGGTACCGGATCACCGCCGAGGGGTCCCACAAGGGGCAATATCATATTCCGGTCGGATTGTTTGACGACCAGCAG
Organism: Sedimentitalea sediminis; assembly: GCF_042687825.1. NCBI lineage: Bacteria > Pseudomonadati > Pseudomonadota > Alphaproteobacteria > Rhodobacterales > Paracoccaceae > Sedimentitalea > Sedimentitalea sediminis. The sequence continues at coordinate 134,254 of NZ_JBHUQE010000008.1, read as the reverse complement.
GGGCTGACCCTGACCCGCGAGATATTCGTCGATCGCAGATCGACGGCATTCGCCTTTTCCGGCGACCATCAAGAAATGACCGAGGCGCAGGTTTTCGCGCTGTACGGGCCGACGACATAAGGAGCCTGATCATGACCAAATACGATGCAGACTGGGTGCGTGCCGAAGAGGCAAAGCGCAAATGGATGGCAGAGAACGGGCTCTATTCCGAAGCCGACGAGCATTCCTCGTGCGGGGTCGGCCTGGTGGTGTCCGTCGATGGGCAGAAAAGCCGCAAGGTGGTCGAGGCGGGGATATCCGCGCTGAAAGCGATCTGGCATCGCGGCGCGGTGGATGCCGACGGCAAGACCGGCGATGGCGCTGGTATTCACGTGCAGATCCCCGTGCCCTTCTTTTACGACCAGATCGAGCGCACCGGCCATGCGCCGCGCAAGGATCAGCTGATCGCGGTCGGCCAGGTGTTCCTGCCGCGCACCGATTTCGGCGCCCAGGAAAAGTGCCGCACCATCGTCGAAACCGAGATCCTGCGCATGGGCTATTACATCTATGGCTGGCGCCATGTGCCGGTGGATGTGACCTGTCTGGGCGAAAAGGCCAACGCGACGCGGCCCGAGATCGAACAGATCATCCTGTCCAACAGCAAGGGCGTGGACGAGGAAACCTTTGAACGCGAACTCTATGTGATCCGCCGCCGCATCGAAAAGGCCGCGGCCGCCGCCGGCATCGGCGGCTTGTATGTCGCGTCCTTGTCCTGCCGCAGCATCATCTACAAGGGCATGATGCTGGCCGAGCAGGTCGCCGTGTTCTATCCCGACCTGATGGATCCGCGGTTCGAAAGCGCCTTTGCGATCTATCATCAGCGCTATTCCACCAACACCTTTCCGCAATGGTGGCTGGCCCAGCCTTTCCGCATGCTGGCCCATAACGGCGAGATCAATACCCTGCGCGGCAACGTCAACTGGATGAAAAGCCACGAGATCCGCATGGCGTCCGCGACCTTTGGCGAGATGGCCGAGGACATCAAGCCGATCATCGCGTCCGGCAGTTCGGACAGCGCGGCGCTGGATTCGGTGTTCGAGGTTCTGGTCCGGGCCGGGCGCAGCGCGCCGATGGCCAAGACCATGCTGGTGCCGGAAAGCTGGTCCAAGCAGGCGGTCGAACTGCCCCAGGCCTGGCGCGACATGTATTCCTATTGCAACAGCGTGATGGAACCCTGGGACGGCCCGGCAGCACTGGCGATGACCGATGGGCGCTGGGTCTGCGCCGGGCTCGACCGCAACGGTCTGCGCCCGATGCGCTATGTGGTGACCGGCGAGGGGCTGGTGATCGCCGGTTCCGAGGCCGGGATGGTGCCGATTGACGAGGCCAATGTGGTCGAAAAGGGCGCCCTGGGGCCGGGGCAGCTGCTGGCGGTCGACATGCAAAAGGGCATCATGTACCGCGACACCGAGATCAAGGACAAGCTGGCCCGGGCGCTGCCCTTTGGCGAATGGGTCAACAAGATCAACGATGCCGACGAGATGCTGGCCGGGGCGACCGAGGTGCCGCTGTTCAGCGGCGACGAACTGCGCAAGCGCCAGATCGCGGCAGGCTACAGCATCGAGGAGCTGGAACAGGTGCTGGCGCCGATGGCCGAGGATGGCAAAGAGGCGCTGGCCAGCATGGGCGATGACACCCCCAGCGCGGTGCTGTCCAAGATGTACCGCCCGCTCAGCCATTTCTTCCGGCAGAATTTCAGCCAGGTGACCAACCCGCCGATCGACTCGCTGCGCGAATACCGGGTGATGAGCCTGAAGACCCGGTTCGGCAACCTCAAGAACGTGCTGGACGAGGACAGCAGCCAGACCGAGATCGTGGTGCTGGAAAGCCCCTTTGTCGGCAATGCCCAATGGGAAAAGCTGATCGAGCAGTTCACCGCGCCGATGGTCGAGATCGATTGCAGCTTTGGCCCCGGTGCCGGGGCGCTCAGCGACGGTCTGGCGCGCATCCGCTCCGAAGCCGAGGATGCGGTGCGCAGCGGTGCCGGCCATATCGTGCTGACCGACCAGTATTCCGGCGACAGCCAGGTGGCGATGCCGATGATTCTGGCGACAAGTGCTGTGCACAGCCACCTGACGCGCAAGGGGCTGCGGACCTTCTGTTCGCTCAATGTGCGCTCGGCGGAATGCATCGACCCGCATTATTTCGCGGTGCTGATCGGCTGCGGCGCCACCGTGGTCAACGCCTATCTGGCCGAGGATTCCATCGCCGACCGGATCGAACGCGGGCTGCTCGAGGGCAGCCTGACCGAGAATGTCGCGCGCTATCGCGAGGCCATCGACCAGGGTCTGCTGAAGATCATGGCCAAGATGGGCATCTCGGTGATCTCGTCCTATCGCGGCGGGCTGAATTTCGAGGCGGTGGGACTGTCGCGCGCCATGTGCGCCGAGTATTTCCCCGGCATGGTCAGCCGCATCTCGGGCATCGGGGTGTCCGGCATCCAGCGCAAGGCCGAAGAGGTGCATGCGCGCGGCTGGCAGTCCGGTCTGGACGTGCTGCCGATCGGTGGCTTCTACAAGGCCCGTGCCAGCGGTGAATCCCATGCCTGGGAAGCCACCAGCATGCATATGCTGCAGATGGCCTGTAACCGCGCCTCGTTCGAGCTGTGGAAACAGTATTCCGCCAAGATGCGCAGCAACCCGCCGATCCACCTGCGCGACCTGATGGATTTCAAGCCGTTGGGCAAGCCGGTGCCGTTGGAAGAGGTCGAAAGCATCACGTCGATCCGCAAGCGGTTCGTGACCCCGGGCATGAGCCTGGGCGCGCTCAGCCCCGAGGCGCACAAGACCCTGAACGTGGCGATGAACCGGATCGGCGCCAAGTCGGATTCCGGCGAGGGCGGCGAGGACCCGGCGCATTTCGTGCCCGAACCCAATGGCGACAACCCGTCGGCCAAGATCAAGCAGGTCGCGTCCGGGCGCTTTGGCGTCACGGCCGAATACCTGAACCAGTGCGAGGAACTGGAGATCAAGGTCGCCCAGGGTGCCAAGCCCGGCGAGGGCGGTCAGTTGCCCGGCATGAAGGTGACCGACCTGATCGCGCGCCTGCGCCTGTCCACCAAGGGCGTCACGCTGATCAGCCCGCCGCCGCATCACGACATCTATTCGATCGAGGATCTGGCGCAGCTGATCTATGATCTGAAACAGATCAACCCGCGCGCCAAGGTGACGGTGAAACTGGTGGCCAGTTCCGGCGTCGGCACGATTGCCGCCGGGGTCGCCAAGGCCAAGGCCGACGTGATCCTGATTTCCGGACATAATGGCGGTACCGGCGCCAGCCCGGCGACCAGCATCAAATATGCCGGCCTGCCCTGGGAAATGGGCCTGACCGAGGCGCATCAGGTGCTGGCGATGAACAAGCTGCGCGACCGGGTGACCCTGCGCACCGATGGCGGGCTGCGCACCGGGCGCGACATCGTGATGGCGGCGATGATGGGGGCCGAGGAATACGGGATCGGCACCGCCGCGCTGATCGCCATGGGCTGCATCATGGTGCGCCAGTGCCAGTCCAACACCTGTCCCGTTGGCGTCTGCACCCAGGACGAGGACCTGCGCGCCAAATTTACCGGCTCGGCGGATAAAGTGGTCAACCTGATCACCTTCTATGCCCAGGAAGTGCGCGAATTGCTGGCCTCGATCGGTGCCCGCAGCCTGGACGAGATCATCGGCCGCGCGGATCTGCTGGCGCAGGTCAGCCGCGGGTCGGCGCATCTGGACGATCTCGACCTGAACCCGCTTTTGATCACCGTCGATGGGGCCTCGGAAATCGTCTATAACCGGGAAAAAGAGCGCAACGCCGTGCCCGACACGCTGGACGCGGAAATCGTGCGCGACGCCGCGCGGTTCCTCAAGGATGGCGAAAAGATGCAGCTCAGCTATGCGGTACAGAACACCCATCGCACCGTGGGCACCCGCACCTCCAGCCATATCGTGCGCAATTTCGGCATGCGCAACGCGTTCCAGCCCGATCATCTGACGGTCAAGCTGCAGGGCTCGGCCGGCCAGTCGCTGGGCGCCTTTGCCGCGCCGGGGCTGAAACTCGAGGTCTCGGGCGACGCCAACGACTATGTCGGCAAGGGGTTGTCGGGCGGCACCATCGTGGTGCGTCCGCCGCAGATCAGCCCGTTGACCGCCGATCAGAACACCATCATCGGCAACACGGTGCTGTATGGCGCCACAGACGGGTATCTCTTTGCCGCCGGGCGCGCGGGCGAGCGGTTTGCCGTGCGCAATTCGGGCGCCAAGGTGGTGATCGAAGGTTGCGGGTCCAACGGCTGCGAATACATGACCGGCGGCGTGGCGGTGATCCTGGGTTCGATCGGGGCCAATTTCGGGGCCGGGATGACCGGCGGCATGGCCTATCTCTATGATCCCGAAGGCAGCGCGGAAACCATGATGAACCGGGAAACCCTGGTCACCTGCCCGGTGACGGTGCCGCATTGGGAAACCCAGCTCGAGGAACTGATCGAACGCCATGTGGCCGAGACCGGCAGCCGCAAGGCCACCGACATCCTGCAGCACTGGGACATCGAAAAGACCAACTTTATCCAGGTCTGCCCGAAAGAGATGCTGGTCCATCTGCCGGCCCCGCTGAGCCTGGAAAAGACCTCGGTTCCGGCGGAATAGGCGCAGGGCGGTCTTGGCCCGATGCGTTCGGGCGGCGGCCCTGTGGACCGTCGCCCGCCAAATAGGTGCTTTCCTGCGGGCGATGGCCTGCCTATAGCTGCGTCATGGCAAAGTCGGCACGCAAATCCAGTTCGCCGCGCAAGGGCGGGGACCGCGCCGGATGGCTGCGGACGGTGCTGCTGCGGCGGCGTCCCGGGCTGAAGGGCTGGATCGGGTTCGTGCTGACGCGCGGCGCCGGTCTGGTGATCGCGCTGATCCTGGCGCTGGTGCTGCTGTTTTCGGTGGTCAACCCGCCCACGACCCACACCATGTGGTCCGAGGGGCGCCGGCTGGGTCATCCGGTGGCGCAGGACTGGGTGCCGCTGTCGGGCATTGCACCGGTCATGGCGCGGTCTGCCGTGGCCGCCGAGGACGCGAATTTCTGCCTGCATTGGGGGTTCGACGTCCAGGCGATCCGCGCCGCCATCGCCGCCGGGAACAAGCGCGGCGGGTCCACGATCAGCCAGCAGGTGGTCAAGAACGTGTTCCTGTGGCAGGGGCGCAGCTGGCTGCGCAAGGCGCTCGAGGCGGCGATCACCCCCGCGGTCGAGGCGATCTGGAGCAAGCGGCGCATTCTCGAAGTCTATCTGAACATTGCCGAGATGGATCAGGGCGTGTTCGGGGTCGGCGCGGCATCGCAGCACTATTTCGGTGTGCCCCCCGACAAGCTGAGCCCGCGCCAGGCGGCGCGACTGGCGGCGGTGCTGCCGGCGCCCAAGGCACGCTCGGCGGGCAAACCCTCGGCCCGATTGCGCCGCCGCGCCGCCGGCATCGCCGATGGTGCGGCCACGATCCGCGCCGATGGCCGCGCGGCCTGTTTCGAGGATTGAATATCCGCGCGCGGCGGGGCATTCAGTTGCGTGTCCCTCCACTGTAATCCGGATAATCATGGCCCGCCTGTTTCACGTCCCGCTGTCCCCTTTTTGCCGCAAGGTGCGGCTGTCCCTTGCCGAAAAGAAGATCGAGGTCGAACTGGTCGAGGAGCGCTATTGGGAGGCCGACCCGGAATTCCTGCGCCGCAACCCGGCGGCCAAGGTGCCGGTGCTGAAACTGGATGGCCGGATGATGGCCGAAAGCGCGGCGATCTGCGAGTATATCGAGGAAACCCGGCCCGATCCCGCCCTGATGCCCGCCGCCCCCGAGGACCGGTTCGAGGTGCGCCGCCTGGTCGGCTGGTTCGACGACAAGTTCCACAGCGAGGTGACCAGCAAGCTGCTGTACGAACGGGTCAACAAGAAGGTGACCGGTCAGGGCTATCCGGACAGCCGTAACGTCAAGGACGGGGCCAAGGCGATCAAATACCACCTGGACTACATGGCCTGGCTGCTGGATCACCGGCGCTGGCTGGCCGGCGACGTGATGACGCTGGCGGATTTCGCCGCCGCCGCGCATCTGTCGGCATTGGACTATATCTCGGACGTGGACTGGAACCGCTCGGCGGTGGTCAAGGACTGGTATGCCAAGATCAAGTCGCGCCCGGCCTTCCGCTCGATCCTGGCCGATCAGGTGCCAGGTTTCCGGCCGCCGCCGCACTATGCCGATCTCGATTTCTGAACCCGTCGGTGCCGGCCGGAACACCGCACGCAAGAACAGGCCGGGCGCATGACCGAGGCACTCAAGGACAAGCTTGTGGCACAGGCCCTGCACGAAGGTTTCGTCGCCTGCCGCCTGTGCCGACCTTGGGACGTGCCGCAGGTGCCGCAGCGGCTGGCGGCGTTTCTGCGGGCCGGCTATCACGGCCAGATGGGCTGGATGGCCGAGCGCACCCATTGGCGCGGCGATCCGGCAGCGCTGTGGCCCGAGGCCCGGACGGTGATCATGCTGGCGGAAAGCTATACGCCCGACCTTGACCCGACCGAGGTGCTGCAGCGCCCCGATCGCGGGGCGATCTCGGTCTATGCGCAGAACCGCGACTATCACGATCTGGTCAAGAAACGGCTGAAACGGCTGGGGCGCTGGCTGATCCAGCAGCAGGATTGTCAGATCAAGGTCTTTGTCGATACCGCGCCGGTGCCGGAAAAGGCGCTGGGCCAGGCCGCCGGGCTGGGATGGCAGGGCAAGCACAGCAATCTGGTCAGCCGCGACTGGGGCAACTGGGCGTTCATCGGCTCGGTCTTTACCACGCTGGACCTGCCGGTCGATGCGCCCGAGATCGACCATTGCGGTTCATGCCGGGCCTGTCTTGACATCTGCCCCACCGACGCCTTTCCCGCACCCTATCAGGTCGATGCGCGGCGCTGCATCTCGTATCTGACCATCGAGCACAAGGGGCCGGTGGACGAGGACCTGCGCGGCAAGCTGGGCAACCATATCTATGGCTGCGACGATTGCCTGGCGGCCTGTCCGTGGAACAAGTTTGCCGTGGCGGCCAGCGACATGCGCTATGCGGCACGGGCCGAGCTGGTGGCGCCGAAGCTGGCCGATCTGGCGCGGCTGGACGATGCCGGGTTTCGGGCGCTGTTTTCCGGCTCGCCGATCAAGCGGATCGGGCGGGACCGGTTCGTGCGCAACGTGCTCTATGCGATCGGCAATTCGGGCGATCCAAGTCTGCGCCCGGTGGCGCTGGAGCGGGTCGGGGATGACGATGCCGCGGTGGCCGACGCGGCGCGCTGGGCGGCGGATCGGCTGTCCGCGTGATGCAAACAGGCAAGACGCTGCGCCACGGTGGGCTGGACCGGGGGCGCGACAGAACAGGGAGACGGCCATGGCGTTGCTGTTGGGGGTGGATACCGGCGGAACCTATACCGACGCGGTGCTGCTGCGCGACGAGGCCGAGGTCATCGCCAGCGCCAAGGCGCTGACCACGCGCGGCGATCTGGCGATAGGGGCCGGTGCGGCGATCCGCGCCGTTCTGGAGCAGTCCGGCACGGCGCCGGGCGATATCGCGCTGGCCTCGCTGTCCACCACCCTGGCGACCAATGCGCTGGTCGAGGGGCAGGGCGGGCGCGTGGCGCTGGTTTTCATCGGTTTTGGCACGGATGATCTGCAAAAACACGGGTTGGACACGGCCCTGAACGGCGATCCCGCGGTGGTGCTGGCCGGGGGGCACAGCCATGCGGGCAGCCAGGTCACGGCCCTGGATATTGATGCGCTGGAGGGCTTTTTGCGCGCGCATCAACAGGGCGTGTCAGCCTATGCCATCGCCGCGCAATTCGCCACCCGCAACCCGGCGCATGAGCTGCAGGCGGCCCGCCTGATCGCCGAGCGGACCGGCGCGCCGGTGACCTGTTCGCACCAGTTGTCGGCGCGGCTGAACGGTCCGAAACGGGCGGTGACGGCGGTGTTGAACGCACGGCTGATCGGCATGATCGACCGGCTGATCGGACGCACACAGGACTGTCTGACCGAGTTGGGGATCGCCGCGCCGATGATGGTGGTGCGGGGCGACGGGGCTTTGATGTCAGCGGAACAGGCGCGCGCCCGGCCGATCGAGACCATCCTCAGCGGCCCGGCGGCCTCGATCGTCGGGGCGCGATGGCTGACCGGGGCCGATGAGGCGCTGGTCTCGGATATCGGCGGCACAACCACCGACATTGCGTTGCTGCGTGGCGGCCGACCCGCCATCGACCCGGCGGGCGCGCGGGTCGGGGGGTTCCGCACCATGGTCGAGGCAGTGGCGATGCGCACCCACGGACTGGGCGGTGACAGCCAGGTGCACCTGCTGGCCGAGGGGCTGTCCGGTGGAGTCTTTCTCGGACCGCGTCGGGTGGTGCCGGTTGCGTTGATCGCGCAAGAATCCCCGAAAGTCGTGCATGACGCTCTGGACGCGCAGTTGCGCAACGCGGCACCGGGGGAATACGATGCGCGGTTCCTGCGTCGTGTGCCCGGCGTGGCACAGGGGGGTCTGGGTCGGCGCGAACAGGCGTTGCTGGCCCGGATCGGCGATCAGGTCCACCCCATGGGCGAGGTGCTGCGCAGCCGCGTGGAACAGGCGGCGCTGGGCCGGCTGGTGGATCGCGGGTTGGTGCAGCTGGCCGGCGTGACACCCTCGGATGCCAGCCATGTCCTGGGCACGCTGACCGACTGGGACGCGGCGGCGGCGGAAAAGGCACTGACCCTGTTCGCGCGGCGGCGCATCGGGTCCGGAGACAGGCTGGCGCCGTCGGCGGCGGCACTGGCCCGGATGATCGTCGATCAATTGACCGAACAGACCGCACTGACCCTGCTGGAAACCGCCTTTGCCGAAGATCCGCAAGGCTATGACCAGCCGCCCGAAGACTTGGCGCGGCACGTGCTGACTCAGCGCGGCCTGTCGGGCTATCGCGGGGTGCTGGCGCTGGACACGGCGCTGAATGTCGATGTGGTGGGGCTGGGGGCCTCGGCGCCCAGCTACTATCCGGCGGTGGGGGCGCGCCTGCGCTGCCGCATGATCCTGCCGCCCCATGCCGGCGTGGCCAATGCCATCGGCGCCGTGGTGGGGCGGGTGACGATGCGCAAAAGCGGCACGGTGACGGCCCCAAGCGAGGGCCGGTTTCGGGCGCATCTGCCCAATGGCCCCGAGGATTTCACCAGCGCCGATGCCGCGCTGGAGCGGCTCGAAGAGGTTCTGCGGCAAGAGGCCGTCGCGGCGGCGCGGGCCGCCGGAGCCGAGGGATTGCAGACCCATGTTACGCGCGACATCAGGACGGCCCGCACCCAAGCGCGCGCGGTCTTTGTCGAGGCGGTGGTGACGGTCGAGACCAGCGGCCGGCCGCGTGTGGCGCAGGGCTAGCGGGCCCGCAGCCTGTCAGCCGGTCCGGGCGCGTTTCGGCAAGACCCAGCCGGGGCGCGCAAAATGGCAGGTATAGCCGTTGGGAATACGCTGCAAATAGTCCTGATGCTCGGGCTCGGCCTGCCAGAAATCGCCCACCGGCTCGACCTGGGTCACCACCTTGCCCGGCCACAGGCCCGAGGCGTCGACATCGGCGATGGTGTCCAGCGCCGTCTGTTTCTGCGCCTCGTCCACATAATAGATCGCCGAGCGATAGCTGGGGCCGATGTCGTTGCCCTGCCGGTTCGGCGTGGTCGGATCATGGATCTGGAAAAAGAATTCCAAAAGATCGCGATAGGTGATCACCGCCGGATCGAACTGGATCTCGATTGCCTCGGCATGGCTGCCATGATTGCGATAGGTGGCGTTGGGCACGTCGCCACCACTATAGCCGACGCGGGTCGCCAGCACCCCCGGGCGCTTGCGGATCAGGTCCTGCATGCCCCAGAAACAGCCCCCCGCCAGAACTGCCCGGGCGCTCATGTCACGCCCTCGACCTGGTCGAGATAGGCGCCGTACCCCTCGGCCTGCATGTCATCGCGATGCACGAACCGCAGGCTGGCGGAATTGATGCAATAGCGCAGCCCGCCGCGGTCGCGCGGCCCGTCGGGAAAGACATGGCCCAGATGGCTGTCGCCATGGGTGCTGCGCACTTCGGTGCGGATCATGCCCAGACTGCGATCTTCCAGTTCCTGCACATGGGCCGGTTCGATGGGCTTGGTAAAGCTGGGCCAGCCGCAGCCGGATTCGTATTTGTCGGCCGAGGCGAACAGCGGCTCGCCCGAGACGATGTCGACATAGATGCCCGGCTCTTTATTGTGCAGCAGCTTGCCGGTGCCGGGGCGTTCGGTGCCCCCCTCTTGAGTGATGTGGAACGCCTCGCGATCCAGCGCGGCGATGCGATCCGGGTCTTTCCTGTATGCGCTCATTCTCACTCCTCCGCTTGTGATCCGGCCTCACTAGATGGGGTGATGGCGGCGAAATCAAACGATTGTTTCACTGCCGTCGCGGTCTCGTGTAAGTGATCCGACAGGGCGCGCGCTCCGTATCTAGTACCAAAGGCGAGGTTTTCATGAAAACGTTTTTTCTTTCGCTGCTGCTGATGACGCTGACCACGGTGGCCGCTGCGCGCGGGATCACCGGGCAATTCGACTCGATCGACGGCGGCCCCCTGGCCATCGAAGACTGGCGCGGTCAGCCGGTTCTGGTGGTCAACACCGCGTCGCAATGTGCCTTTACCGACCAATATGCCGGGCTGCAGGCGCTGTATGACCGCTATCGCGCCCGCGGACTGGTGGTTTTGGCGGTGCCCTCCGACGATTTCCGTCAGGAACTGGACAGTGCCGCCGAGGTCAGGGCATTCTGCGCACTGAACTACGATCTGGACCTGCCGATGACCGATATCAGCCCGGTTCGGGGCGCGGCGGCGCATCCTTTCTATCGGGCGGTGCGGGCGGAAACCGGATTCGAGCCGGCCTGGAATTTCAACAAGATCCTGATCGCTCCGGATGGCAGCGTCGCGGCGACCTGGGGGGCGATGGTGCGGCCCGACTCGGGCATGGTGCGGCGCGTGATCGAGGGTTTTCTGAAATAGAGAAGGGTCCGGTCCAGTTCGGATATCGGGTTCTACGAGGCCGGCGGGCGCCGCCGGGGCTGGCGCGACATCTGCACAGCCAGAATGCCCAGCGTCACGATGACCACGCCGATCGCATCCCAGATGCCCAGTGACTCGCCCAGCAGAATGGCGGCGATGGTGACCCCGAACACCGGGTTGAGAAAATGAAAGGTCGCCGAGCGGACGGCGCCGATGCGGTCCAGCAGCAGGAACCAGACATAGGTGGCCGTCAGCCCGGGGATCAGCGTGGTATAGGCAAAGGCCAGTGCCAAAGGCAGGGTCAGGTCGACCCGGATGGTCTCGAACAGCGGTGCGGCGACGAACAGGATAGCCGAGCCGACCAGCATCTGCAGGCCGACGATCATCATGAAATTGCCGCCGGTCATGGCGCCGCGCACCGCCAGCGTGGCAAAGGTCAGGGCTAGTACGCCGATGATGCAGAGCAGCACGCCGAACACGTCGACGCCGTCGCTGATACGCGCGCCCATGATGATCGCCACCCCGGCGCAGCCGGCAATCAGCCCCAGGATGCCCAGCGGCCGCAAGCGCTCGCCCAGCAGCAACCAACTGGCAATCGCCACCAGCAGCGGCATGGTCGAGGCGATGATGGCGGCGACACTGGCCTGCACCGTCTGCATGGCGACGAAATTCAGGCCCAGATACAGCGCGTTCTGGCAGATGCCGAACAGGATCGTGGCGTACCATTGCTTGGGCGTCAGCCGCCAGCTTTGCCCCATCAGCCGGGCGATCAGTACGCCCAGCAGACCCGACACCAGGAACCGCAGCGCCAGCGAGAACAGCGGCGAGGCATCGGCGACGATGATCCGGGCCGAGGTAAAGGCCGAGGACCACATCAGGGCAAAGGCCAGTCCCATGACGATGGCGCGCGTGTCCATGTTATTCCCCGATCCGATGCAGTCCGGCGCACGATTTCGCATTTCGGTCGCCTGCTCAAGGGCAGAACCACGCCGCCAGAGCGATTGTCGCGGTCTATCCGCCGGCTGCGGCCGCACCTGCCGGCTGCCATAATTCGACCGGATTGCCCTCTGGGTCGTGGATGCGGGCAAAGCGGCCGATGGCGCTGTTCCACTCGGCGCGGGTCTCGACCGCGATCCCGGACGCATCCAGCTCTGCGATCAACGCCTCCAGATCATCGACGCGGAAATTCAGCATCACCTGACGGTCGGCATCGAAATAGTCGGTATCGCGCGCAAAGGGTGCAAAGACCGTGGGGCCGGCCGCCTGCATCCAGGCGCCAGCGGACATGTCGATGCCCAGATGCCGCTGATACCATTCGGCCAGCATCTGGGGGCGGTCGGCCCGCAGAAAGACGCCGCCTATTCCGGTTGCCTTGGCCATCGGTTTCCTCCCATTCCGGCGACCAAAGAAAAAGGGCCGCTGGCAGCGACCCTTTCCCGAATTTCCAGGCGGTGCAAGCCTAGCCGTTGACGCTGTCCTTGAGCGCCTTGGCGATGGTCATCTTGACCACCTTGTCGGCGTCCTTCTTGAACTGTTCGCCGGTGGCAGGGTTGCGCACCATGCGCTCGGGGCGCTCGCGGCAATAAATCTTGCCGACGCCCGGCAGCGTGACTGCGCCGCCATTGGCAACTTCGCGGGTAATCAGGCCGGTAATCGCTTCCAGCGCGGATCCGGCGGCTTTCTTGTCTGTGCCCATCTCCTCGGCCAGTGCGGCGACGAGTTGGGTCTTGGTCATTGGCTTTGACATTGTTCTTGCTCTCCTTCGTCTGCCCGATCTGTTGGGCCTCAATCCGCATATTAAACGGTATATGGTGTAGGAACACAACGAATAGTGGTTGCTGGCAAGACCGAATTTGCGAATTTTAGCGGTTTTTTGCAAATTTCCTGTTCACAGAAACGCCGTCTCGTCGAAAGAGCGCAGTTTCCGGCTGTGCAGCCGTTCCAGCGGCATCGTACGCAGAGTTTCCATGGCGCGGATTCCGATGCTCAGATGCCGTGATACCTGTGTATTATAGAAATCCGTTGCCATTCCGGGCAGTTTCAGCTCGCCGTGCAGCGGCTTGTCCGACACGCAGAGCAAGGTGCCATAGGGCACCCGAAAGCGATAGCCGTTGGCGGCGATGGTGGCGCTTTCCATGTCCAGGGCGATGGCACGGGATTGCGACAGGCGCTGTACCGGGCCGGACTGGTCACGCAACTCCCAGTTGCGGTTGTCGATGGTGGCGACGGTGCCCGTGCGCATGATCCGCTTGAGGTCATAGCCCTCCAGGCGCGACACCTCGGCAACGGCCTGTTCCAGCGCGATCTGGATTTCCGCCAGCGCCGGGATCGGGGTCCAGATCGGCAGGTCGTCATCCAGCACGTGATCTTCGCGCAGATAGGCATGGGCCAGCACGAAATCGCCCAGGGCCTGGCTGTTGCGCAGACCGGCGCAATGGCCGACCATCAGCCAGGCATGCGGGCGCAGCACCGCGATGTGGTCGGTGGCGGTCTTGGCATTGCTGGGGCCGACGCCGATATTGACCAGCGTGATGCCGGACCCGTCCGGGCGTTTCAGGTGATAGGTCGGCATCTGCGGCAGTTTCAGCGGCAGTTCTATGGGATCGTCCGGGCCGGTGATCTCGACATTGTTGGTACTGACGAAACTGCAATAGCCGCTGTTTGCGTCGCGCAGCCGGTCGCGGGCATAGGCCTCGAATTCCGAGACATAGATCTGATAGTTGGTGAACAGCACATGGTTCTGGAAATGCGCCGCATCGGTCGCGGTGTAATGTGTCAGCCGGGCCAGCGAATAATCCACCCGCTGGGCGGTGAACAGCGACAGCGCTCCGGTGCCGTTGGGCGGGACATAGGTGCCGTTGACGATGTCGTCATTGGTGGTCGCCAGGTCGGGCACGTCGAACGTATCGCGCAGGGTGAAACCGGCGGCGCCGTCCTGGGGCACGGTCAGTTCCGGGTTCTGCGCCACCGCGAAATGCACCGGGATCGGCGTTTCCGACAGCCCGATGGTGACCGGCAGCGCGTGGTTCTTGATCAACAGTCCGATCTGCTGGGTCAGGTAGGAACTGAACAGGTCGGGCCGGGTGACCGTAGTGGCATAGGTGCCGGGCGCGGCGATATGGCCGAAACTCAGCCGCGTGTCCACATGGGCATAGCTGGATGTGGTCATGCGGATTTCCGGGTAAAAGGCCCGGATGCGGTGGTCGGGCGCGCCGTGCTGCATGACCTCGGCAAAGCGGTCGCTGAGAAAATCGATGGCCGTGGCGTATAGCTCTTGCAGGCGCGCCACGGCCAGGGCTGCGTCGTTGAACTGTTCCGGAGCCGCAGCTTCGGGCGTCTGGATTTCGGTCATGTTTGCGGCTCTAGCACGGGTATGGCCTGAAAGGACCGGACATCGACCAGCCCCAGATCGGAGATGCGCAGCTCTGGGATCACGACCAGCGCCAACAGCGAATGCTGCATGTATGCGTTGTTCAGCTGACAGCCGCAATCGCGCATTGCTTGCATCATCCTGTCTGCGGCCTGCGCGACCTCGGCGGCCGGCCGGTCCGACATCAGCCCGGCAATCGGCAGTTCCACCAGCGCCAGTTCGGCGCCGTCGCGCCACAGGGTGATGCCGCCGCCGACTTCGGCCAGCCGGTTGCCGGCCAGCGCCATCTGCGCGGTATCGGTGCCGACGACGATCATGTGGTGGCTGTCATGCGCCACCGTCGAGGCCATCGCCATCCGGCCCTGATAGCCGAACCCCGACACAAAGGCGTTGGTCACGCCGCCGGTGGCGCGGTGCCGTTCCACCAGCGCGATCTGGCACACGTCGCCCTTGCCCTGAACCAGCCCGCCCTGCACCGGCAGATCGGCTTTCAGCGCCCGGGTCGGAGCCTGGTTTTCGACCACGCCGATGACATTGGCGGTGACGCTGTTGGCGCCTGCGGGGGCGGCAATGTGGAAATCCGAGGCTTGTAACGCATGGCCCAGATGTACCGTGCCGCGAGCGCTGGCCGGCCAGTCCAGATGCGGGCAGTCGACCAGACAGGTGCCATCCCGGGCCACGACCTGTCCGCGCGCGACCACGATTTCGATCGGCAGGTTGCGCAGATCCGAGGACAGGATCACATCCGCCCGCCGCCCCGGCGTGATACTGCCGATCTCGCGTTCCAGCCCGAAATGGGTGGCGGTGTTCAGGGTGGCCATCTGCAGGGCGATCAGCGGGTCGCAGCCGCAGGCAATGGCGTGGCGCACCACCCGGTTCATGTGGCCGTCATTGATCAGCGTGCCGGAATGGCAGTCATCGGTGCAGAGAATGAAACTGCGCGGGTCCAGCCCCCGTTCGGTGATCGCGGTGATCTGGTTTTCGACGTCATGCCAGGCGCTGCCCAGGCGCATCATCGCGCGCATGCCCTGACGTACGCGGGCGATCGCGTCGGTCTCGCAGGTGCCTTCGTGATCATCCGCCGGGCCACCGGCGACATAGGCGGCGAAATTCCGGCCCAGATCGGGGCTGGCGTAATGGCCGCCAACGGTCTTGCTGGCGCGCTGGGTGGCGGCGATCTCGGCCAGCATCTTGGCGTCGGCCGCCGCAACGCCGGGAAAGTTCATCATTTCGCCCAGCCCGACGATCCCGGGCCAGGTCATCGCCTCGGCCACATCGGCGGGCGAGATCTCGTGGCCCGTGGTTTCCAGCCCCGGCGCGCTGGGCGCACAGGACGGCATCTGGGTAAAGATGTTCACCGGCTGCATCAGCGCTTCGTCATGCATCATCCGCACGCCGGCCAGCCCCAGCACGTTGGCGATTTCGTGCGGGTCGGTGAACATCGACGTGGTGCCGTGCGGGATCACCGCGCGGGCGAACTCGGCCGGGGTCAGCATGCCGCTTTCGATATGCATATGGGCATCGCACAGGCCCGGCAGCATATAGCGCCCCTCGGCCTCGATCACCTGGGTGCCGTCGCCGATGCAATAGCCGGCATCCGGGCCGACAAAGGCGATGCGTCCGGATGTGATGGCGACGTCGTGGCCGGGTAGGGTCTCGCGGCTGTGGACGTTGACCCAAGTGCCACCCCGGATGACCATGTCGGCGGGCGCGCGCCCGGCGGCGACGGCGATCAGGTCGGGGGCGGTGTCAGGCCAGCTGGGCAAGGGGCGCTGTGTCATGCCGCAATTGTTCCAATTGCATCGCCGGGCGCAACCCCCTTGGTGCAGGCTTGCCAGCCCGGTGGATTTGCGATTGGCTGATCGGCATGGATTACCAGAGCATAAAGGCCGATGCGTTCGGCCGGTCGCTGCGCGGCATCGGGCTGAACCTGCTGGTGCGCGACGTGCCCGCAGAATGCGCGTTTCTGCGCGATGTATTCGACATGCAGACGCATCAGGTCAGCGCCGATTTCGCCATCGTCACCTATGGCGATCAGGTGTTTCAGTTGCACAGCGACGCCACCTATCATTCCAATCCGTTGCTGGGTCTGTTGCCGGAGACCCCGCCGCGCGGGACGGGGATCGAGATCCGGCTCTATGACACCGACCCGGACGCGGCGGCAAACCGCGCCGAGGCCGCAGGGGGCACATTGTTGCAGCCCCCGACCGACAAGCCGCACGGGCTGCGCGAGAGTTATATTCTCTGTGCCAACGGCTATGCCTGGGTGCCCAGCCGGCCGCTTTGATCGGCCGCTATCTCGCTGCGTAACCAGTTGGCAAAGGCGACCGTGCCGGGTGAATGCTCGGCCTGCGGCGACAGGATCAGGTAATAGGCCTCTTGCATCGGGGCGCGGTGCCGGAACGGCGCCACCAGCTGGCCGGTCTCGATCAGCCGGCGGGCGATGGTGTCATGCGCCAGCGCCAGCCCGCCCCCGGCCATGGCGACAGACAGCGACAGGGTGAAGGTCGTGGCATAGGTCACCGGTGGATCGGGCCAGATCATCGCCTGATCCTCGGCCCAGGAGGCCCAGTTGCACAACAGGTTGCTGCAATCATACAGGGGCTGCATCGCCAGATCGTCCAGGGTGACCGGATAGCCCGGCGCGCAGACCGGGTAATAGGCGTCGCTGCGCAGCAGTTCGGCGCGCACCGTGTCCGCGGGCCGCAGCGAAAAGCGGATCTCGACATCGACGCCTTCGGCCATTTCGCGCGGCTCCCACAGATCGGTCGAAATGTTCAGCTGCACCTCGGGGTGGCCGGCGCGGAACCGGGCCAGCCGCGGCGCCAGCCAATGCACGGCAAAGGTCAGGTTGGATTGCACCTGCACCACATCCTGATCCGGACCGGTCACCGCCCGCGTGCCGCGCACCAGTGTGCGGAACGCCTCGCGCACCACGGGCAGATAGGTGATGCCGGCCTCGGTCAGCTCCAGCGCCCGCGGGCGCCGGTGGAACAGTGGCCGGCCCAGATAACCCTCCAGCGACTTGATCTGCTGACTGACCGCGCTTTGCGTCATGTTCAGATCGCGGGCGGCGCCGGTAAAGGACAGGTGGCGGGCGGCGGCCTCGAACGTGCGCAACCAGCCCAGAGGAGGCAGGGGGGCTTGCATGACCATAAATCTGCCATAAGGCA
Source organism: Sedimentitalea sediminis (assembly GCF_042687825.1). Classification (NCBI taxonomy): domain Bacteria; kingdom Pseudomonadati; phylum Pseudomonadota; class Alphaproteobacteria; order Rhodobacterales; family Paracoccaceae; genus Sedimentitalea; species Sedimentitalea sediminis. The sequence continues at coordinate 116,664 of NZ_JBHUQE010000008.1, read as the reverse complement.
GACTAATGGGAAAGGGCAGTTTTTTTCGTTCGCAAAGGATTGCCGGTGGGCGCAGGATCAAGGCAAGGACAGAAAGGAGCGACGCCATGGCGGATACGGCTGCGCATCGGAACAGCGTGCATTTGCAGGACCGTGCGGACCTGGCTCTGTCCACCCCTGCAGGACGCCCGGTTTTTTGCACCCGGTTGGAACCTGCGGATCTGGCTGGCCATTCTGGGGCTGATGCTGGCCTGCGCCGGCGGCCTGCACTGGTATTTCTACATGCGCAAAGGGCAGGGCAAGCGGTCGAAAGTCGATCACCCGGTTCCGGCCCGGAACAACCGGCCGTTCGACTTTCCGGAAAGGGTGCGCGAAAACATGTTCCGGACACTGACCAGTCGGGTCGGGCAAGTGTCCGCGTTTCAGGCGGTGACCGTGTTGTTGATGGCCACCGGATATGCGCAGTTCATCACCTTTGTCGGTTCCCCGGTCTGGTTTCTGTTCTGGCCGGTGCTGATCCCGAACTGGTCGGCCATTCTTTTCTTTTGGGTGCCCCGGCTGCTGCATCGCCCGGTTCTCTATGCGCAGGTGCACGCGCTGCATCACCGCAACGTCAAAATCGGCCCGCTGTCAGGCCTGTCGATGCATCCGTTGGAACATCTGCGGTATCTGTCGGCCCTGTGCATCCAATGGCTGGTGCCGTTACGCCCGATCCACCTGTTCTTTCACGTAATCTATCGGGCTCCCGGGGCGGCCATGACCCGTGCCGGGTACGAGAACCCGCTGATCCGCGACCGGTGCCGGCCAGTTCTGGCCACGGTCTATCATCGGCGGCAGGATCGCTATTTCGAATGCAGTTACGGCAATCCGGAGAGCCCGGGGATCGCCGCTTCGGCACGTTTTGCGGCGGTTCGAAAACGGCGTCACGCGCGATCCGGGCGCGCAAGACCCGGATATATTCCTGAGGCTGGCCTCAGGCGACATCCGCAGCAACAGATCGGAACCCCATGCAATACGGATTGACCGAAGAACAGGAAATGATCGCCGCCAGCGTGCGTGCCTTTGTGGAGAACGAGATCTATCCGCACGAGGATCTGGTCGAGCGCAGCGGTACCGTGCCGGCCGAGATCGCGCAGGAGATCCGGCGCAAGACCCTCGATCTGGGGTTCTATGCCTGCAATTTTCCCGAAAGCGTCGGCTGTGCCGGGCTGACCCATCTGGAGTTTGCTCTGGTCGAGCGCGAATTGGGGCGCGGATCGATGGCGTTGACGCATTTCTTTGGCCGTCCGCAGAATATTCTGATGGCCTGCAAGGGTGCCCAGATCGAGCGCTATCTGATGCCGGCGGTCCGGGGCGAGCGGATGGACGCGCTGGCCATGACCGAGCCGGGGGCGGGCTCGGACGTCCGGAGCATGACTTGCAGTGCGGTCCGCAATGGTGGCGACTGGCTTGTAAACGGCACCAAGCATTTCATCTCTGGCGCCGAACACGCGGATTTCTTTATCGTCTTCATCGCGACCGGCGAGGACCGGACACAACGCGGGCGGAAAAAACGCATCACAGCTTTTCTGGTCGACCGTGGCATGCCGGGCTTTACCATTCGCGACGGGTACAAATCGGTCAGTCACCGTGGCTATGGGAACATGATCCTGGAGTTTGACGATTGCCGGCTGTCCGATGCCCAAGTTCTGGGCGCGGTCGATGGCGGCTTTGCGGTGATGAACACCTGGCTTTACGCGACGCGGATCACAGTGGCGGCGATGTCGGTGGGGCGCGCGCGCCGGGTGTTTGACTATGCGCTGAACTATGCCGCGACGCGGGAACAGTTCGGTCAAAAGATCGGTCGGTTCCAGGGCGTCGGCTTTCAGATCGCTGACATGATCACCGAGATCGATGCCGCCGATCTGCTGACCCTGGCGGCGGCGGATCGATTGGACAGGGGAGGAACGGCAAATCGCGAGATCGCCAGCGCCAAGCTTTATGCCAGCGAGATGCTGGGGCGGGTCACCGATGCGGCGATTCAAGTGCATGGCGGCATGGGGCTGATGGACGACTATCCGCTGGAACGGTTCTGGCGCGATGCCAGAGTAGAGCGGATCTGGGACGGTACCAGCGAAATCCAGCGCCACATCATAAGCCGTGAACTGCTGCGGGTGTTGGGCGCGTGATGCGTTTTCGAATGGGCTGTGCCCATCCGACGGATGCGAGGGGCCAGCCCCTCGCGCTCCCCGGGATATTTGGCGCAAGAGGAAAAGGGGACGGCTATCAGACCGCCCCCCATGGAAAAGGGTTGGCCTTTTCCCCTTGCACGGTCATCGGCGTCCCCGCCTGTACCGTGCAGGCAGGATGGCGTTCTGAAGTTAATAAATCGTGTTTTCCTCTTGCCGAAAATATCCCTGCCGGAGGCATGCGACACGTGAATTCAAGCGAGTCGCTGGCATGACGCGGGATCTGAAACGATTGTTCAACCCCCACAGCGTTGCCGTCGTCGGTGGTGGGCCGTGGTGCGCCGCGATCATGGCGGCGGCGCGCCGGGTCGGATATGCCGGGGAGATTTTTCGGGTTCATCCGGATGGCAAACGGATTGCCGGCTTGCCCTCGGTTCGGTGCCTGCAGGACTGGCCGGGACCGATTGATGCGGCATTTGTCGGTGTGAATCGCCGGGCGACGGTCGATACGGTTGCGACCCTGGCAGAGCTGGGGGCAGGGGGTGCCGTGTGTTTTGCATCCGGCTTTCGCGAGGCTGCGGCCGAGGATGGCGGTGCCGCTGACCTGCAGGCGCAACTGGTGCGGGCGGCGGGAGAGATGCCGCTGTTGGGCCCCAATTGCTATGGGTTTGTGAACGCCCTGGATCGGGCGGCGATCTGGCCGGATCAGCATGGCATGCGCCCGGTGCCTTGCGGCGTGGCGATCCTGACCCAGTCTTCGAATATGGCGATCAATCTCAGCATGCAGAAACGGGCGCTGCCGATTGCCTATCTGGTGACCTGCGGCAACATGGCCCAGACCGGCCAGGCGGAGCTGGCGGCGGCTTTGCTGGATGATGACCGGGTCACGGCGATTGGGTTGCATGTCGAGGGGTTCGGCGATCTGCGCGCCTGGGAGGGTCTGGCAGAAAAGGCGCGGGAACGCGGCGTGCCGCTGGTGACGCTGAAGGTCGGGCGCTCCGAACAGGCGCGCCAGGCAACGGTTTCACACACCGCGTCGCTGGCCGGCGACGATGCTGGCGCGCAGGCCTTTCTGGACCGGCTGGGCATCGCCCGGCTGCCGGACCTGCCCGAGTTCATCGAAACGCTGAAACTGTTGCATTGTTACGGGCCCTTGGGCGGAAACCGCATCGCTTCGATCAGCTGTTCGGGGGGCGAGGCCAGCCTGATCGCGGATCTGGCCGCCGGGCGCGATCTGCGCTTTGCCAAGCTGGGGGCGGCCCGCAGATCGGCCTTGCGGCGGGTGCTGGGGCCACTGGTCGCTCTGGCCAACCCGCTAGATTATCATACCTATATCTGGCGCAACACGGATGCGATGACGCGCGCCTGGACGGCGATGACCGGCGGCGATATCGACCTTACGGTCAGCATCGTCGACTATCCGCACACGGATGCCAGCGACTGGGAGGCGGCGACACAGGCCGCCATCCGGGCGCGGCGGGACACACAACGCCCCTTTGCCGTCGTTGCCAGCCTGCCAGAGCTGATGCCCGAGCCGGTAGCCCAAAAGCTGATGGCGCAGGGAGTCGCGCCGCTGGCCGGGCTCCATGCGGCGCTGGCCGCCGCCGAGGCCGCCGCACATGTCCTGCCGGCCGATACACCCTCACCGGTGCTGTTGCCCGGACGATCCGAGCCGGATCTGGTGCTGAGCGAGGCCGAGGCCAAAGCCGCATTGGCGGCACATGGTCTGACGGTTCCAGCCGGACGCGTCGTCAGTGTCGCTGCCGCCCTGCCCGAGGCGGTTGCGGGCTTGGTGCCGCCCTTTGCGCTCAAGGGGGTTGGGCTGGCGCACAAGTCCGACCTTGGCGCGGTGCAACTGGGGTTGCAGCCCAAAGACCTGCCCGGTGCCGCCCGTCAGATCGGTTCGCCTGAAGTTCTGATCGAAGAGATGGTCCCGGACGGTGTTGCCGAACTGCTGGTCGGTGTGGTGCGCGATCCGGCCCATGGCTATGTGCTGACGCTGGGCGCAGGCGGTGTTCTGACGGAAATCTTGCGCGACAGCGTACACCTGCTGGTGCCCAGCCCTCCCGCGCGGGTTCAGGAGGCTCTGAACCGCCTGCAATGCGCGCCACTGCTGCAGGGCTATCGCGGACGCCGGCCAGCAGACATGCCGGCCATCCTGCGCGCGGTGATGGCGGTGCAATCCTATGTGGTTGCCAATGCCGAAACCGTCGGGGAAGTTGAGATAAACCCGCTGATCTGCACGCCCGACCGGGCGGTTGCGGTGGATGCGCTGATCAGAAAGGCACAGGAATGAACACGCAAACGTCTCCGATCCAGACCCGGCGCGACGGCGCGATCCTGCAGGTGACGCTGGATCGTCCCAAGGCCAATGCCATCGATCTGCAGACCAGCCGGATCATGGGCGAGGCGTTCCGCGCGTTTCGCGACGATCCCGACCTGCGCGTTGCCATCCTGACTGGCGCGGGCGACCGGTTTTTTTGCCCGGGATGGGATCTGAAGGCGGCGGCCGGGGGCGATGCGGTCGATGGCGATTACGGGGTCGGCGGGTTTGGCGGGCTGCAGGAATTGCGCGACATGAACAAGCCGGTGATTGCCGCCGTGAACGGTATTGCCTGTGGCGGCGGGCTGGAACTGGCGCTGAGCGCCGACTTGATCCTGGCGGCCGATCACGCCACCTTTGCCCTGCCCGAGATCCGCTCGGGCACGGTGGCGGATGCCGCCAGCATCAAATTGCCCAAGCGCATCCCCTATCACATCGCCATGGAATTGCTGCTGACCGGGCGCTGGTTTGACGCCGACGAGGCGCATCGCTGGGGGCTGGTCAATGAAATCTTGCCCGCCGCCCGGCTGATGCAGCGGGCCTGGGAACTGGCGCGGCTGCTGGCCGGTGGTCCGCCTCTGGTCTACGCCGCCATCAAGGAGATCGTCCGAGACGCCGAAGATTCCGGATTTCAGGATGCGATGAACCGGATCACCGGACGTCAGCTGCGCAGCGTCGATGTGCTCTATGCGTCCGAGGACCAGCTGGAGGGTGCCCGGGCCTTTGCCGAAAAACGCGATCCGGTCTGGAAGGGTCGCTGATCGCCAAGACCAACCATGCCGTGGCCGGTTCAGGGCGATGCGGTCAGTCTTTTTCGAACAGCGCAATCAACGCGATGTCGTCCTTGTTCTCGCCGGTGGCCAGATCGCCATAGATGCGGGTTTCGCGCAGGGTCAGCGAATGGATCCGGCCCTGCAACAGGGTTTCGAACCGCGCGGCGAACCCGGCCTGTTCATAATACCGGGCGTTGATCGACAGGGCGAACAGGGCACCATGCCGCGCCACCCGCAACAGCGCGTCGATGCCGTCGGGGCCGACATGGCCAAAGGTGAACGTGCCCGAAGACACGATGCCGGAATAGCTGTCGGGCGGGGCCGGAATGCCGATATTCAGATCGGCTTCGATGGCATCGCGGTAGATGTCTTTGCGCATTGCCCGATCCAGCATTTCGGTGCTGATGTCGGTGGCATCGATCGGACCGACGCCCAGATCAGCCAGGATCGCGCCGCATAACCCCGTGCCGGCCCCCACGTCCAGAACCGGGCCCTGCCCACCCGCTGCGACAAAGGCGCGGGCGACACGGATGTGCAGCTGATAATCCTCGCGCGCGGCAAAGGAGGTGTCATAGTCGCCGGCCCATTCGGCATAGAGCCGCTTTGAGTCCTGCGGCGTCTTCATCGCATAGGCGGATTTCAGGTTGGGTGTGTCATTATTCATGCGTCAATCAAAGGCGGTTTCCGGGATTCGATCAAGCGACGTTGGAAACCGGCGTCGGAATGCCACGCCCAGACCCGGCTGGCTGGGATGTGTATGGGCCTTGTAATTGCCGGCCACGCGGCCAAACTAGGGGCATGACACGAATTCTGCTTTCCTTCGGGCATGGCTATTCCGCACAGGCGCTGTCCCGGCTGCTGGTGCCGCGGGGCTGGCGCGTCATCGGCACCACGCGCAGCGCCGACACGGCGCAGCCGCTGCGCGACTCGGGGGCCGAGCCGCTGTTGTTTCCTGCTGAAACGGACCCGGCCCCCGTCCTGGCGGCGCTGGCCGAGGCGACCGAGCTTCTGGTTTCGATCGCGCCGGGCCGGGGTGGCGATCCGGTTCTGACCCGTTTGCGAGCTCAGATCGAGGACCGGGCGCCCCGCCTGCGCTGGGCCGGATATCTGTCGACCACCGGTGTTTATGGCGACCATCAGGGCGGTTGGGTCGACGAAACAACGCCGCTGACCCCCGGCACCCTGCGCGGCCAGTGGCGCAAGGCCGCCGAAGAGGCCTGGGCCGCGGTGCCGGGCCTGCCGCTGCACATCTTTCGTCTGGCGGGCATCTACGGGCCGGGTCGCGGCCCTTTTGCCAAGGTCCGCAACGGCACGGCGCGGCGGATCATCAAGCCCGGCCAGGTGTTTTCCCGCATCCATGTCGAGGACATCGCCCAGACGCTGCTGGCCTCGATCGACCGGCCTGATCCGGGGGCGGTGTACAATCTTTGCGACGACGATCCGGCACCGCCGCAAGAGGTCATCGCCCATGCTGCGCGTCTGCTGTCCCGTCCGGTGCCGCCGGCGATCCCCTTCGAGCAGGCCGACATGACGCCGCTGGCGCGCAGTTTTTACGCCGAGAGCAAGCGGGTGCGCAACGACCGTATCAAGCGTGAACTGGGCATTCGGCTGATCTATCCGACCTATCGCGAAGGGCTGGCGGCGATGGCAGCCGCCCCCGAGCCGGCCGGGTCGGGCTGACCGGTCCGGACCGCGGTTGCGCGTCGATTGTCTTTGCCCGGTGTGATTGCTAACCTGAACCCGATGGGATCGCTCCGGGACATGGTGCCGGAGCGAACTGTGCGGCGGCGCACGCCTCGGCGCGTTCGGCGTTTTGCCGCAGGAGTATGGTTTTCACACGGGTTGCCGGATTTCAGCCATGTATAATTCGTTTTTCGGCTTTGACATTCAACCGTTCAAGATCACGCCGGATCCGGCCTTTATCTATTGGAACAAACAACACCGGCGCGCCGCCAGCATCCTGGCCTTTGGCATCGAACAGCTGGTGCCGATCACCGTCGTGACTGGCGATGTCGGAACCGGCAAGACCACCTTGCTGCAGCAATTTCTGACCGAGGCCCCCGAGGACATGACCATCGGTCTGATCTCGAATTTCTGGAGCGGAATGGATGGGCTGTATCAGTGGATTCTGAATGCCTATGACCTTGACACGTCGGGCTCCGAGGTTGCCCAGTTCCGCCGGTTCCAGGATTTCGTGGTGGCGGAATACGCCGCCGGACGGCGCTGCGTTCTGATCGTGGACGAGGCGCAGAACGTTTCGGATGAGGATCTGGAACAGCTGCGCATGCTGACCAATATCAATGCGGGCAAGGATTCCCTGCTGATGCTGTTCCTGGTGGGCCAGCCGCAGCTGCGCGACCGGCTGCAGCAGCACAACAACCGCCAGATCGCCCAGCGCGTCGGCGCCGCCTTTCATCTGGGCGCGATGTCGCAAGAGGATAGCCGCGACTATATCCGCCATCGCCTCCGGGTCGCCGGCTGCACCGACGAGATTTTCGACGAGGCCGCGCTGGACCAGATCCACGTGGCCGCGGGCGGGGTGCCGCGGCTGATCAACGTGATCTGCGAACTGGCGCTGGTGGCGGCCTATGGCGACGGGATCAAGCGGATCGACGGCGCGTATCTCGAGACATTCCTGCAGGAAGCCGCCGAAAGCGGCATGATGGCGCATCTGCCGATGCCGCTCAGCCGGTCCGACGCGGATCCGGCGGTGGTAACCACAGATCCCGGCCCGGCGCCGGGGACGGGTGGCAAGGGGCGCGGGACGCATCGCTTCCGACTGGTGTCCGGGTTGCCACAATTTGACTCAGTGCTGTCCACGGACACCAGCGCGCCGGAACCGGTGGTGGCGTCGGCCGAACCAGACGCCGTCAAACCCGACGCGGCGCCGGAACCGCCCCCCGCGCAATCGAAAAAGGCAACAGGCGAAGAGGAGGCGGACGAGGCGCAGCTCCTGGAATCCCTGATGGCCCGGTCGCTGGCGCGCTGGGACACGGTCGCCAAACGCGCCGCTGCCGAGGCATCAGAGCCGGCAATCGGCACCGAGGGAAAAACGGATCCACAGCCGCCCGACCCGTCGCCATCCGCGTCCGCGCCGGACGAAAAGGCGACGGCCGCCGTTGCGCCGTTGCGGTTGGATGCAACGCTGGCGACAGCCGATCCGGGTCCCGCTGACGCTTCTTCTGATCCGGGCGATGGAACCGACCCCGCCGCAATGGCTGAACCGGCCTCGGCGGCGGCATCGCCTGAAACGGGCCGGCGCTGGGGCGCGGGGCGCAGGCCGCTTTACGCTGCCCTGCTGGTTCTGGCCGCCGCCGGTGCCTATGGCGTGCCGCGATTGTTGCAATCACCGCATATCCCGGCCGGTGATGCGGCATCCGGCCCGGTTGTTCCTGTGCGCGACAGCACGGATGTGGCAACGCCCGAGGCCGCTGTGGAACAGGCCGCCAAGGTCGCTGCCGTCGCGGCCCCCGCCGCCAAGGAGCCGGCCCCCCCGTCCGCCGAGGCACCGCAGCGTCAGGCCATTGAAACCGACCCCGAGAGTTCGGACGACGGGGCGGCGTTGTTGCAGCAGGCGCTGAGCACGCTTCCGACCGATCCAGCGGCGGTGGTCGGATTTGCCCGTGCGGCCCTGCGCGGGCAGGCCCAGGCCGCCTATTACCTGGGCCAGATCCACGAATCCGGCGTCGGCGTGCCGCGCGATCTGGCGCTGGCGCGGGCCTGGTACGAGTTGGCCAGCCCTTCGGTGCGCAGCGCCAGGCGGCGTCTGGCGGCACTTGGCGCGCCCGAACAGGGCGGCGAACTGACCGCACCTCGGCTGTTGGCGGCCAGCATCGCGCCGGATGGCGGCGGCGAGTTCGTCTGGTCCAGCGGCACGGGCGCTGATCCGGCGGTCTATGTGCTGGAACTGGCCCCGGGTGCTGACGCACCGCTGCGCCGATTGCCACCGCAGGCCCTTTCCGCCCTGCGCCTGCCGGATCTTGGCGCGGCGCAGATGTGGCGGGTCGTGGCCGCCGATCCGGCAACCGGTCGGTCCGCCGTGTCGGAATGGCGCGGCCTTGGGGTAGTGGAACTGCCAGCGCCAGAGGGTCCCACGGGTCTGATGCCGCGCGTCGATCTGGCGGTGCCCGCCGGCATGGCCGAAGATCGGGTCGCGGCGGTGACCGAGGCGCTGGGCGCTGCAGGCATCGCCTTTGCCGCCCGTCAGAGTCCGGCGACCGGCGGTGCCGACAATGCCATTGTCATCGGATATACCTACGAGGCCGACAGAATGGCCGCCCAGCGTATCGCCGGCCTGATCGGTAGCGACGCAAGAGCCGAACGCGTTTCGGCCAGTTCCCCTGATTCAGAGGTGCCGCTGCCGGGGGACATCACCGTCACGCTGGCTGCGCCCGACAGGGAAACCCGAACCGATTGACCGGCGCCGGCGTGCCGCCGCCAGGCCGACACGAAAAAATCGCAGGCGCCCGGCGGCCCCTGCGATTTCAATGCAACGCCACCCGGGGCGGCGTTTCGTCAGCAGCCGATCGAGGCGCAGATCCGCTTGCGATAGGCCGAGTTGGCCGGGCTTTCCGGTGCCGAAGCCGCAGAGCCGGCAGCGGGTGCATCCCCCTCGCAGCTCAGACTATAGTCTTCGGCCAGCCCGGTATTGACGCAGCCGCCGATGCTCCAGCCCGGGGGCAGATCGTTCAGATCGACCTGTTGCCATTTGGGGTGCCCGGTGGCGCGCAATTCGCCGAAACGCGAGGCGATGACATTGGAAATGTCGGACACGGCCTTGCAACTGGCCCGGTGGTAATAGTTGCGCCGCGGGTCGTATTCATAGGTCATCAGAACGGCCTTGACCGCGATCACATCCACCTTGTCCGGCTGGAACGGATACGAGCCGGCCGGGATCGTGCCCGGCAGATACACCGCCTGCAGGGTCGGATCGCTGATCGGCAGCAGGTGAAAGCGCTGAGCGTCGATCTGTGGTGACTGAAAGATCTTTGTCGGTGCCCCGGCGACGTAAAAGAACGCGTCGATCTCGCCGGCCAGCAAGGCCGTCAGGGAAGATTCCGCATTGATCGTCAGGCGTTCCGCCGGTTCGATCTGGGCCAGATCCAGCACCAGCGAGGCGGTCAGAAAGGTGCCGCTGTCCTCGACACCGATCGCGACCTTGCGGCCGGCCAGATCCGCCAGCCCGTTCAGCTCGCGGCGGGCCAGGATATGCACCTCTTCGTTATAGAGAGGAAAGGCGATGCGGACGCCGCGGATGGCCCGCGCCACGCTGGGATCGTCGGCGGCAAAGGTCTTGAGATATTCCAGCACGTCGGACTGGACGATCCCCAGCTGGGTATGACGGCGCTTGCGCACGCCCAGAAAGTTCTCCAGCGAGCCGGCGCTTTCCTGCACGTTCAGGGTGACGCCGCATTTCGCGGCCTGTTCGCTGATATTGCGCCCGAACTGGATATAGGTTCCGCTGGGGCCGCCGGTCAGGATGTTCTTTTGGAATTCCTGCGCTTGCGCGGGCGACAGCAGGCCCACAAGCGCAAAGGCCAGTGTCACCGCCCGGATCAGAAGGGGTCTTGCTGGTTTCATTCTCTCTTCTCCAATTCAGTCGGTTGGTTGCGTCAGCAGGGGCCCAGGCTGCGCACTAGCGCAACCAGGGTCTGGCGGTTGATCCTGCCGAACGCGCTGCGCAGCGCATCGGTCGGACAGACCCCCTGTACCAGCAGTTCCTGCAATTGCGCCGCCCGCGGGCTGCGCAGATCGGGCAGGCCCGGTGCCTTGCGCAGGGCCTCGGCCACCAGGGTCGCGTCGCGCGGCGCGCCGGTTTTGGCCGCAGCCTGGGCGGCCGCCGCCGGTTCCGGCGGGGGGGCAGAGATGGCGGTCTGCGCCGCCGCCGTCTGACGCTGCACCGTGGCCAGCCGGCTTTCCGCGGCGGCGATCTGCTGGCGCAGGGCCTGCAGGCGGGCTTCGCCGTCGCTGCGATCCGCCTGCAGCTTTGCCAGCCCGGCCTGCATGGCATCGCGCTGTTGCAGCAACTGCGCGGCCACCTCGCGGTCGGTCTCGATCTGCCGGGTCAGGTCGTCGGCCTCGTCTTTGGTCTGCGCCAGCGTGGCCTGCAATGCCTGTTCCTGACGGCCGAGATCGGCCACCGAATCCTGCAACTGCGCTTCGGTTTCGCTCTGGCTGCCCTCGGCCTGTTTCCGGCGGTTTTGCAGATCGTCGAGCTGTTGCTGCAGCGTCGCCACCTGGCTTTGCAAATCCGCGGCCTGGGCCTCGGTCTGCTGCGTCTGTTCCCGGGCTTCGGCCAAACGCGTTTCGGCCGCCTGGATCCGGTCGGTTTTATCGGCCAGTTCCGCGTCCAAAGCGGCCCGCGCCGCGGCGGTTTCAGCCTTGCGGCTGTCGGCCGCCGCGGTCTGTTCGGCCAGCGACGCCTGCAATGCGTCGATCTGTGCCTGCACCTCGGCAGCGCGTGTTTCCGCCTGTTGCAATTGCGCCTGCGCCTCGCTGATCCGCGCCTCGGCGGCTTCGGCCTGGACGATCCGGTCGGCCAGTTCGGCATCCATGTCGGCCAGGGCCGTGCCCTTTTTCGATGTCAGGGCGGCGGTCTCGGTCTCGATCCGCTCTAGCGCCTCGGTCTTTTCGGTCAGGTCGGCCTGCAACTGCTGCATCTGCGCCTGCAGGGCCGACGTCTGGGTCTGGGCCTGTTGCAACTGGGCCTGCGCCTCGTCCCGCCGGGCCTGCACGGCCTGAATCGCGGCGGTCTTGTCGGTATGGTCTGCATCCAGCGCCTGCAGGGCGGCCTGTTTCTCGGCCAAGGCCGCATCCAACTCGGCCAAAGCGGCATCCCTTTCGGCCTGCGCGGTCTCGGCCAGGGCGGTTTGTGCGGCAAGTGATGCCTCGCGTTCCTTGAGAGTGTCGTCTGCCGCTGCCAGGCTTTGGCGCAGTTGCGCCTCTTCGTCCTGCAATGCGGCCAGGCGCTGCTGCTGCGCCTCGATCTGGGCCGCAAGTTCGTCGGTCTGACCGCGCAATTCGGTTTCGCGGGCCTGTACCGCCGCCAATTCCGTCTGCCGCTGGGCGATCTGTGCGTCCAGCTCTGCCAGAGTACCGCCCCGGGCCGCTTGGTCGGCCGAGGCCGAGCGGGCCTGCGCCTGTTGCTCCTGCAGCGCCGCCAGTTCCTTTCTGCCCGCCGTCAGCGCCGCCTGTTGCGTCTCGATGTCCCTGGTCAGCGCTGTCAGCTCCTGCTGGCCGGTTTCGATCTCGCGGCGCAGGGTTTTGGCCTGTTCGGTCAACGCCGCCAAGTCCTGACGCCCGAGTTCGACCTGCGCCTTCAGGTCGTCGGCCTGACCGGTCAGCGCTGCGACATCCGCTTCGGCCTTGGTCTTGGCTTCGGTCGCGTCCTGCAGTGCCTTTTCGACATCGGCACCGGCCGCGGCCAAGCGGATATTGTCGTTTTCGGTCTGTTCCAGCTGCTTTTTCGCCTTGCCCAATGCCGCCGTCAGCTTGGTCAGTTGCTGCTGGACTTCGGCCTGTTGCGAAAGGGCCGCGTCGCGTGTGGTTTCCGCCTGCGTCAACGCGTTGTTCAACTCGGTCAGCCGGGCCTGCTTCGTTTCGATGGCGGCGCTGACATCGGCCAGTTCGGCCACCGCCTCGGCCGAGGGTCGGCTGGCCTCGGCCTGGCTGCGCAAATCTGCCAGTTCGGCCCCGGCCGACGCGATTTCGTCGCGCAGTGCGTCGCGCTGCGCTGTCAGTTGGGCCAATCCGGCCTCTTCGGCGCGGGCGGTCTGGGCCACCGCATTCAGGCGCTCCTGGGCATCCGCCAGCGCCTGCTGCGCCAGGCTCAGGCGTTTGTCCTCGATCTGGCGTTCGGTCCTTGCCTCGGCGATTTCGGCTTCCAGCGCGGCGATGTCTTCTTCGAGCAGGGCGATCATTCGGCGGAACGACGCCGCCTGTTCCGATAGCGTGGCCGCCGCGTCGGATTGATCTGATCCCGATGACTGGCCCGTTTGTTGGGCGGCAGCCCCGGGGGGCTGGAAAACCAGCAGAGACAAAATCAGCGCAACATGCGGTTTCCGCACCAAGACATGCATCAAATCCACTCCCGAAATATTCTGCAACAATTGCACAAAACACGTTTTACACAACTTTTATCGACTCGTTTGTGCCACTGATTGCAGGGCAACACCATCAAGCCGGTGGGCGCGTTTTGCTGCTGGCCGGGGGTGCGGGGCATGGTTCCGCGGCGCGTTGCGTTCCGGCGGACTGTTCGTCAGCCGACCCCGTTGATCGTCTGCTTGCACCTTCGGCGGTTCAGGAGCTTGTCCGCCGCTGCGCCTGGCCCGGGCTTGGCGTCGGCTCCTGCAACCATCTGATATTCATCGTTAACCATCTGGTGGAAAAGCAAACGGCCCTTCGTGTGATCTGCCGGCGAATGGCGGGGACGCAATCGCTGATGCCGGGCCGCGGCGCTGACGCGCGCACCGGCGTTGCCGGAACGTGCCAATCCGGTGGATCGGTGCGCGTCCGCCTGCTGGCTGGTCCAGGTCCCGCGCGGCGCATGGTGGACATGATGTCGCTGGTTCCCGGGTGGACCGGGCGCCAGACCAGCCCAACCCGGCCTATTGCTTCCCGGCCTCGCGATCGGGAACGGCAAAGGATGAGCGACCCAGGATTTCGCCCTGCGAATCGATGGTCAGGCGAAGGCCTTTCCCGCGGTGAAAGAAGGTCAGGCGAAACCGGCCCGCATCCGTGTCCTGCCCGGTCTCGCTGCGGCTGGTGATGGCGCCGGCCCGCATCAGTTCCGGCACCTTGGCGGGGTCCAGGCCAAACCCGTCGCCCAGGATTTGCGCGTCGACGACAAACCCGTCCTCGGTCGGGGTGACGCCGGTCATTTCGGGTCGCGCCAATAGCCGTTGGCGGCGGCGACGGTGGCGAAATGGGTCGCGACCACCTGGCTGACCGCGATCAGCGACGCGGCATCCTCGGCGTAGACCGGGCGCAGCTTGTCGCGGATGTCGGCGTCGGGCTGGGTCAGCTTGACCGCGACGCGCGACAGCTTCACGGCCAGTTCGTACCCCTGTTGCGGGTTTTCCGTGATCATTGACGGTAGCCAGTTGTCCATGTTTGGTGCCTTTCCTGTTTGGGTCTGACGGTTCGGATCATGAAGCGCTGGGGGCCAGTTGCGGTAGCGCGATGTCGGCCAGGGTCGAGCGGTCGAGATCGGCCAGAAAAGCCGATTCCGCCGAGCGCAGCCGCGCCCTGAGCCGGCAGCACCCCGCGATCGAGCATTCGCCGGCATTTTCGGCAAAGCATTCGACCAATGCCTGGTCGCTTTCCAACAGGCGCACGACGTCGCCCAGCCGAATCTGTTCGGCGGGACGGGCCAGGGTGGCGCCGCCGCCGCCGCCGCGCCGGGTCGTGACGATGCCGCCACGGGCCAGACGCTGGACAATCTTGCTCAGGTGGTGACGCGACAGGCCGAATTCATCGGCCAGTTCGGCGGTCGAAAATCCACGCGCCGGATCGCTGGCGATGCGCATCAGTGCCCGCAGACCGAAATCCGTGAACGAGGTCAGGCGCATCCAGATTCTCCAATGAATAGGTATTTACAATACTTATTAACTGAATTACCCCTAGAGGCAACCCCCAATCGGCGGGGCTTGTGAATCAGGAGGTGTCCGATGTCGGACGACATGCAGCCGCAGATCCTGTCGGCCAGGCCGGCCATGACCGCAGCCCTGATGGCCGAGACCGGGCTGGACGAAGCCCGTCTGACGCAACTGGTGCACGGCTTTTATGACAAGGTGCGCGCCGATGCGGTGCTGGGGCCGATCTTTGCCGCACGCATTCAGGACTGGGAACCGCATCTGGAACGCATGGTTGCGTTCTGGTCGTCGGTCGCCCTGATGACCGGTCGCTATCATGGTGCCCCGGTACCGGCGCATCAGACCCTGCCGGTCACATGGGAACATTTCGACCGCTGGCTGGCGCTGTTCCGCGAGACTGCGCGGGAGACCTGTACGCCCAAGGGCGCAGCCCATGTGGTCGAGCGCGCCGAGCGCATCGCGCGTTCGCTGCATATGGCCGTGCGGGATCATAGCGATGCCGCAATTGGAGCCGTTCCGACCCTGTGAAATCACCGATGAGATACGAGGCTCCGCCATGACCGATCTGACCTATCCCAAAGCCACCCGCGCCCATGCCGACAAGCGCGCGGCGTTGACGCCGGACGCCGAAGCCGCCTTTCGTGCCTTCTCGAAGGCCGTGTTGGCCGACGGCGCGCTGGACCGGCGGACCAAGCAGTTGATTGCCGTGGCTGTGGCGCATGTCACGCAATGTCCCTGGTGCATCGAGGGTCACGTCAAGGCGGCCCGCCGCGAAGGTGCCAGTGCGGAACAGGTCATGGAGGCGATCTGGGTCGCGGCTGAAATGCGCGCGGGGGCCGCGGTGGCCCATTCGGTCAAGGCGCTGGATCTGATGCCGGAGGATGACGGGTGACCATAGCTGATGCCATTCATCTGGCGCGAGTCTATGATCCGCCCGACACCACGGTGGGCGCCCGGCTGCTGATCGACAGGCTGTGGCCGCGCGGCCTGTCCCGGGCCGATCTGGCGCTGCAGGGATGGCTGCAAAGGGCCGCGCCCGGCGCCGAGTTGCGGCGCTGGTATCACGACCACCCCGACCGCTGGTCGGATTTCGCCGCCCGGTACCGTGCCGAACTGGATGCCGCGCCAGAGGCCGTGCAAGAGGTTGCCGACTGGTGCCGCGCAGGCCCGGTGACCTTTCTGACCGCTGTTCGGGATCCGGCGCGCAGCCATGCCGGGCTGCTGCGGGACTATATTGCGCGGCGATTGACTGACAACGGGGTGGCACGGAAGGACGGCATATGCGGGCACCAAGGCGCGGCCGCGCAAAAGGTTCGGTCATGACCGGTCGCGACGATCAGGGGGCATCCTATGCCTCGCCCCCCTGCATGGCCGCCGAGATCGCGCCGGACTATTTCGACCCGCTTGCGGTGGACCCGGCCCAGGCCCGCGATGTGGCGCGCTGGCGCACCGCGCAGCGCCGCGACCGGCTGGCGGCGCGCCCTAGCGCGGACAGCCGGCGCCAGATCGAGGCGACCCTTGCAACGCATCTGGATGCCCTGATGGCCAGCCGTTTCGGCGACATCTCGGGGCGGGTGATCTCGGGCTATTGGCCGATCAGGTCCGAACCGGATCTGCGGCCGTGGATGGCGCGGCTGGTTGCGGCGGGGGCGATCGTGGCCCTGCCGGTGGTGGCGCAGCGGGAGGCGCCCCTGGTGTTCCGGCCCTGGACACCGGGCTGCCCGATGCGGCGCGGGCACTGGAACATTCTGGAGCCGGATACGGACCGGACCGTGACTCCGGCGATCTGCCTGGCGCCGCTGGTCGGCTGGGACGGGCAGGGCTATCGTCTGGGCTATGGCGGCGGCTATTTCGACCGCAGCCTGGCGGCGTTGCGCCCGGCCCCCCGCGCGATCGGTGTGGGGTATCAGGATGCGCAGATGCCGACGATCTATCCCCAACCCCATGACGTCAGGCTGGACGCCATCGTCACCGAGGACGGGCTGCAATGGCAGACCGCCGGCTAAGCCAGGGTGCCACGGACGAGGCGCAGGCGATCGCCCTCAGACCATCTGGATTACGTCCTTGTCGATGGCCAGCATATATCCGCGACGGGTGATCGTCTTGACCAGCAACGCGCTGACCAGTTGGTTGCCCAGCGTGTCCCGCAGGCGCTTGATGCGGGTCGCGCCGGCGGCTTCGTCGCAATCGGCGGCATTGCGGCCCGAGACCACCGCTTCGATCTGCGCGCCTGACAAGACATCGTCATCCAGCCGTGCCTCGACCAGGACCGCCAGGGTCTCCATCGCCGCCGCGGTCAGTTTGAAATCCATGTTGTTCAGATAGACGGTTTTTTCCTCGCGGCTGATCAGCAGGGACGTGACCTGAATGCCGGCCCGCTCGATCTGGACCATCCGGCGGTTCAGCGTCACCAGCATCAGCAGAAACACCAGCGCCGCGATCAGCAGCGCGGTGGCAAAGACCAGCAGCACGAAAATCACCATGCGATAGCTGGCCAGCGTGTCGGAAAAGGCGGTGCCCGATTGCGCCAGGATCTCCAGCAACCGGATTTCGGCCTGGGTTGTCAGGTCGTTCTCGATGAACAGCCGCTCGACCCGGGCATTGAAGGCGTTGGCATCCGGCAGCGTCAGCAGCAGCACGGCTCCGGCGACCACCAGAACCAGTACGATGGCCGACAGGCCCAGCGCGACGACACGGCTGCCCGAGCGGCGGGCCTCAGAAACGGAGATAGAAGGGCCCGGCATCGGCTTTCCTTTCCTGCAATCCCTCGGGGCCGAACAGCGACAACAGGTTCAGCAACGTCCAGCCGCCCTGCGCCAGCCGCGCGGCCGCCTCGTTTCGGGCGGGGCCGGGCTTGCAGGGGCCGTTCAGCTGGATGACGCCATAATGCAGGCGCAGGGGCGCGTCCTGCTTGGCCTTGTAATCGGCATAGCAATCGGCGGCGTAGGCGGGTCCGGGCAGGCTCAGCCACAGGCCCAGAAACAGGGCCGGCAGCAGCGCCGATACCAGATGGAGAAGCTTTTTTGTCATGCCACCACCCTGCGCATGAACGCGCGGTTATTCAATAACCGTCGGGGTTTGCAGGACTGATATGCGATAACAGGCGGGCGATATTGCCTGTCTTTGCGACCCCGCACCAGATTTGGGCACGGCCTGGTCGCGTTGATCGGTGCCTTCACAGATAGCCCCGGTCGGGGCAACCCAGCCCTGCCGCCAGACAAGGAATACCGTCATGAGAACCGCCGCGCATCGAAAATTCATTGCCCTGATCGTCGGGACCGCCATCGCCATCACCGGGGTCACGGCGGTGCCGGCCCGCGCCGACCAGGCCGACGTGGCCCGTGTTCTGGCCGGGCTGGCCGCCTTTGCCATTCTTGGCGCCGCGATTCGCAGCAGCCGCGACGACAACCAGCAGACCGTGTCCCGGCACCCGCCATATGACTACGAGAACCAGGATTATCAGAACCAGGATTACCAGGCCCGGAACCCGCAGCACCGGCGCGCGCGCCCGCTGCCACAGTCGGTCGTCCGGTATGACCTGCCGGCCCGGTGTCTGCGCAACCACGGGTCCCGGGGCGGGCCGCGCCGCATGTTGGGCATGCGCTGCCTGCAGCAGAATTATCGTTTTGCCAAGGCGCTGCCGCAGGCTTGCCGGGTGCGGTTCGAGACCCGCAACATGGTACGGGTCGGGTACGCACCCGGCTGTCTGAAAAAACGCGGCTATCGGATCGTGCCGGACTGAGCCACCCATGCCCGGGTGCCGGCCAGAAACCCGGCGCCGGCCCCGGACGGTTGGGGGTTGCGCCGGCCCCTTGCTCTGGTCCAGCAAGGGGTATGCAGAATCCCGATGACAGTCTGGAACGGGCCGCACGGGCCCAAGGTTACCTGCGCATTGCCGGTGTTGACGAGGTCGGGCGCGGCCCGCTGGCCGGGCCGGTCACCGCGGCGGCGGTGGTTCTGGACATGCACGCCACGCCGCCGGGCCTGAACGATTCCAAGAAGCTGACGGCGCGGACGCGCGCGGCGCTGGACGCGCAGTTGCGGCAAAAGGCCGAAATCAGCATCGCCCATGCCAGTGTCGCCGAGATCGACAGCCTGAACATCCTGCGGGCCAGCCATCTGGCGATGGAGCGCGCTGTGGCCGGGTTGAACCCGGCGCCGGATTACCTGTTGATCGACGGCAACATGATCCCGCGCGGGCTGAGCCTGCCGGCGCAGGCCGTCGTCAAGGGCGACGCGCGATCGGTGTCGATTGCCGCGGCCTCAATCGTGGCGAAAACCTGCCGCGATCGGATCATGGTGGATTTGGCGCAACAGCACCCCGGCTACGGCTGGGAGACCAATGCGGGTTATCCGTCAAAAAGTCACAGATTGGCGCTCATAAATCTGGGGGTGACCCCACACCATAGACGTTCGTTCAAGCCGGTGCACAATATATTGTATCAAGAAAAATCTATAAGTGACTGATTCAAAAAAGAATTTGACGGCGAATCGCCTTTGACTCATCCTGCTATCAACCAGCAGAGCGCAAAAAGCGCCAGGGACAGAGGCAGAAAATGACCAAGACCAAGACACAGAGCGCCCCGGTGCTCCCCCTGAACACGATTCTGGACGGCGACTGCATCGAGGTGATGAATGGCCTGCCCGAGAACTCGGTTGACCTGATTTTCGCCGACCCGCCCTATAATCTGCAGCTTAAGGGACAGTTGCACCGCCCGGATAACAGCCAGGTCGATGCGGTCGATGATCACTGGGATCAGTTTTCCTCGTTTGCCGCCTATGACAAATTCACCCGCGCATGGCTGGCGGCGGCGCGGCGCATTCTGAAACCCAATGGCGCGATCTGGGTCATCGGCAGCTATCACAACATCTTTCGCGTCGGCAGCGCGCTGCAGGATGCCGGCTATTGGATCCTGAACGACGTGGTCTGGCGCAAATCCAACCCGATGCCGAATTTCCGCGGCAAGCGGTTCACCAACGCG
The DNA here is from genome assembly GCF_042687825.1 of Sedimentitalea sediminis. Lineage (NCBI taxonomy): Bacteria > Pseudomonadati > Pseudomonadota > Alphaproteobacteria > Rhodobacterales > Paracoccaceae > Sedimentitalea > Sedimentitalea sediminis. The sequence goes on along the minus strand of NZ_JBHUQE010000008.1, from coordinate 96,846 downwards.
CATGAGACGATGATCTGGGCCAGCAAGGAAGAAGGCGCCAAATACACCTTTAACTACGAGGCGCTGAAGGCGCTGAACGAAGGTATCCAGATGCGCAGCGACTGGGTGCTGCCGATCTGCACCGGGCATGAACGCCTGAAGGACGAGAACGGTGACAAGGCGCATCCGACGCAGAAACCCGAAAGCCTGCTGCACCGGGTGCTGGTCGGTTCGACCAATCCGGGCGACGTGGTTCTGGACCCGTTCTTTGGCACCGGCACGACCGGTGCGGTCGCCAAGATGCTGGGCCGGGAATTCATCGGCATCGAACGCGAAGCCGCCTATCGCAAGGTCGCCGAGAAACGCATTTCCAAGGTGCGCAAGTTCGACCGCGAGGCGCTGCAGGTCAGCGCGTCCAAACGCGCCGAGCCGCGGGTGCCCTTCGGACAACTGGTCGAACGCGGCATGCTGCGTCCGGGCGAAGAGTTGTTTTCGATGAACGGGCGCCATCGGGCGAAAGTGCGCGCTGACGGCACCCTGATCGGCAATGACATCAAGGGCTCGATCCACCAGGTCGGCGCTGCGTATGAAAAGGCGCCCAGCTGCAACGGCTGGACCTACTGGTGCTTCAAGAAGGAAGGCAAGACCGTCCCCATCGACGTGCTGCGCCAGCAGATCCGCTCGGAAATGCGGAACTGATCCACCCGAATACGACTACCGCCGGTGCCTGTGGCCTGTCACGGGGCACCTGACCTGCCCCGCCTTTCTGGCGGGGCTTTTTTGGTTTTCGGGCAAGGCAGGGTCAGCGCGGCACCGGGTTGGTGGCCTTGTTATAGCGGCGCCAGTCGGTGATTTCGGGATAGTACATCTGACGCCAGCGGCGCACGCGCGGGTTCATCATCCGTCGCCACAGGGGCGGCACCATCGCCACCGCCGTCATCACCGGATACCCGTGGGGCAATTGCGGCGCCTCGGCGGGCTGGTGATGTTGCAGCAGCGGAAAGCGCCGGTCGGGCCGGGCGTGGTGGTCGGAATGGCGCTGCAGGTTTATCAGCAGCCAGTTCGACACTTTCGGCGCCGCGTTCCAGGAATGCCGCGGCTGCACGCGCTCGTACCGGCCGTCCCCCAGATGTTTCCGTGTCAGCCCGTAGTGTTCGACATAATTGGCCAGCTCCAGCTGCCAGATCGCGACGCCGGCCTGCATCAGGAACAGGCCGACACCGCCCCAGCCGCCCAGCGCAAAGGCCAGCAGCAGCATCAAGGTCTGCAGCCCCCAGTATTTCCAGAACGGGTTGCTGCGATCGGTCCAGGGCAACCCTCTGCGCGCCAATCGGTCCCGTTCAGCCCGAAAGGACGAAATCAGGCATTGTTTCAGAACCCGGGGGTAGAACCGGTGAAACCCCTCGTTATAGCGCGCCGTCACCGGGTCACGCGGCGTACCGATATGCGGGTGATGCACCAGCAGGTGTTCGCTGCGGAAATGCGAGTACAGCACCATCGCCAGCAACAGATCGGCCAGGTGGCGTTCCAGCCGGCTGGACCGGTGCATCAGCTCGTGGCTGTAATTGATGCCGATGGTGCCGGTGATGACGCCGACGCCAAAGAACACCAGCAGCTTTTCCAGAATCGACAGGTGATCGGCGCCGGACACATACCAGATCAGCGTGAACAGCGTGGCGAACTGCACCGGCACCCAGATCACGGTCAGCGCGGTGTATCCATCCAGTGCGGCCTCGGGCGTCTCCGGATCGGCATTTTGCAGGTTGCGTCCGGCGGCGGCATCCAGCGCCGCCATCAGATACCAGGCGACCAGCGGCAGCAGCAGCACGGTCCAGCCGCCCAGTACGGCGGAAATCCAGGCCAGAGGCACCAGCAGAAAGGACATCCAGAACGGCAGGACACGCTGCCATCGGGCAATGGATTGGGGGGTGCGCATGGAAACCTCGGCACGTCAGGGTTGCTAGCGGGCAAGCATACGCCGTTTCCCGCAGCCGCCCAAGGCTATCAGGCGCCCTGCACCAGATAAAACGCCTTGCGCATGACTGTTGGCAGATCACCGGGGCGAAAGTCACCTTGTGCCAGAAAGAACCCGGTGTCGGGTCGGCTATGCAGGGGCAAATCTGCGCTCCGGACCGTCAGGATCAGGTGGAAATGGGTAAAGGTATGGCGCACTTCGCCGGCCAGGTGCTGCCAGTCGGCGGCGACCGGTGGCGATTCGGTGGCGGTCTCTGCCCAATCGGAACCGGGCCAGCCCAGCATACCGCCCAGCAATCCGCGGTCGGGGCGGCGTTCCAGCAGCCAGGCGCCATCGGCGCGCCGGCCCAGATAGACAATGCCGCGCCGGGTCGGTTTCGGCTTTTTCGCCGTTTTCTTCGGCAGGTCGGCGGCGGTGCCGGCGGCCAGCGCGGCGCAGAGATCGCGCAAGGGGCAAAGCCCGCAGGCCGGCGATTTCGGGGTACAGATCGTCGCCCCCAGATCCATCATCGCCTGGGCATAGTCGCCGGGGCGGTGAAGCGGCGTCAGCGCCGCGGCGCGGGCTTTCAGGGCAGGTTTCGCCGCCGGCAGCGGCACATGGATGTCATAGAGCCGCGCCATCACTCGTTCGACATTGCCATCCATCACGGTCTCGGCGCGCCCGAATGCGATGGCGGCCACGGCGGCGGCGGTATAGGGGCCGATGCCGGGCAGGGCCAGCAGGGCGTCATGAGTATCGGGAAAGCGGCCGCCATGATCCCACGCCACCACCCGAGCGCATTTCAGCAGGTTGCGGGCCCGGGCATAGTATCCCAGCCCGGCCCATTCGCCCATGACATCGGCGTCATGCGCGCTCGCCAGGTCCGACACCGTGGGCCACCGCTGCGTAAAGCGGTGAAAATAGTCCTTGACGGAGGCAACGGTGGTCTGCTGCAGCATCACTTCGGACAGCCAGACGCGATAGGGATCGGCGGGCTGCGCGCTGCCCGGCGGGATGCGCCAGGGCAGGGCGCGGGCGTTGCGGTCGTACCAGTCCAGCATGATGTCGGCCACCTCGTTGGCGCCGGGGTCTGTGTCACGCATAGTTTATGCCTCTGTCATCGGGTTTCGCTGGCGCCCGCCGGCCCGAACAGTACAGTAGGCCCAACCGCAACGGAACCCAGCCATGGCACGTCGGACATCGTCAACGCGCGGCTTTAAACGCACCGCCAGCGTCCTGAACGAACGGATTCGCCGCGCCGGCGAAAGTCGCGGTTTTGCGGTGTCGCGGCTGCTGACCCACTGGGCCGAGATCGCCGGTCCCGAGATCGCCGCCATCGCCCAGCCCGTCAATGTCGGCTATGGCCGCGGAGGGTTTGGCGCGACGTTGACCGTGCTGACCACCGGGGCGCAGGCGCCGATGCTTGAGATGCAAAAGGAAACGCTGCGGGAAAAGGTCAATGCGGTCTATGGCTATAACGCCATCAGCCGGGTGCGGATCACCCAGACCGCCGCTACTGGCTTTGCCGAGGGTCAGGCGGTGTTCGCGGCCAAACCCGCCGCGGAACCACCGGAACCGGACGCGCGGACGCTGGCGCAGGCGCAAGAGTCGGTGCGGCCGATCGAAAACGACGATCTGCGCGCGGCCCTTGAACGCCTGGGTCGCAACGTTCTAAGCAAATCGAAATACTGAGAAAGGCATGAGATGAAACGAAGAGATGCTCTGTTGGGCGCCCTGGCTGCGGTTGCCGCAGGCGGGTATTTTGTCGCCAATCGCTCCGGCGCGGCGCCGACCGGGTTGCTGGTGTCGCCGGCGCAGGCCGACGATGCCGCAGAGATCGACACCGCACAGATCGTCGAGATGGTGCAGGGGGCCGAGGATGCGCCGGTGACGATCATCGAATATGCCTCGTTCACCTGCCCGCATTGCGCGACCTTCCATCAGGGGGCGTATCAGCAGATCAAGAAGAACTATATCGACACCGGCAAGGTACGGCTGATCTATCGCGAGGTGTATTTCGACCGCTACGGGCTGTGGGCGTCGATGGTTGCGCGCTGCGGCGGACCCGAGAAATTCTTTGGCATCACCGATCTGATCTTCAAAGGGCAGGCCGAATGGGTGCAGGCGGGCGATGGCAGCGCCATCGTCGGCGAATTGCGCAAGATCGGGCGGCTGGCTGGGTTGGACGAGGCCACTCTGGACGCCTGTCTGCAGGATGGCGAAAAGGCGCAGACCCTGGTGGCCTGGTATCAGAAGAATGCCGAAGCCGACGACATTCAGGGCACGCCCAGTTTCGTCGTCAACGGGCGCAAGGTGCCGAACCAGTCCTATGCCGATTTCGCCGCGCTGATTGACGCCGAACTGGGCAGCTGACCCACCCCGGACGCGCGCCGTTACCTGAAAGCGCGCCTGCGGCGCACATGATCTATTTGCGTGTCCGCCACGCGGGCGCCGAGGGGTGGCCCCCTCGGACTCCCCCGGCTGCCCGCGCTGGGGCAGGTTCAGGGGGGCGGGGCCACGCCCAGAAGCGTGTCGCGCAGCGCATCGGCACCGTCGATGTGCAGCCGCACCGGCAGAGTGATCACCTTGCTGCGGAAGCCCGGCGGCAGGCGTACCGCGTCTTTCTCGGTTGTCACCATCTGCGCGCCCAGGGCGCGGGCTTCGGCTTCGAGCCGGGCCATCAGCGCCGGGGTCAGCGGCTGGTGATCGTCCAGCGGTTCGCTGCGCAGCAGTCGGGCGCCGAGGCTGCGCAGCGTGTCGAAGAATTTCTGCGGGTTGCCGATCCCGGCAAAGGCCAGCACCGGAGTGTCCTGCCAGTCCATGCCGGTCTGCAGCGGCTGGAGCTGTCCGGTCACCAGCGGCACCGGCAGCTGGTCCGCCCAGTGCGCCGCAAATTCTGCCTGCGCGGTCGGGTTGCCAAGCACCAGCACCAGATCGGCACGTTTCAGCCCCTGCGCCACGGGTTCGCGCAGCGGTCCGGCGGGCAGACAGCGGCCATTGCCAAAGCCGGTGGCGGCATCGGCCACGATGATCGACAGATCCTTGTTGACCTGCGGGTTCTGGAAGCCGTCATCCAGCACGATCACGCTGGCTCCGGCCGTCGCCGCGCGTCGCGCGCCAGCGGCGCGGTCGGTGGCGACCCAGACCTGGGCAAAGGCGGCCAGCAGCAAGGGTTCGTCTCCGGTTTCGGCGGCCGTGTGACGCCCGGGATCGACGCAGACCGGCCCGCTCAGGCTGCCGCCATAGCCGCGTGTGATCACATGCGGTTCGTGCCCGGCGTTGCGCAGCGTTTCGACCAGCCAGATCACCGTCGGGGTCTTGCCGGTGCCCCCCGCGTTCAGGTTGCCGACGCAGATCACCGGCACCCCCGGATCCAGCCCGCCGGATCGGGCCACGCGGCGTGCGGTTGCCCGGCCATAGGCCCAGCCCAGCGGCGCCAGCAACCGGGCGCGCCAGTCCGGACGGTCCGGCGGCGTGTTCCAGAACTCAGGCGGGCGCATTCTGCACCTGCCGACGATCGAGGTTGTCGAGGATCAGGTCGACCAGCTTGTCGGTCATCGCGGCCCCTTCGGTGATGACCTCCCAGCCGGCCAGCGCCATCGCCGCGGCGTGGTCGGGCGCGGCCAGCTGAATCACCGCATTGGCCAGCGCGTCGCCATCGCGCACCGCGCGCGCCGCGCCGGCGGCGGCCAGGTGGGCATAGGCCTCGACATGGTGTTCCACATACGGGCCATAGAGGACCGCCGATCCCAGTGCCGCGGCCGTCAGCGGGTTGCGCCCGGTGGCGCCCGGGCTCAGCGAGCTGGCCATCAGGGTCAACGGCGCCACGCGGTACCAAAGGCCCAGATTGTCGGCATCGCGGGACAGCACCACCTGGGTGTTGTCGTCGATCGTCTCTCCGGTGTCCCAATCGATGCTGCGCAGGCGCTGCCCGGTCAGTCGATCACGCATGTCGTCGGCGCCGGATTCGGCCTCGGTGACCACGACCAGCAGCAGCCGGTGCAACAGCCGCAGCGCCGCGCGGTGCGCAAACAGCACCGCGTCGAATTCGTCGGTGCGCAGATGCGCGGCCAGCCAGACCGGGCGGCTGGAGATTTCCTTGGTGACGTCGGCCAGTTCCTCGTCGGAACAGGGCGGCGGCGTGGCGCTGTTGCGCAGCCGGTCCGTGACATCGATCCGCGGGGCGGTCACGCCCATGCGGCGCAGCGTCGTCGCGGTGGATTCGCTGCTGGTCAGGATCACGTCAAAGCCGTTCAGGCAGCGGCGCACGAGATCGGGGAACCAGGCCCGCCGCCGGGCGCGGAAATCGGTTTCGCCGATATCCAGCAGGATCATCGGCAGGCCGCCGGCGCGAGCCGCTGCGATCAGACCGGGCAACAGATCGGCGCCGGCCCACAGGCACAGGTCGGGGCGCCAGTGATCCAGAAAGGCGCGCGCGGCGTTGCGGAAATCAGAGTCCAGACCGACGATGTGGTCGCAGCCGTTCAGCAGCTGCGGCAGCGGGCCAAAGCGGTCGGTTTCGACCGTAATCAACAATTGCAGGTCCGGCCGCATCGTGCGCAGCCGCAGGCCCAGATCGCACAGCGCGGAATACCGCGACCGCGACGTGGCATGCGCCCAGATCAGCTCTCCGTCGGACCGGGGCCGCCAGTCTGACCGGCCGTTGGGCGCCGGCGCTGTTCCGGGCGTATCGGCGTCTGCCATCCCGAATGCGCGGCCCACCGTCTCAGCTGGATCCGCTGGCTGCCGAGCTCTCGACCTCTTCGTCGCGCAGCCGGTGGATATGGGCGATGAAATAGCGCATATGGGCATTGTCCACGGTACGCTGGGCATTGTCCTTCCAGGCTTCGTAGGCGGATTGATAATCCGGGAACATGCCCACGATATGGATGTCGTTCACGTCCTTAAAGGCGTTTTGGCTGGGGTCGATCAGTTCGCCACCAAAGACAAGGTGCAGGCGTTGGGCCATTTCGGGCATCCTTTGCGAGAAAAGGGACAAAAAGAGGTCGCTGCAACCTACGCCATCGGGCCAGAGCGTCAAGGCGACGCTTTGGCACCGCAGCGGCGGTCAGGCCGGGCGCAGGGCGGCGCTGATCAGCCCGTGCACCGACCGGCCGCCGGCGATCACGCCCTTGACCGTCGGATGCGGGTTGTTGAAACGCAGCGGCGCGCCGAAGCGGTCGGTGCAGACCGCGCCGGCCTCGCGCAGGATCAGGTCGCCGGCAGCGATGTCCCATTCCCAGCAAGGGCGCAGGGTCAGCATGCCGTCGAACCGTCCCTCGGCCACCAGCGCCATGCGATAGGCCAGCGACGGGCGATGCGCGCGGGCAAAGCCGGGCACCTGTCCGGTACGCCAATGGCTGGCGTTCATGTTGGGTTTGGTGGCGAGAATATCGGCCGCATCCAGCGTCATTCGTTCGCTGGGCGCCATCGGCCGGTCATTGGCAAACGCCCCCTGACCGGCGGCGGCAGCATACATCAGGTCGCGCATCGGCAGAAACACCACGCCGGCGGTCACGACGCCGCGTTCCGCCACCGCCAGGGCGTGCGCCCAGGTGCGCGAGCCATCGGCAAAGCTGCGGGTGCCGTCGATCGGGTCGACGATGAACACACGGTCGCGACGCAGGCGGTCCTGGCTGTCTTCGGTCTCTTCGGACAACCAGCCATAGTCCGGGCGCGCCGCCCGCAATGTCGCCTGCAGCATGTCGTTCACGGCAATGTCGGCCTCGGTCACCGGCCCGGCGCCGCCGGGCTTGTCCCAGCGCCGCGCGGTGGTGCCGGTATAGGTCAGGGCGATTTCGCCCGCCGCCCGGGCCGCGTCGACCAGCAGTTCGAGGTCAGTTGCCGGCAAGGGTCATCCCCTCGATCAGCAGGGACGGCACGACCCGCGACAGGTGCGGGCGGGCGTCGTTCGCCGGTACGATCCGGCACAGCATGTCGCGCAGGTTGCCGGCGATGGTACATTCGTTCACCGGCCAGGTGATTTCACCGTTCTGCACCCAGAACCCGGCTGCCCCGCGCGAGTAGTCGCCGGTATTGGGGTTGATCGTGCTGCCGATCATCGACGTGACCAGCAACCCGGTGCCCATGTCGGCGATCAACTGGTCCCGGGTGGCATCGCCCTGGGTCAATTGCAAATTCCAGTTTGCCGGCGACGGCGGCGAGGACACGCCGCGCGCGGCGTTTCCGGTGGGCGCCATGTTCAGCTTGCGGGCGCTGGACAGGTCCAGTGTCCAGCCGGTCAGTATGCCGTTCTCTATGATGGCGCGCCGCCGGGTCGGCAGGCCTTCGGCGTCGAACGGGCGCGAGCCTGCGGCGCGCGCGCGATGCGGGTCTTCGATCAGCGACATGCCGTCCGGCAGCACCGGCTGGCCCAACCTATCCGCCAGCCAGGACGAGCCGCGGGCGATGGCCGATCCGTTGATCGCCGCCATGAGGTGGCCGACCAGCGAGGCCGAGACGCGTTCGTCAAACAGCACCGGAAAGCTGCCGGTCGTGGGTTTTCGCGCGTTCAGCCGTTGCACCGCGCGCGTGCCGGCCTGGCGGCCGATCTGGTCGGCGGCGGGCAGGTCAGCCTGAAAGATGCGGGATTCGCCATCATGATCGCGCTCCATGCCGGTGCCGGTGCCGGCGATCGCCACGCAGCTGATCGAGCGGCTGGTGCGCGCATAGCTGCCCGCAAACCCGTTGCTGGCGGCCAGATGCACCCGATGCGCGCCATAAGAGGCATTGGCCGATTGCACCTGCGACACGCCGGACACCGCCAATCCGGCAGCCTCGGCCCGTTGCGCGTCGCGTTCCAGATCGGCGGGCGCGGGTTCGGGTGCAGGATCGGCCATTTCCAGAGCTGCCGCATCCCAGTCGCTGGCCAGTTGCTCGGGTGCAGCCAGTCCGGTGAACGGATCCTCCGGCGCTTCGCGTGCCATGGCGACGGCCCGCTCGGCCATGGCATTGATCGTCGTCTGGCTGGTGTCGGACGAGGAGACGATGGCCTGGCGCCGCCCCAGCAGGACCCGCAGGCCCAGATCGACGGCCTCGGCGCGCTCGGCCTGTTCCAGCTTGCCACCGCGTATGTCGATGGACAGCGACGTGCCCTGCATGACCAGTGTATCGGCCGAGTCGGCACCGGCGCGCCGGGCCGCATCAAGCAGCGCCGCCCCCAGGGTTTCAAGCGATTGTGTCATGCGGAGTCTTTCCGGAACTGAGCAAGGCCAACATCTGGTCAGCAGGTAACCGCCACGACCCGGCACCGCAAGGCCCGGTCGGATTCCGGCCCGGAGCGCAACCGGCATTTCAACGCGCCCCGGTCCGACAGGGCCGCGTGAAAATGGCCTTCGCCTGCCGGTCTCTGAGACAACAGGCGAAGGCCGGGCCGGGATGCGGCTGGCGGTTACTGGATGCGCTGCCCGTTGGCCAGGATATGACCCTGATCGTTGATCTCCAGCTTGGAGTTCAACGTATCCGGTTCGCTGCCCGGAACGGCCAGCATGCCCATCATCATCCGCGCGCCCATCGCCTCGTCGTCGCCGACCATGCCCATGGCGATCAACTTGTCCAGCAGGCCGTTGGCGCCGACCAGTTCCAGATCGACATGGCCGGTGGGCCGGGGCATGCCGTCAAAGGTTTCCAGATCGGTATTGTCAAAGGTAAAGTCGCCCGTGCCCGACAGTCTTGCCCCTACCAGAGACACCAACAGTTTGTTGATCGTCAGCGCGCTCAGTTCCACCGGAGTCTCGCCGCTTTGCTCCAGCGTGGCAGCCACCGCCGGGTCGAGGAAATCGAACAGCACCTTGGCCCGCCCGGTCAGGTCCAGCGCCACCGTGGCCGGATCGCGGGGCAGTTGCGCGGCCGGGTCGAACATCGACCACAACATGTCGGACATGGTGAAATCCGACAGGTTCAAGCCCATGGCAAAATCCTGTTCGGCATCGGACTTGGCCACGGGTATGCTGAGCTGAAAGGCCGTCAGCGCGGCGTTCAGGGCCACCGGAAATGGCAGTTCCGCCCCCGAAAGGGTCAGTGCGGTCTGTTTCTGCTGAACGTCATAGGCGATCTGCGCGGCATCCATCTTGATCGCGATCCTGCCGCCCTGCGAACTGCTGCCAAAGGCAAAGGGCTGGCCGTCGCCGACACCCTGGATATCGGATTTCCCGGCGCCGTAGGTAAAGGCGCCGTCCATGGCAAAGCCGTCTTGCAGCATCCTGTTGAAATCGGCCGGGTCCATCTCCAGCGGAATCGCGCCGCTGCCCTGAAAGCCGATATCCTGGATCGCGCCGGCAAAGGTGCCCTTGTCGTCCGATTCCGGATCGTCAAAAGCCATGTCATAGGTCAGCGTGGCGGCGGACATCGACTGAGTATAGCTGCGCTGAGCCTCCACGGTCATGTGGGTGTCGCTGGCCACCTCGTTCAGTTCGACCGACATCCGCGCCACCGAGTCCGGTACCGGCTGGCCATCGACCACCAGCGAAGTCAGGTTCAGCGCCACCTTGTCGGCGGCGTAGGCATAGACCACGTCCTCGGGTGTTCCCGACGCTGTCATGTTGCTGCCGGTCTGGCTGTAGGTCAGGACGCCAGAAACCGGATCCTCGCCGTCATCCGAGCCTTCGAAACTCATCGGAATGCTGTCGGGGAACCGGATGCTGACCGAGCCATCGCCGTTCTCGGTAAAGGTCAGATTGTCGATATTGACCGCGAAACTGCCGGTCTCCTCGGGCATCGGCATCGTCAGGGCCAGATTCTGCACGGTCAGCCCGCTGCCGGTGTCCTGCTCGTTGCCGCTGACCGCATAGCCTGCCGAGGTCAGGTATTGCTTCCAGTCCGACCAGACATCCTGCGCCGTCAGGTCCGCCTGGGCGGACTGTGCGGTAACGGCAATGACAAGCGTGGCAACGGCGCCGCGCGCGAAATACTTGGTCATGGGCGACCCTTTCCTGAGATACTCGCGCCGCATGCTCTGCGCTTGGCGTTCGGGCGTCAAGGGGTGGACCCGCTCAATTCGCGGCATTACCACGGGCGGGCACAACACAGCGAGAGGGCGTGCGCATGCAAATGACGGGCAAAACGGTGCTGATCACCGGGGCCAGCCGGGGAATCGGTGCCGAGGCGGCGCGGGTCTTCGCCTTGGCCGGGGCCAATGTCGCCCTGGCGGCGCGCAGCGTCAACAAGGTGCAGGCGCTGGCCGAAGATCTGGGCCAGCGAGCCATTGGCGTGAACTGTGATGTCAGCGACTACGCGCAGGCAGAGGCGGCCGTACAGGCCTGCGTGCAGCATTTCGGCGGGCTGGACGTGCTGATCGGCAATGCCGGGGTGATCGAACCGATTTCGCATCTGGCCGACGCCGATCCCGCCGCCTGGGGCCGGGTCATCGACATCAACCTCAAGGGCGTGTTTCACGGCATGCGCGCCGCCCTGCCGGTGATGATCGCGGCCGGTGGCGGCAGCATCCTGACAGTCAGTTCCGGGGCCGCGCATGGCCCGGTCGAGGCCTGGAGCCATTACTGCGCCTCCAAGGCGGGAGCGGCGATGCTGACCGCCTGCGTCGACAAAGAAAACCGTGGCAAGGGTATCCGGGCGATGGGCCTGTCGCCGGGCACCGTGGCCACGCAGATGCAGCGCGAGATCAAGGCCAGCGGCGTCAATCCGGTCAGCCAGCTGGACTGGTCCGACCACATCCCCGCCGACTGGCCGGCCCGGGCGTTGCTGTGGATGTGTGCGCCCGCCGCCGATCCGTATGTGGGCACCGAAATTTCGCTGCGCGACGACGACATTCGCAAGATGATAGGACTGACATGATCGATCTGAGCAAGAATGACGGGCTGTGGACCGTCACGCTGAACCGGCCCGACAAGGCCAATTCTCTGACCGCCGCGATGCTGCGCGACCTGGCCGAGATCGCCGAATCGGCGCACCAGGCGCGGGCGCTGATCCTGACCGGCGCTGGCAAGGTCTTCAGCGCCGGTGCCGATCTGGACGAGGCCCGGGCCGGTTTGGCCAAGTCGGACCTGTGGGAGCGCCTGTCCGGCGCAATTGCCGGGCTGCCCTGCCTGACCGTGGCGGCGCTGAACGGCACGCTGGCGGGCGGCGCCATGGGTATGGCGCTGGCTTGTGATCTGCGCATCGCGGTGCCGACAGCCAAGTTCTTCTACCCGGTGATGAAGCTGGGCTTTCTGCCGCAACCGTCGGATCCGGCGCGGATGGCGGCGCTGATCGGTCCGGCCCGCACCAAGCTGATCCTGATGGCCGGGCAAAAGATCACGGCGGACGAGGCGCATGGCTTTGGCCTGATCGACCGGATCGTGCCGCCCGAAGACCTGATCGACACGGCGCGCGCCCTGACTGCGGATTCCTGTGCCGCCAGACCCGAAGTGGCGGCGGGCATCGCCCGCCTTTGCGGCAAGCAGATCGCCTAGGAAAGTTTCCGGTTTTCGCCCGCCCGGTTGCGCCGGGCGGGTGTGGTGGCCCCTTCCGGACTTGAACCGGAACGCCTTGCGGCCAGGCATTTTAAGTGCCTTGCGTCTACCACTTCCGCCAAGGGGCCCTGAACCCGTCCTCTATCGCAGCTCCTGTCTTGCGACCAGCCGGATATCGGCAGTTGGGACACGGGTTCGAAGTTTTTCCTATCGCTGCAACAATCTGACAACAATGCGTTTCCCGATAAAAAGGTGCAACTTTTCCGGATTGGCGCCGGATGTCGACCGGTCGGGTGGCGCAAAACCGGCCGCGTTTGGCCCCGGCATCCGGCCGGCCGGGCGGTGGCTTGCGCGGACATCCTGCTTGATCCCGCAGGGCCGGTTGGGCAAGGGTTCCGGGGGTGAGACAAGGGCGGGACGCGGGTCGCAATGTTAGGGTATGAAATCGACTTGGAGAGCCAGCCGCAGATCGCGCAGCAGGCGGCGGGTGATGCGCTGCAGGTCTGGGATCTGGCCGGACCCTGGCGGCTGAGTCCGCCGGCCTGGATGCAGTTTGCCCTGCTGATCGCCGCCTATCTGCTGGCCGTGCTGGTGGTCCGCAGGCTGCGTCCGGCGCTGACACGGCTGCTGACCCCGCCCGCAGAACATAGCAACGTGTTTGCCACCGCCAGCCGGTTCGTTCTGATCTTTGTCCCGCTGGTTCTGCCGCTGCTGGCCTATGTGTTCACCGGCATCGGCGAAACCGTGGTGCGGTCGTTGTTTGACAGCAGTTCGGTGATCGCCTTTGGCAAATGCTTTTTCCTTTTTCTGGCCGCGCGCATTCTGGTTCGCGAGATCATAGACGAACCGTTCCTCAAACTGATGGGCCGGTTCGTGCTGTTGCCGGTCGCGGCGATCTATACGGTCGGGCTGTTGGATGTGGTCGGCCTGAAACTGACCGAAACCACGGCTGGGATGGACAATATCCGCTTTTCGCTGATGGCTCTGGCGCGCGGTGCGATTGCCGGCAGCCTGCTTGTCTGGCTGGTCTGCTGGTCCAACGACCAGTCCTGTGTCTTCATCGGTAAACAAAAGGAAATGCGCCCAGCGACACGGGAACTGGCGATCAAGGCTGTCGAGATCGCGCTTTATGGCATCGCCTTTATCCTGTTGATGAACATCATGGGCGCGAACCTGTCCACCCTGGCGGTTCTGGGTGGCGGGATCGGCGCCGGGCTGGGCTTTGGCCTGCAAAAGATCGCCTCGAATTTCATCTCGGGGGTGATTCTGCTGCTCAAGCGGCAGGCGACGGTGGGCGACTATGTCGAACGGGATGGCGGCGAGGCCGGCACCATCGTCAAGATGTCCGCGCGCGTGGCGATCCTGAAAACCTTTGACGGGCGCTGGATGGTGGTCCCGAACGAGGATTTCATCACCACGCGGGTGGTGAACTCTTCCGACAGCGGTTCGGCGAAACGCCACGAAGCGCCGTTCTCGGTCAGTAATGGCACCGATATCAACACCGTTCCCGCCATCACCGCGGCGAGGGTGGCCAGGCCGCCCTTTGTGCCGGACGGCCCGGATCGTGAACTGCGCGGGGTCGGCGACAGGGATATCGCGATCGAATGCCGGGTCAACGGCATTGATGACGGGCGCAACAAGTTCACGCCCAGGGTGTTGTTCGCGGCGTGGAACGCGCTCAGAGGCAACGGTATCGAAATCCCCTGTCCGCACCCTGCCGTCGCGTTGAAGAGCGGGCCGCTGGGTAGCGCGGCATGAGCCGACCCATGGCGATGGTGGTCGGCGGCGGCCCCGCCGGGCTGATCGCGGCCGAGGAGCTGGCGCGCGTCGGCTGTGCGGTGACCCTGACCGAGGCCAAGCCCTCGGTCGGGCGCAAGTTGCTGATGGCAGGGAAATCCGGGTTGAATCTGACCAAGGATGAACCCGCCGACCGGTTCCTGACCGCCTATGACGAGGCGGCGGACTGGTTGGCGCCGATCCTGGCGGAATTCGACGCCGCGGCGGTACAGGATTGGGCGCGGGGCCTGGGGCAGGCGCTGTTCACCGGCAGCACCGGGCGGGTGTTTCCCCGCGCGATGAAGGCCAGCCCGCTGCTGCGCGCCTGGCTGGCGCGGCTGGACGGGTTGGGCGTTGTGCGCCACATCCGCTGGCGCTGGACCGGCTGGACGCCGCAGAACGCGCTGTGCTTTGACACGCCCGAGGGGCCGGTTACCTGCCAGCCGGATACCACGGTGCTGGCCCTGGGCGGTGCCAGCTGGGCGCGGCTGGGCTCGGACGGGGCCTGGGCCGGGCTGCTGGCCGAGCGCGGTGTGAAACTGGCCCCCTTTGCGCCCGCCAATGCCGGGCTGCGGGTGGATTGGTCGCCGCACATGCAACCGGTACTGGGCCAACCGCTGAAAGGCATCGCGCTGTCAGCGGGCGATCAGCGGTCGCGCGGCGAAGCGGTGATATCCCGGCGCGGGCTGGAGGGCGGCGGCATCTATGCCGTCTGCAAGGCGGTGCGTCAGGGGGCGGCGCTGACGCTGGATCTGACCCCCGATCTGTCCACTACCGATGTGATCGCGCGTCTGGCCCGGTCCCGTGGCAAGACCAGCCTGTCAAACCATCTGCGCCGGGTTCTGAAGCTGGATCCGGCGCGGCAGGCGCTGCTGCAGGAATTCGGTCGCCCGCTGCCCGCCGATACCGCCGGGCTGGCGCGACTGATCAAGGCGCTGCCGATCCGCCATGGCGGTTTGCGGCCGATGGACGAGGCGATTTCCAGCGCCGGCGGTGTGACGCGCGCAGCGCTGGATGACGGGTTGATGCTGCGCGCCGTTCCCGGCATGTTCTGCGCCGGTGAAATGCTGGATTGGGAGGCCCCGACCGGCGGCTACCTGCTGACTGCCTGCCTGGCCACCGGACGCTGGGCCGGGCGGGCGGCGGCGGAACGGGCCCTGGGACGCGTTCAGTCCTGAGCCAGCGCCCGCACCCGCTTGAATGCGGGGCGCGCCCGCATGGCGCTGGCATAGTCGGCCATTTTCTTGTTTTCGAGTGGGAACTTGGCGCCATAGGCCCAGTTCAGGCAATGGGTGGCGATGATGTCGGCAACCGTCATCACCTCGCCCTGCAGGAACGGTCCCTCAAGGCGCTCGGCCAGGCGTTCGAGATTGCGGGCAAACTCCCATTTCAGGCTGGGTTTCACCGCCGGTACGCGGTGTTCCTCGGGCAGGACGAACCCGTGCCGCGCCGCGGTCCACACCAGCGCATCGAACTCGTCCAGCAGGGTGTGGGTCAGCGCATCCTGACGCGCCCGTTCCAGACTGCCGGCGGCATGGGTCAGCTTGCCGTGCCGGTCCGCCAGATAGGTCAGGATCGCGGTGGAATCGGTCAGCACCGCATCGCCATCCAGCAGCACCGGCACCTTGCCCGACGGGTTCAGCGCCAACACCGCCTGGCTGCGCGGCCCGGCCTGGACGAATTCATAGGGCTCGCCCAGTTCTTCGAGCATCCAGAGAACGCGAAACGCTCTGCTGGGGATGCTTCCATAGACCGTGTACATGCGGTGTCTCCCAATTGCGCGGCTGTCGCAAAAGTGCCGTTCTGATGCCGCAGGTCAAGGGGCGATCAGCGCGGCTGGCCGAGCATCGCCAACCGAATCAGCGCCCTTTCGACAACCGCCATCGCCGGCGCGGTCTGCCCGGCCGAGCGCAGCTGCAGGTCGGTGTCGGTCAACACCGTCAGCGCGGTTTCCAGCCGGTCCGCGCCCCAGGTTCCGGCCTGGCGCAGCACCCGGTCACGGCGCGGGCCATATAGCGGTGGCCGCAGGCGGCCCACCCCCGCTGCCGCACCGCCAGGCGCCGAGGCGACGGTATAGAGCGTGCGAAAATGCCGGGTTGCGCCGATGCACAGGCTGACGGCATTGGTGCCCTGCGACTGCAGCCGGCGGATCAGCGGGCCGATCTCGGCGACGCGCGACTCGGCGACCACGTTCAGCAGATCGTCCTGTGCGGCCTCGGTCGATTGCGGCGCGCAGGCGGCGATATCGTCCAGGCCCAACGGATTGTCATCACCATGTTTGTACAGCGCCAGCTTTTCCACCGTCCGGGCAAAGGCGCCCGGTCCCAGCGTGTTGGCCAGTTCGGTCAGCGCCGTCATCGCCTCGGCGGGCACACCGTTCAGCCCGGCCTCGGCCAGAATGCGTTCGATCTCGGCCCGGCCGGGCGGGGTGTCATACAGGCCGGCGGCAAAGGCGTTCTTGTGGGCTTCGAACATCTTGCGCAGTTTCGAACTGGGCTTGAGCGCGCCGGCGGTGACCACGATCTGTGCGTCCCCCGGCTGCCAGTCCTGCAGCGCGGCCTGCACGGCCGGGGCGGCGGCGTCGGTGGCTTCGTCCACCAGCGCGGCGCGGGGGCCGGGAAAGAACCCGACCGCCTTGACCGCGTCCAGCAACAGCGCCGGATCGCGGCGCAGATCGGCGCCGGGCACCCGGGTCAGGCGCATTTCCTCGGTCGCGCCCGGCCCCAGCAGCGCGGCAATCACCTGCTGACGTTTCAGGGCCACCCGCATGCCGTCGGCGCCATAGATCAGCAAACCGGCACAATCGGTGCGCGGCTTGGCGAAAAAGGCGTCGGCGTCGCGGGTGCCCAGTTTCATTCGGTCAGGTCCGCAGTGACATATAGCTCGCGGGCGATCTGGTCGGCCAGAATCACCATCAGCCGTTCACGCGCGTCGCGCTGCGCGGCCAGCGTTTCGGCGGTCGAGCCGGTGGCGGAATAACCGGTGAAATTGTCGACCGTGCCGGTGGCGACGACCTGCTCGTCCGCAAGGCGGCGCAGGGTGTATTCGGCCGAGCCAAGCACGCTGTAAAACGTGATATCGCCCGAGGCGGTGATCGCCTGTCCCTGCAGGCCCGTCGCCAGAACGATGGACAGACGATAATCAGGCGCCTGTGCCCGGCCCAGCTGTTCCTCGAGCCGGCGCACCAGCAGATAGGTGTTGACGCCCTCGGGCGCATCGACCCGGATCTTGCCATGCAACTGCCCGCCGGTGCCGCCGGGTGCATAGACCGGCTGAAAGCCGCAGGCGGCCACCGCCGCAGCCAACGGCAGCGCCAGCAGCGCGCGGCGGTCAAACCACGACATTGACGATCCGGCCCGGCACGACGATCACCTTTTTCGGGGCCGCGCCGTTCAGCACCTTCTGCACCGCATCCATGGCCAGCGCGGTCTCTTCGACCTGGTCCTTGGGCATGTCCTTGGGCACGTTGATCTCGGCGCGGCGCTTGCCGTTGATCTGGATCGGCAGGGTGATCGTGTCGTCCACCAGCATCGTTTCGTCCGCCACCGGCCACGGCGCTGTGGCGATCAGCCCCTGGCCGCCCTGATGCGCCCAGATGTCCTCGGACAGATGCGGGGTCATCGGCGACATCAGTTGCGCCAGCGCCATGATCGCCTGTTTCTGCGCCATTGCCCCGGCTTTGGATTTCGCCAGCGTGTTGGTAAAGGCATAAAGCCGTGCGATGGCCGCGTTGAACCCGAATGTCTCGATGCCCAGCGTCACGTCGCGAATCGTCTTGTGCATCTCGCGCAGCAGGTCCTGATCGCCTTGACCGGGCGCATCCGCGTCCATCGCGGCGATCCGGTCGCACAGGTTCCAGACCCGGGTCAGGTGCTTGTGGGCGGCTTCGGCGCCCGATGCGGTCCATTCCACATCGCGCTCGGGCGGGCTGTCGGACAACACGAACCAGCGCGCGGTATCGGCGCCATAGGCCGAAATGATGTTGACCGGATCGACGACGTTCTTTTTTGATTTCGACATCTTGGCCGAGGGAATCACCGTGACCGGCTGGCCGGTGGCGCCCAGCCGGGCGCCGCTTTCGTGCCATTCGATATCCTCGGGCAGGTGATAGACCGGTCGGTCGCGTTCGTCGCGGGTGACATAGATCTCGTGGGTGACCATGCCCTGGGTGAACAGCGCGTCAAACGGTTCGATGGCCTTTGCCGGCAGATGCCCGGTGATCTGCATGGCCCGGGCAAAGAACCGCGAATACAGCAGATGCAGAATCGCGTGCTCGATGCCGCCGATATACTGGTCGACATTCATCCAGTATTCCGCCTCGGCCAGATCGGTGGGGGTCTCGGCGCGCGGCGCGGTAAACCGGGCGAAATACCAGCTTGAGTCGACAAACGTGTCCATCGTGTCGGTTTCCCGCCGGGCCGGCGCGCCGCAGGACGGGCAGGCGCAGTCGCGCCAGGTCGGGTGCCGGTCCAGCGGGTTGCCGGGCACATCGAAGGTCACGTCATCGGGCAGGCGCACGGGCAGGTTCTCTTTCTTCTCGGGCACGACGCCGCAGCCGTCGCAATGCACCACCGGAATCGGGCAGCCCCAATAGCGCTGGCGGGAAAGACCCCAATCGCGCAGGCGATACTGGGTCTTGCCTGTGCCCAGGCCCTGTCGTTCGGCCCAGTCGATGGTGGCGTCGATGGCCTGTTGCCCGGTGGCGACATCCAGCCCGGCGGGCTGGTTGATCCAGCGCACCTGTTCGGTTTTGGGCGGCACAAAGGCGGTGTTTCCGACCCGCGAGTCATCGTCCAGAGCGACAAAGGTGTCGATGACGTCCAGACCATATTTTCGTGCAAAATCAAGGTCTCGCTGGTCATGGGCCGGGCAGGCAAAGACCGCGCCGGTGCCGTAATCCATCAGCACGAAATTGGCCACCCAGACCGGCAGGGTGCGGCCCGGATAGAGCGGATGCGCCACTGTCAGGCCGGTGTCAAAGCCGCGTTTCTCGGCCTTTTCCAGATCGGCCTCGGACGTGCCCATCTTGCGGCATTCGGCGTTGAACGCGGCCAGGTCCGGGTTGTCGCCCTCCAGCGCGCGCGACAGCGGGTGATCGGTGGACAGGGCCATGAAACTGGCCCCGGCCAAGGTGTCGGGGCGGGTGGTATAGACCTCGATCGCATCGAACCCGTGCGCCGGCGTGCTAAGGGCAAAGCCCATCTGCAGCCCGCGCGACTTGCCGATCCAGTTCTCCTGCATCAGGCGCACCTTGGCGGGCCAGTTGTCCAGCCCGTCCAGCGCGGCCAGCAGTTCGTCGGCCATGTCCGAGATGCGAAAGAACCACTGCGTCAGTTCACGCCGTTCCACATCGGCGCCCGAGCGCCAGCCCTTGCCGTCGATCACCTGCTCGTTGGCCAGAACCGTCATGTCGACCGGGTCCCAGTTCACCACCGCGTTCTTGCGATAGACAAGGCCGGCGTCGAGCATGTCGAGAAACAGCGCCTGCTGCTGGCCGTAATATTCCGGATCGCAGGTGGCGAATTCGCGCGACCAGTCGATCGACAGGCCCAGCGGCTTCATCTGGGCGCGCATGTCGGCGATATTGTCATAGGTCCAAGTCTTGGGGTGGCCGCCGATCGCCATGGCGGCGTTTTCCGCCGGCATGCCAAAGGCGTCCCAGCCCATCGGGTGCAGCACGTTATGCCCGGTCGACATCTTGTAGCGCGCGATCACGTCGCCCATGGTGTAGTTGCGCACATGCCCCATGTGGATGCGCCCGGACGGGTAGGGGAACATTTCCAGCACATAGTATTTCGGGCGGTCTTCGGCGCGGCTGGCGGTGAAGATCCCGGCCTTGTCCCAGGCCTGTTGCCATTTCGTTTCGATTTCTGCGGCCGAATAGCGCGACATGAAGAGCGGTCCTTTGACTGAAAACGCCGGGCAAGAACCCGGCGCCCTGATGGTTTGTGTGCGTGGCCGGCCTCAGAGCCTGCTGTCGCGGACCCGCATCTGCCGGGCGCGGGACAGGATCGCATCCTCGACCGCGCGGGTCGTGGCGGCGCTGACCGGTCCGCCCCGGCTGTGCAGGGCGACGCTGAGCGACCGGGCGTCCAGAGCCGGATCCTTGATATGCACCGTGGCGCGATACGAGCGGCCGCCGCCGGGTGGGGTGCCATAGCCGGTGATAATCACGCCGGTGAACGGGTCGACCGAAGTCACGGGCAGAAAGCTGAGCACATCCAGCGAGGCCGACCAAAGATATCGGTTCACGTTGACGGTCTGGTCGTTCTTGTTCGGGCCGAAGACGTCCCAGATCGACGACGAGTCGGTTTCTTTGGCGAACCCGGCGGTTGCGGCGGTGTGGCTTTCGAAATCCGTCAGCGGCGGTTTCTCGGGCGCGGCGCGATTCTGGGACCGGCGGCCGCCGCAGGCCGCCAGGCCAAGGCATACCGAAACGACCAATGTCACCTTGAGGACCTTATGCAGCGTCATCACCTAATCCTGAAACAGTGTTCCACAGGTTCCTACCCAAGCCGACTCGGGTGGGCAAGACCTTAGTCCCGGTACCGGGCACCTGTTCGGTGGTCATCCCGGCGGCCAGGCGTTCGGATTGCGATGCGTTTTTCCCCACCGTGGCGCCGACCGGAACTGTGGCAAAGCTGCACCATCTGGCACGACATTGCGACGCGTCCCGCCGCGGCCTCTTGCCAAAACGGGACGGAAAGAGCGAAACCCCTGTTCATACCCACGCCGGATTCCCCGGTTTGGGCTTATGTTTTGAAACCGAGGGAAAAACGATGAAAAAGGTTCTCTTTGCAACGACTGCTCTGATCGCGACCGCAAGCGTCGCCGCAGCAGACGTTCGTCTGAGCGGCTATGGCCGCTTCGGCCTGGACTACAACGAAGCCAACAAGAACGTCGTTGGCCGGTCCGAAACCAACATCACGTCGCGTCTGCGTCTGCAGTTCGACATGTCGGCCGAAACCGACGGCGGTGTTGGCTTCAACGCCCGCTACCGTGCCCAGGCAGAAAGCCGTGACGGCGTTGCCGGCGGCGCAGTGTTCAACGGCGCACGCTTTGGCGTGACCTACGGCGGCCTGCTGGTCAACGTCGGCAACATCCTGGGCGCGATCGACAACGCACCCGGCCTGTACGCAACCGGCACCCGTTCGGCCGGCACCGGCATCGACGGTCAAGGCTTCCAGTCGCTGGCCATCAAGTCGCTGACCGTGAATGCTGGTGGTACCTGGACCGGCGGCACCCGCTTTAACTTTGACAACTACGACTCCACCGGTGCAGGCAGCAACGGCGTCGAAGCTCTGTACACTGTTGGCGGTTTCACCGGCCACATCTCGTACTCGCAGCGTAACGGTGGCACCGTGGCCGGTTCGGCCGGCGGCGAAGAGCGCACCGCCATCATGCTGACCTACAGCTTTGGTGACTACTATGTGACCGGTGCCTATCAGGGCGCAGACAACACCGCCACCGTGACCGCAGCCAACGGCACCGTGTTCGACCCGAACGACGGCCTGTACTTCCTGGCCGCCGGCGCTGACTGGGGTCAGTTCGGTGCGAAAGTCGCCTACGGTTCGACCGATGTGGCCGACAGTGTCACCGTCGAAGGCAACTTTGACCTGGGCGCCGCCAGCAACATCCTGGTCTGGGTGAACAGCACCGATGTTGACAGCGCACTGACCGCTGCCGCCAACGGCACTGCCGCCGGTACTCTGGGTGCAGCCGCCAACGGCATGGACGGCACCTCCTTCGGCATCAACTACCAGTACGATCTGGGCGGTGGTGCGACCTTTGTTGCCGGTGCGACCGAAAGCGCCGCCGACAACACCGAAGTTCAGGCTGGTGTGTACTTCAGCTTCTAAGCTGAACCACGTTTAGGCTAAGTAATCGGGCGGACCTTTCGGGGTCCGCCCTTTTCTTTTTCTGCGGTCTGGTGTTTCTGTGAGTCCAGATTGCCAGAGGAGACCGGATGCCGCTGCAAGAGATCATGACACGTGTGGCCGCCGCCGAATCGGCTGCCGGGCGCGCGCCCGGGTCGGTGAGGCTGATCGCCGTTTCCAAGGTGCAGTCCCTGGACAGGGTCGAGGCGGTGCTGCAGCAGGGACACCGATGCTTTGGTGAGAATCGGGTGCAGGAGGCGGCAGGCAAGTGGCCGGATTTCCGCCAGCGATTTGACGGCATCGACCTGCACCTGATCGGTCCGTTGCAGACCAACAAGGCGCGTCAGGCGGTTGAACTGTGCGACGCCATCCACACCGTGGACCGGCCCAAGCTGGCCCGAACCCTCGCCCGATTGGCGCAAGAACGCGGCGCCTGTCCCGATCTGTTCATCCAGGTCAATACCGGTGAAGAGGCGCAAAAGGCCGGTGTGTTGCCGGCCGATACCGACGATCTGGTGGCCGAATGCCGGGGGCTGGACCTGCCGCTGCGCGGATTGATGTGCATCCCGCCGGTGGACGACGAGCCGGCGCTGCATTTCGCCCTGTTGGCCAGCATCGCCGAGCGCAACGGTCTGACCGGTCTGTCGATGGGCATGAGCGGCGATTTCGAAACCGCCATCGCTTTGGGGGCGACCCATATCCGCGTCGGTTCGGCGATCTTTGGCGCGCGCACCCCCGCCACGCCCGTCTGAAACAAAACCAAAGGCGGGTCAGCGGCGGCCCGCGCCATGCGGCACGATCAGCCGGGTGCCCGGCACGGCGCGACGGGCGATCCGGAGCAGGTCGGCACGCGTCAGGGCGATGCAGCCCTCGGTGGGATAGCCCGGGCGGCGCCATTGATGCACAAAGATCGCCGATCCGCGCCCTGGCACCGCCGCGGGCCAGTTCCAGTCGGTGAGCAATACCAGATCATATAGCGGATCGGCGCGGCGCAGGCGTTCGTGGCCATAGCCATGCGGCGCGCGGACCCGGTGGTTGTATTCCGGATCGGCGGCATCGTCCGACCACAGATCAAAGGCCCCGATCGGTTGCGCCCAGGGGGCCGGCGCGGCCAGTCGGTCGGGACGATAGAGCAGCCCGGTGATGTGGTGTGTCCCCGCCGGCGTCGCCGCGTCGCCTTCGCGCTTGGCGGGTGTCACGCCGCCCTTGCCGATGCTGCAGGGATACAGCCGGCCACGAAACCGCAGACCGCCGGGTGTCAGGATCATGTCCGCCGGGCTCACAGCAGATGGCCCGACTTGGCCGCCTTGGTCGCCAGATAGGCGGTGTTATGCGCGGTTTCGCCGACTTTCAGGGGCACGCGTTCGACCACGGCGACGCCGGTCTTTTCCATCATCGCGATCTTGGCGGGATTGTTGGTCAGCAGACGGACGGCGGAGAACCCCATGGATTTCAGGATATCCGAGCCCAGCCGGAAATCGCGCTCGTCATCCTCGAACCCCAGCCGGTGATTGGCCTGCACCGTGTCAAATCCCTGATCCTGCAGCGAATAGGCCCGCATCTTGTTGGCCAGCCCGATGCCGCGCCCCTCCTGGTTGAGATACAGCAGCACCCCGGCCCCCTCGGTGCCCATCTGCGCCAGCGCGCCGCGCAACTGCGGGCCGCAATCACATTTCAGGCTGCCCAGCAGATCGCCGGTGAAACAGGCCGAATGCAGCCTTGCCAGCACCGGTGCAGCACGGTCCGGGCGGCCGATTTCGACGGCGTAATGCTCTTCGCCGCCATCCTCGGGGCGAAAGACATGCAGCCGGCCGGCCTCGGAGACCTGCATCGGCAGGCGGGCGCTGACGACCTCGTGCAGCGGGCTGCGGTCGGCCAGATGCGGGGCGGCGTTGGCGCTTTCGATCAGGGTCAGCCCGTGTCGCGCGGCGAAACCGGCGCCATCCGCCAGGGCCAGGGTGACAGCGGCGGGCAGCAGCCGCGCCGCCTTGGTCAGGGCGATGGCGGTGCGGTGCAGCTCGGCCCCGCCGTGGCGCTGGGTGGAAAGCGGTCCTTTCATCGGGGCATTCAGGTCGTCGGCCGGGTCTGCAATGGCCCTGACCCAGGTGGCAACGGCGCTGTCGGGCATGACCACACGGGCCAGATCACCGTCATAGGCGCGCGCCTTCAGCGTCTCGGCCCGGCGCGCGGTGATTGCCACGACCGGATGCCCGCCAAGCCCGCGCAAATCTGACAGACGCGCCGCAGTCAGGGTTTCTGCAGCCAACGCCAGCAGGGCGCCTTGCCCATCGGTCAGCACCACCGGAACGCCCATGCGCAGATCGGCCCGGGCGCGGGCCAACAGCTCGGAAATGTCTGGCGTAAGGCTCATGTCGTGCTTTCGTTCAGAATTGGCCTTGCTTAAGCTTTCCGCGAAGGAATGTGAAACAATTCCTGTGATCCGGACACGTCAGCGTGAGGCGGTGCAGCATCTCTTGTCGCCTCACGCAAGCGCACACATTTTTGATCGGTAACACAGGAGGACGGCCCATGGCGCAGTTGAAGAAGATTTTGTTGGTTGATGATGATGACGACCTGCGCGAGGCACTCAGCGAGCAACTGATCATGACCGAGGATTTCGACGTGTTCGAGGCCGGCGACGGCCAGGGCGCGATGGAACGCACCAAGGAAGCGCTGTACGACCTCGTCATCCTGGATGTGGGTCTGCCAGACACCGATGGCCGGGAACTGTGCCGTCTGATGCGCAAACAGGGGGTCAAGGCACCGATTCTGATGCTGACCGGGCATGACAGCGACGCCGATACCATTCTTGGTCTGGATTCAGGTGCCAACGACTACGTCACCAAGCCGTTCAAGTTTCCGGTGCTGCTGGCGCGAATCCGGGCCCAGCTGCGCCAGCACGAGCAATCCGAGGACGCGGTGTTCACCCTGGGTCCCTATACGTTCAAGCCGGCGATGAAGCTGTTGATCACCGAGGACGAGCGCAAGATCCGCCTGACCGAAAAGGAAACCAACATTCTCAAGTACCTGTATCGCTCGACCGATGGCGTTGTGGCGCGCGACGTGCTGTTGCACGAGGTCTGGGGCTACAATGCCGGTGTCACCACCCACACGCTGGAGACGCATATCTATCGGCTGCGGCAAAAGATCGAGCCGGACCCCTCGAATGCCCGGCTGCTGGTCACCGAATCCGGTGGCTATCGTCTGGTGGCGTGACACGGAAGGAAAAGCCAGAGATTTACTTATTGCCGATTGCACGCTATGGTTGAAGTCTGTGATCTGAATCAATGACGCATTCGGAAAACACCTTTAGAAGAAAAAAATCCCGCGTATGTCCGGGCAATGGCATACACCTCCCTGTTGGACTTGGCCGGGCAAGAGTTGCCCGGCTCTTTTTTTGGCATGACGTCCTGCTGCCGATTTCCTTTCCACGCTCCGCCCCTGATGCCGCCCCCGCCCCCGGCCCTGCCCCCGCACGGGCCTGGGCCAGGGTCCGGCACATCTGCCGGAACAGGGTCGCGTCGTGGCGATGGCCGATGGCATCCGGCGCCAGGGCGGGATAGGTTGCGCCCGACCCGAATAATTTGCGCGAGACGTTCATGACCCTTTCCATCGCCACCTGGAACATCAATTCCGTGCGCCTGCGCGAACCCATCGTGCTCAAGCTGCTGCAGGACGCCGCGCCGGATGTGCTGTGCCTGCAGGAATGCAAGTCGCCGGTCGACAAGATTCCGACCGAGGGGTTCGCCGCACTGGGCTACACCCACATGATCGCGCGCGGGCAAAAGGGGTATAACGGCGTCGCGATCCTGTCACGTTTGCCGATCCACGAGGTCGGCTCGCAGGATTTTGCCGCACTGGGGCATGCCCGCCATATCGCCGGTCGGCTGGAAAACGGAGTGACCATCCACAACTTCTATGTGCCGGCGGGCGGTGACAAACCCGACCGCGAACTGAACGAGAAATTCGGCCAGAAACTGGATTACCTGACCGAGATGCGCGACTGGTTCCATGCCGAGAAACCGCAAAAATCCATCTTGGTGGGTGATCTCAACATCGCCCCGCGCGAGGATGATGTCTGGAGCCACAAGCAATTGCTGAAAGTGGTCAGCCACACGCCCATCGAGGTCGCGCACCTGGCCGAGACCCAGGAGGCAGGCGGCTGGGTCGATGTCACGCGTCAGGACATCCCCGATGGCAAGCTGTTCAGCTGGTGGTCCTATCGTGCCCGCGACTGGTCGGCGGCGGACAAGGGCCGGCGACTGGATCACATCTGGGCAACGCCGGACATTTCGGCTGCGGCCCATTCCAGCCGCGTGCTGCGCGACGCCCGCGGCTGGGAGAAACCCAGCGATCACGCACCGGTCCTGGCCAGCTTTGACTTCTAGGCGCGCGGGCAGGGGCTGCGACTCAACTCTGCTCTTGGTTTTCCCGCTGACTGCTTCCATATAGGGGCCAAGCTCCAAGGAGATGAAGGAATGCTAGAATTGTCCACCGGCGCTGCCAGCGCCGATCTGATCAAGGACACGACCGAGGCAACATTCATGGCGGATGTGGTCGAGGCGTCGCAGACGACCCCGGTCATCGTCGATTTCTGGGCGCCGTGGTGCGGTCCCTGCAAGACCCTGGGTCCGATGCTGGAACAGGCCGTGACGGCGGCCAAGGGCGCGGTGCGGATGGTCAAGGTCAATGTCGACGAGGCCCAGATGATCGCCGGGCAGCTGCAGATCCAGTCGATTCCGACGGTTTTTGCCTTTTACAAGGGCCAGCCCATCGACGGCTTTCAGGGGGCATTGCCGCAATCCGAAATCAACGCCTTTGTCGACAAGGTGATTGCCGCCGCCGGCGGCGAGGCACCGGGCGACACGTTGAACTCGGCGGTCGAAGCCGCCGAAGAGATGCTGGCCGAAGGCGCGGCAGTGGACGCGGCGCAGACCTTTGCTGCCATATTGGCCGAGGATCCCAACCATGCCGGAGCTTATGGCGGATTGGTGCGCGCGCATATCGCCATGAACGATCTGGACCAGGCCGAAGCTGTGCTGAACGGAGCGCCGGCCGAAATCTCCAAAAGCGCCGAACTGGAAGCCGCGCATGCGCAGCTGGAGCTGGCGCGCCAGGCCGAAGACGCCGGCCCGGTTGCCGAACTGACAAAGGCGGTCGAGGCAGACCCGGCCGACCATCAGGCCCGGTTCGATCTGGCGCTGGCGCTGCACGCCGCCGGCCAGGTGCAGGAGGCCGTCGACCAGTTGCTCGAGATTTTCCGTCGCGACCGTGACTGGAAGGACGGCGCGGCCAAGACTCAGCTGTTCACGATCTTTGACGCGCTCAAGCCGAACGATCCGGTGGTGTTGAATGGTCGGCGCAAGCTGAGTTCGATGATATTTGCCTAATCGGTTTTCGGAACTAGAGTCTCGGGCATGTTCCATGCCGCCGACCTGCCCGACACGATCCCGGTTTTCCCGCTGCCCGGGGCGCTGTTGCTGCCCCGCGCGCGGCTGCCCCTGCACATATTCGAGCCGCGTTATCTGCAGATGCTCGAAGACACGCTGAAAACGCCGCAACGGCTGATCGGCATGGTGCAGCCGGACCCGATGCCGGGCCGCGACGGGGCCCTGCACAGCATCGGCTGTGCCGGCCGTGTCACGCAGTTTTCGGAAACCGAGGATGGCCGCTATATGATCACGCTCAGCGGCATCTCGCGGTTCCGTATCGTGACCGAGACCAACGGCTTTCTGCCCTATCGGCGCTGCGATGTCAGCTGGGCGGGGTTCGAACGCGATCTGGGCCGCAGCGAGACCGATGAGGGGCTGGACCGTCGCGCCTTTGTTGCGCTGCTGGACCGGTTCTTTGCCGCGCGCAAGCTGTCCACCGACTGGCAGATGATCCGCGATGCGGATGACGAGTTGCTGATCAATTCGCTGTCGATGCTGCTGGACTTTACCACCGAGGACAAACAGGCTTTGCTCGAGGCGCCCTGTCTGTCGACCCGGCGGGAAACCCTGATCACCCTGATCGAATACGCCCTGCGCGGCGGCAATGACGAGGAAATATTGCAATGACCGACAGCCAAACCGGTTTTGACCGCCATATGCTCGAGGCGTTGGTCTGCCCGCAGACCCAGGCGACGCTGCGCTATGATGCCGAACGTCAGGAGCTTGTGTCCAAGCCCGCGGGGCTGGCTTTTCCGATCCGCAACGGCATTCCGATTCTGCTGATCGACGAGGCGCGGATACTGGATTGAAACGCGGCGGCCTGCGCCTCAGATCGGTCTACCCTGCATCAGGCGGGGCAAATCTCCGGTCAGACCGGCAGCCTCGCGGACAAAGTTCCGGCGCAGGCCGGGCATGGCATTGACCAGCCCCATGCCCAGATCCCGACCCAGCCGTAAAATAGAATTATCGTTGGAAAACAGTTTGTTGAATGCGTCCGTCGCCAAGGCAAGCGTGGCTGTATCAAAGCGCCGCCATTGCTGATATTGCTGCAATACGGTCGCTGCACCGATATCCTCGCCCCGGCGCGCGGCCAGGGTCAGGGTTTCGGCCAATGCCGCCACGTCGCGCAGACCGGCGTTCAGGCCCTGTCCGGCGATCGGGTGCATCCCGTGTGCGGCATCCCCGACCAGCGCCATCCGCTCGGCGATAAAGCTGTTGGCCAGGGTCAGGTTCAGCGGATAGGTGAACCGCCGACCGGCCAGGGTCAGATTGCCTAGAAAGTCGCCGAAACGCGGGTGCAGTTCGGCCATGTATTTGGCTTCGTCCAGCGCGTGGATACGGCGCGCGGTTTCGGTGCGTTCGCTCCAGACGATGGAACAGCGGTTGCCGGTCAGGGGCAGGATCGCCAAGGGGCCGGGAGGCATGAAGAACTGGTGCGCAATGCCGCCATGGGGCTTTTCATGGGCGACCGCGCAGACCAGTGCGGTCTGCCCGTAATCCCAACCGGTGCGCCGAATTCCGGCCCGGCGGGCGGTGCCGCTATTGCGCCCGTCCGATCCGACCAGCAGCCGGCCTGAAATCTTGCTGCCATCGTCCAGCGTCACCGAAACCCCGGCCGCGGTCGGGGTCTGGCCCACGACGGTGCGACCGTTGATCTGGGTGATCAGCGGTTGTTCGGCCATTGCGTCCAGAAAAGCCCGGCGCAGGTGCCGGTCCTCGACCATGTAGCCCATCGGGCCTTCTTCGATCTCGGTATGGTCGAAATGCATGAAGAACGGTGACGGACCGGTTCCCGCACGGCCATCGGTGACCTTGATCTCCAGCATTGGCTGGGCGTGTTCGGTCAGCCCCGGCCATATGCCGATGGCCTGCAACAGCCGCTGCGAGGTCAGCGCCAGCGCATAGGCGCGCCCGTCAAAGCCGGGATCGCCGCGCGTTGCCGCGGGCAGGGCGTCGATCACGCTGACGCGGTGTCCGGTCTGCGCCAGAGCCAGGGCCAGGGCGGGACCGTTCAGCCCGCCGCCCACGATGATGATGTCGGTATCCGGTGTCATGCCCCGCAATATGATCCTGCGCGCGGGATTGTCCATATGCCGTGCGGTCGCTAGGCTGCGGCGGTGTCGGACCGGGGGCCATTTGGGGGTCAATCGGGGGCCAGGCGGGGGGGACGGAATGCAGGACTGGCGGACCATGAGTGCCGGTGAACTGGGGCGCGGGATCGCGGCGCAGGATATCGATCCGGTGGACCTGACCGAAAGCTTTTTACAGGCGCTACAAGCGCATCCGTTGCGCGACCGAATTTATGCAGGCGTCACGAGCGACCGCGCCATGGACGAAGCCCGTGCCGCACGGGCAAGGGCGCGCGGTGGCCGGCGTCTGTCACCGCTGGACGGTGTGCCGATCAGCTGGAAGGATCTGTTTGACAGTGCTGGCGTGGCCACCGAGGCCGGATCGGCACTGTTGAAGGGGCGGGTGCCCGAGGCTGACGCGCAGGTTCTGCGCACCGCTTCGGCCATGGGCAGCGTCTGTCTGGGCAAGACCCATATGAGCGAGCTGGCCTTTTCCGGGCTGGGGCTGAACCCGGCGACCCAGTCCCCGCCCTGCGTCAACGATGCCGCGGCGGTGGCGGGAGGCTCGTCATCGGGGGCGGCGGCCTCGGTGGCGTTCGGGCTGGCTGCCGGCGGCATCGGCTCGGATACCGGCGGCTCGGTGCGCATCCCGGCCGCCTGGAACGATCTGGTCGGGCTAAAGACCACGTCCGGGCGCATCAGTCTGAAAGGGGTCGTGCCCCTGTGCCCGGCTTTTGACACGGTTGGCCCGCTGGCCCGCACCGTCGAGGACGCGTCGCTGCTGTTGGCGCTGCTGGAGGGCGGGCCGCCGGCGGATCTGCGCAGGTCGACCCTGCGCGGGCGTCGGCTGGCGGTTCTGCAGACCGCGGCCCTGGAGGATGTGCGCGCCGTTCCGCGCGCGGCCTTTGACGATGCGGTGGCTCGGCTGGCGGCGGCAGGGGCCGAGATCGACACCTTGGCGGTGCCGGATCTGAACGCGGCGATGGCGCTGAGCGGGGTGCTGTACACGGTCGAGGCCTATGGCATTTGGCGCGATGTGATCGAGGCAAACCCGCAGCTGATGTTCGAGCAGATTCTCGGCCGGTTCCGGGCCGGGGCCGAGTTTTCCGGGCCGGACTATGTCGCGGCCTGGCGAAAGCTGCGCGAGATCCGTGCCATCTGGGCCGAAGCGACAGCGCCGTTTGATGCCGTTCTGTGCCCCACCGCGCCGATCCTGCCGCCGGATCACGCGCGGCTGCTGTCGGATCACGATTACTACGTGACCGAGAACCTGCTGGCGCTGCGCAACACGCGGATCGGTAACCTGATGGGGCTGTGTGCGCTGACCCTGCCGACCGGCACGCCCAGTTGCGGGGTGTCGCTGATGGCGGCCCCCGGCACCGAAGAGGCGCTGTTGCGCCTGGGGGCGGCGGCCGAAGCGGCGCTGACCTGAAAGCCACAAATCCGGCGCAAGCGCCCTGTTTGTCTGGACGGGTGCGCCACGGGTCTGTAACCTGCTGTCAAACGGGGCGAAAACGATCCCGACCTGAGGCAGTAGCATGAATTACCCCGAGCGGTTTTCGAACCTACCGGAATACGCATTTCCGCGTTTGCGCGCGCTGTTGGACGCCCATGCGCCCGGCGGCGATGTGGTGCACATGTCCATCGGCGAGCCGAAACACGCCTTTCCCGCCTGGGTGACGGAGGTCATTCAGCAGCACGCGGCCGGGTTCAATTCCTATCCGCCCAACGAGGGCAGCCAGCCCCTGCGCACGGCGATCACGCAATGGCTGACGCGGCGCTATGGCGTCGATCTGGACCCCGATACTCAGGTCATGGCGCTGAACGGCACCCGCGAGGGGCTGTACAATGCGGCGATGGCGCTGTGTCCCGAGCAAAAGAACGGCCGGCAGCCGGTGGTGCTGACACCCAACCCGTTCTACCAGGTCTATATGGTTGCCGCCCTGTCGGTCGGGGCCGAGCCGGTCTTTGTGCCGGCCACCGCCGCCACCGGTCATCTGCCAGATTTCGCGTCGGTCGGAGACGCGGTGCTGAACCGCACCGCCATCGTCTATATCTGTTCGCCGGCCAACCCGCAGGGGGCCGTGGCCAGCCGCGACTATTGGGCGGCGCTGATTGCCCTGGCGGAACAATATGACTTCCGCATTTTTGCCGATGAATGCTATTCCGAGATCTACCGCGATGCGCCGCCGGTCGGCGCGCTGCAGGTGGCGCGCGAGATCGGCGCCGACCCCGAGCGCGTGACGATCTTTCATTCGCTGTCCAAGCGGTCGAACCTGCCGGGGCTGCGGTCGGGGTTCGTCGCGGGCGGCCCCGAGACGCTGGCCCGCATCCGGCAATTGCGCAGTTATGCCGGCGCGCCCCTGCCCGGGCCATTGCAGGCCGCCGCGGCGGCGGTTTGGGCCGATGAGGCGCATGTGCAGGAAAACCGCGATCTCTATCGCGAGAAATACGCGATGGCCGATGAAATCCTTGCGGCCGTACCGGGTTATCAGCCGCCCGAGGCGGGGTTCTTTCTGTGGCTGCCGGTCGCGGATGGCGAGGCGGCGGCGCTGAAGCTGTGGACGGAAACCGGGGTGCGTGTGCTGCCCGGCGCCTATCTGGCGCAAGGGGCCGACGGGCAGAACCCGGGCCAGAGATATTTGCGGGTCGCGCTGGTGGCCCCGAAACAGGAAATGCAGGGCGGGCTGACAAGGCTGCGCGACTGCTTGTACAGGTAGACCGAGGTAGGTATGGCATATTCTTCACGCAGCCGCGATCCGCTGTTGGACAGCAACATGCAGGCGGCGATCGAAAAACGCGGCAAGGAACTGATCGGGATTGTCCTGATCTGTCTCGGACTGGCCGCCGCGGCGATGATTGCCTCTTATACGCCGGACGATCCCAACTGGATGGTCTCGACCGATGCCCCGGTGCAGAACTGGATGGGGCCGGTCGGCGCGTCGCTGGCGGCACCGCTGTTCATGATCGTCGGCTGGGGCAGCTGGGGCATTGCGCTGGTCTGTCTGGTCTGGGGGGGCCGGTTTGCTCTGCACCATGGCGAAGAGCGCGCTGTCGGACGTCTGATTTTTGCCCCGATCGCGATTGCTCTGGCTTCGGTCTATGCCGCGACGCTGGTGCCTGACGCCGCCTGGCGGGCGACCCACAGCTTCGGGCTGGGCGGGTTGTTTGGCGACACGGTGATGGGCGCCTTGCTGACGCTGCTGCCGATCGGCTCGCATCTGGCCCTGAAACTGATGTCGCTGCTGGCGGCGATCTGCCTGGTGGCGCTGGCGGCTTTTGTCTTTGGCTTCACCCGCGCCGAGATCGCGCGCGGCGCGCGGGCGGTGCTGATCGGCGTGATCATGGCCTATGCCGGCCTGATGACTCTGCTGGGGCGCGGTGCCGGTTCGGCGTTGCAAGCCGTCCGGCAGCGTCAGGCCGACATGCAGGCGCGACGGTCCGAAGCCCGCGCCGCGAAAGCGGCAGAAGCCCGGGCACTGGCAGTGTCCGATCCGTCCGACTATGCGCTGTTTGAGACCGACGAAGAGGCGGCAGTCAGGGTTCCATCCGACGCCGCGGATCGTCGCGGGTTTCTGTCGCGCATGCCGTCGCTGATCCGCCGGCCCGAAGCGGCGTCGCCGGACGAACCAACAGATTTCGATGTCGCTACTGACGCAGAACCCGCACCCGGCGATGACCGAGTCAGGGCCAAGATTGCAGACGCGGTGCGCGCGCGCCTGCGCCCGAACGAACCGGTCGACGATCCGACCCGCCCGCTGACCCGCGGTCGCGGACGCGGTCCGGACCCTCTGGTGCTGGACACCAGCGGTATGGGCCGGTTGCGGCCGGAACCTCCGCTGACCGCCGCACCCGTCGCCGAAATGCCCGAGCTCGTGCCGCCGCTGTCCGCTGGTCCGGTGGACCTGCCGCCGCAGGA
The DNA here is from genome assembly GCF_042687825.1 of Sedimentitalea sediminis. Lineage (NCBI taxonomy): Bacteria > Pseudomonadati > Pseudomonadota > Alphaproteobacteria > Rhodobacterales > Paracoccaceae > Sedimentitalea > Sedimentitalea sediminis. The sequence goes on along the minus strand of NZ_JBHUQE010000008.1, from coordinate 63,431 downwards.
TGTCCGGCAGCGGCAGACGGTCCCCGAGGCCGAGATCGAAGAGCAGCCCGAAAGCCTGCCACTGAGGTCGCCAGCCCCGGCTGGTGTGGCCATTCCGGCACTGGAGCCGCGCAAGGTCGTCAAGAACCTGCCGCGCAAGGCGCCGCCCCCGTCGCGGCGTGCCCAGGCCGAGGCGCAACCGGCGCTGGCATTCGATGAAAGCGGGTCGGAATTCGAGCTGCCGCCGCTGAATCTGCTGACCAATCCGGCCTCGATCCAGCGGCATGTCCTCAGCGACGAGGCGCTGGAGGAAAACGCAAGGATGCTGGAAAGCGTGCTGGACGATTATGGCGTCAAGGGCGAAATCGTCAGTGTCCGCCCCGGTCCGGTGGTCACCATGTATGAGCTGGAGCCGGCGCCGGGCCTGAAAGCCTCGCGCGTGATCGGCCTGTCCGATGATATCGCACGCTCGATGATGGCGCTGTCGGCGCGGGTTTCGACGGTCCCGGGGCGGTCGGTGATCGGCATCGAACTGCCCAACGAGAACCGCGAAAAGGTCGTGCTGCGGGAAATCCTTGCCAGTCGCGATTTCGGTGACAGCAACATGCGCCTGCCTTTGGCGCTGGGCAAGGATATCGGCGGCGATTCGATCGTCGCCAACCTGGCCAAGATGCCGCATCTGCTGATCGCGGGCACCACCGGTTCAGGCAAGTCGGTGGCTATCAACACGATGATCCTGAGCCTGCTCTACAAACTGACCCCCGAGGAATGCCGCCTGATCATGATCGACCCCAAGATGCTGGAACTGTCGGTCTATGACGGCATTCCGCATCTGCTGTCCCCCGTCGTCACCGACCCGAAAAAGGCGGTCGTCGCCCTGAAATGGGTCGTCGGTGAGATGGAGGACCGTTATCGCAAGATGTCCAAGATGGGCGTGCGCAACATCGAAGGGTATAACGGCCGGGTCCGCGACGCCCTGTCCAAGGGCGAGATGTTCAGCCGCACGGTGCAGACCGGGTTTGACGACGAAACCGGCGATCCGGTGTTCGAAACCGAGGAATTCGCGCCCGAGGCTATGCCGTTCATCGTCGTGATCGTCGACGAGATGGCCGACCTGATGATGGTGGCGGGCAAAGAGATCGAAGCCTGTATCCAGCGTCTGGCCCAGATGGCGCGGGCCAGCGGCATCCACCTGATCATGGCCACTCAGCGTCCCTCGGTCGACGTGATCACCGGTACCATCAAGGCGAATTTTCCGACCCGGATCTCGTTCCAGGTCACGTCCAAGATCGACAGCCGGACGATTCTGGGCGAGATGGGCGCCGAACAGCTGCTGGGCATGGGCGACATGCTGTACATGGCCGGCGGTGCAAAGATCACCCGCTGCCACGGCCCCTTTGTGTCCGACGAAGAGGTCGAAGAGGTGGTCACCCATCTCAAGGGCTTTGGCCCGCCCGCCTATATGAGCGGCGTGGTCGAGGGTCCGGACGAGGACAAAGAAAGCAACATTGACCTGGTTCTGGGGCTGGGCGGCAATACCGATGGCGAAGATGCGCTCTATGACACGGCGGTGCAGATCGTGATCAAGGACCGCAAATGCTCGACCAGCTATATCCAGCGGAAACTGGCGATCGGTTACAACAAGGCGGCACGCCTGGTCGAACAGATGGAGGAAGAGGGTCTGGTTTCGCCGGCCAACCATGTGGGCAAACGTGAGATCCTGGTGCCGGAACAGCAATAGAGGCGCTTCACATCGCGTCCGAAACGCCTATGTACGGATCATGAGACCTTTCCTGTACGCCTTGTTCTTGACCCTGATCGCGCCGGCCGCCTGGGCCGGCGGCAAACTGTCCCTGTCCGAAATTTCGACCTATCTGAACGGTCTGAGCACGGTCGTGGCGCCCTTTGTGCAATATAACGACGACGGTTCCACGTCGCGTGGCACGCTATACCTGAAACGTCCCGGCCGAATGCGGTTCGAATACGACCCGCCGAACGCGGCCACCGTAGTGGCCGGCGCCGGGGCGGTGGTGATCCACGATCCGAAATCCAATCAGCCGCCGGAAAGCTATCCGCTGAAACGCACGCCGCTGTCGCTGATCCTGGACAGAAGGGTCGATCTGGGCCGGGCCAACATGGTGGTGGGACACCGGATCGATGGCCAGACGACCGTGGTCACTGCGCAGGACCCGGAAAACCCGGATTATGGCCGCATCGATTTGATGTTTGAAAGCGGTCCGACCGAACTGCGGCGGTGGGTGATCCACGATTCCGGCGGCGGACAGACCACCGTGGTGCTGGGGCCGCTGACCAAGGGCGGCCGATTGGGCAGCAGCCTGTTCAGCCACCAGTCCGGCGGCGGCAGGGCGTCGAACCGCTAGCGCCGAAAGGCCCGGCAACTGGCCAGCTGGGCCTGATACAGGGTCGCGCGGGCATCGACTTCGCCGGCAACGCGCATAAGCCAGCTTTTGTTGCGATAGCTACCACGGGCATAGCCGGTATGGCCCTCGTGATAGGCCAGATACTGGTTGCGGGCGTCGGTCAGGGCGATGCCGTTCCTGTCGCGGCTCTGTGTCATGTACCAGCCGACGAAATCGGCGGCGTCGCTGATCCGGTCGCGCTTGGCGCTGCGGCGTCCGGTTTCCCGGCGATACTGGTCCCAGGTGCCGTCCAGCGCCTGGCTGAACCCATAGGCGCTGCTTTGCCGGCCCATGGGGATCACACCCAGAACATAGTTATAGGGCGTGCGCGCATCGCCGCGAAACTTGCTTTCCTGGTAGATCGTCGCCATCTGCACATGTACCGGAACACCCCAGCGGCGTTCCGTCGCCTTAAAGGCCTTGACGTATTTCGGGCGCTGCTGAGCGATGCTGCAGGCATCGTTCAGGTTGCGCGGGGGTGCCTTATGCCCACCCCCGCAAGATGCCAGCATCAGCATCAGCAACATTGCGCGAAGAGTTCTGCTCATCTGCCTCTCGCCATTTTTCGCAAAGTCTAGCGCAAGTCGGACGCGGATGGAATCCCAATTGCCGCAGGACCGGTTGCCGCGCTGTCTTTCAGGTGCCGCGATCTGCAGCGATGGGGCGACCGCAGGCGGTCGGGACCGAACCCATTGTCATATGGGGGTTCACACACTGTTTCCCGGAATTTGCCGGCAACGATTGGACAAGAAGGGCTTGTACCGGCTATTATGAATGGGTAGGGGCAAACCGAAAATGCTGAAAACACGCGCTAAATATCATTTGGGACAGGTTGTCCGCCACAAGAAACACCCCTTTCGGGGGGTGATCTTTGACGTGGATCCCGAATTCTCCAATACCGAAGAATGGTATCAGGCGATTCCCGAGGACAGCCGTCCGGCGCGGGAACAGCCCTTCTATCATCTGCTGGCGGAAAACGACCAATCCTACTACGTGGCCTATGTTTCCGAACAGAATCTGGTCGCCGACTATTCCGGCGAACCGGTGGATCACCCGGATATCGCCGACATGTTCGGCCCGTTCCGGGACGGGGCTTATCCGCTGCATTTCCAGTTGAACTGACCACCGGTTCAATAGCCCAGCGCACAGCCATCCTTGCGCGGATCGCTGGCGCCCTGCAAGATTCCGTCCGCGCCGATGCGAATCGCCTGCGCGCCGCCCAATGGCGCCTCGGGCATCGCAACCTTGTGACCCAGAGCAGACAAGTCGCGCCTCACCGCGTCCGGATAACCGCGCTCGAGCTGCAGGAGTTCGCCGTCAGGGAAGGCGCGCGGCGCATCCACGGCGGCCTGCAGCTCCATCCCGAAATCACGCAAATTGGTGATCAGACGCGCATGGCCGCTGGGCTGGTAGGCCCCGCCCATCACGCCAAAAGCCATGGACACCCGGCCGTTTTCGCGCAGCATGGCCGGTATGATCGTGTGCATCGGGCGTTTGCCGCCACCCAGCATATTGGGGTGCCCGGGTTCCAGGGTGAACCCCTGGCCGCGATTGTGCAGCAGGATCCCGAATCGATCGCTGGCAATGCCCGAACCAAAGCGGTGAAAAATCGAAGAGATCAACGACACCGCCATCCGGTCCCGGTCCACCACGGTGATCAGCACCGTGTCCTTGTGCACCGCCTCTGTCAGCGGCGCTACTGCCGGCAAGACCCGGTCGGGTTCGATCATTTTCGCCAAACGCGCCGCGGTCTGCGGTGCCAGCATATGATCGACTCGCCGGCTGTGGTCCGGGTCGGCGATGAACCGGTTGCGCGCGTCATAGGCCAGCTTGGCCGCTTCGGCCTCGATATGGATGCGCGCAGCCCCCAGCGGCGGCAGGCCAGACAGGTCGAAATGCGACAGGATGTTCAGCATCAGGATCGCCGTGGCCCCCTGACCGTTCGGAGGGTGTTCGATCAGGTCGATCCCGTCATAGCGGCCGCCGAGCGGCTGTGTCGAAGTTGCGGCGGTGGCGGCGAAATCCTGCAGATCATGCGCGCCCCCAAGGCGATTCAGGGTTGCCACGATATCCTCGGCGATCTCGCCGGAATAAAAGGCATCACGCCCGTCGCGGGCGACGCGGCGCAGGATCTCGGCCTGCGCCGGGGCGCGGAACATCTGCCCCGGGACGGGTGGTTTGCCATCGAACATATAGGATTCTTGGGCCCGCGCGTTCAGCAGAGACGCGCCGTGACGCCAGTCATATGCCACCCGTGGCGCCACCGGCACGCCGGCCTCGGCATAGTGGATGGTGGGGGCCAGAATTGCGTCCAGACCAATGCGGCCCTCGGCTTCGGACAAATGGCAAAAGGCGTCCAGCGCGCCGGGGATCGTGACCGCCTCGGGGCTGTCGCGTGGAATTACGCACAGCCCGGCGCGGCGCAGCCGCTCTGGATCCGTCCGTTGCGGCGCGCGTCCCGAACCGTTCAGCGCGGCGATTTCCTGGCTGCCCGGCCGGGTAAAGAGCACAAAGCAGTCACCGCCCAGCCCGGTCATCTGCGGTTCGCAAATGCCCAACAGCAGCGCGCCGGCGATGGCCGCATCCATGGCGTTGCCGCCACGCCTGAGAATGTCGATGGCGGTCTGGGCCGCCAGGGGGTGCGACGTGGCGCACATTCCGTTGCCGGCAAACATCGCCGACCGCCCCGGAAGCTGGAAATCGCGCATCGCTAACCCTGTCCTTGTCGCGCGGTCAGGCTAGGGGGCGGGGCGCAAGTTGCCAAGTCAGATCAATATTTTTCGGGAGTGATCCTCGGCGCCACGTTATGGGTGGGGGCTATGATACGTGGCGCCGAGGGAAGCCTTATGCAGCTACCCTTTTCTTATGGCGCCGGTTTTCGGCAGCAGTAGGGAACGAATGGGGCCGTTTTGCGGCGTTCGTCGCGGTGGGTGGTTGCCACTGGCGCGTTGCAAGGCGGGCCAAAGGCCGCCGCGGGGCCACGGGACAACGTCCGGATCAAGGAGCGGCAGGGGGAATGAGATCAAACGTCAGTTGCAGATGGTTGCCGCCGTTTTCCCGTACATAGCGGATGTCCCTGGCCAGCGTGCGGATCATGTACCAGCCGAATCCACCCTCTGGCAGGCCCGAGCGCGGCCCGCTGATATCGGCGGGGTGGCCGTCGGGCAGCCGGCCATTGGGCAGGGCACGGCCCTTGTCGGTCACGCGCACCTGCAGCGCCATTTCGTCCATATGGCCGCGAATCAGAATGTCGCCGGGCGGACGGTCGGCATAGGCGTGCTCGACCACGTTGTTCACCACCTCGGCCAGTGCGATCTCGATTGCCCCGGCCTGTTCCTCGGCCAGGCCCATGGCGCGCAGCCGGCCCATGACCGTGCACAGCGCCTCGCGGGTTTCGAGTTCGCTGGCGACAAAGCTGTGGGTGAAACTGGTCGGCTCGTCTGTCACATCAAGTTACCCTGTGATTTGCCGAATCAGCCGGCCCGGGCGGAAATGGCGTCGTCCAGCGACGGAAACAGCTGAAAGATCGTGTCCATGCGGGTCAGGCGAAACACCTTTTCGACCGTGGGAGTCAGCCCGGCCAGATCAAGCTGGCGGTGGTCGCCCAGCTGTTTCATCGCCGCGACGATGGCCCCCAGGCCGCTGGAATCGATGAAATCCACGCGCGACAGGTCCAGAATGACGCGGCTGTGACCATCCACGGTCTGTTCACGCATCTCTTCCTTGAACTGGATGGCCATGGCGGCGTCGATACGGGGGCCGTCGACGGTCACAATCTGGGCCGACTCGGTAACGGTACTGGTCAGACTCACTGAGGTGTTCCTTTGCGCAGTAGAATTTCCAAGCGACGATAAAAGCCAATTCTTACCATTCGGTGTGCTTTTTTCGGGACATCGAGAGGCGGCATGACCGGGGTGATCGCCGCCGGTGCTGCACGTATGCCGATGGGCGGAATTCAGGGCGTGTTCGAGGATGTCGCGGCTCTGGTATGGGGCGAAGCGGTGCCGGCCACCCCGCTGAACAAGATGTGCGGATCGGGCATGAAAGCGGAAAAGTGCGGGTTCGACCGCATTCTGCTGGTCCGGACGGCGGTGCCCGGATTGGCCATGGTGCGGTTGTCGACCACATATTCCTGGACGGGCGCGAAGACACCCATGATCGGGGCCGTCTTGTGGTCTCCTTTGCCGTTGTGCCCATGGCCTGCATACAGGAACTTGGCCTGTCGCGCATCTGATCAACGTCGATGGAGGGGCCTGCGCATTGGACTGTCCGACCGGCGCATCCGGCGCGCGAATTATGGTCAAATCCCGGAATTAAAAAGAAAAAGACGAGCTGAGAGACGACGTGGCTGCGATCTGCATTGGCGGCGGCGAGGGCACGGCGATCGCGATCGAGCGGCTCTGACCGGCAGTGACCTTGCCTGTCCGTCGACCAGCGCGGGCGCGGTCAGTTCCCATCCGGACCGTCGCTATCTCTGTGGGCCGTGTTTGTTCAACCGACGTGCAATCCAGGTCACTGTCACGCAGGCAAGGGTGAAAAAACGTTTGGAGATTTCAGCGATTCGCGGCATCGTGAAAAACAGGTCAATTTTTTCATGGCGAAGCGATGCTGCAGACCGATCCGATACAGCCGGCGACACTGGGGGCCGATCTGCGCGCCCTGCGCAAGGCGCGGGGCCTGACCCTGGCGGAACTGGCCGAGGCGCTGGGCCGCTCGGTCGGGTGGCTCAGCCAGGTCGAGCGCGACCTGTCCGAACCCTCGGTCGCCGATCTGCGCCGGATCGCGGCACATTTGTCGGTCCCGATGTCGCTGCTGTTCGGTACCGCCGCGGCAACCCAGGACGAGGCGGGTTACGTCGTGCGCAAGGACAACCGCCGCACCATCGGATCAGATCAGGCCGGGCTGGTCGAACAGTTGCTGTCCCCGGACCTGACCGATGATTTCGAGATGGTCCTGTCCACGTTTCTGCCGCATGCGGAATCCGAAGACCCCCATAGCCGCGCCACGCAAGAGGTCGGATATCTGATCTCGGGCCGCCTTGACCTGGAGATCGGCCCCCGCCGTTTCACCCTGCATCCCGGTGACAGTTTCCGCATCCGCGGAGAGCCGTTCCGCTGGATCAACCCGTATGACGAGCCTGCTGTCGCGATCTGGGTGATCGCGCCGCCGGTCTATTGACGTCATGAGTTTTCAGGCCTGGGGCATATTCGCGACGTTCTGGGTGGTGTTCGTCACGACGCCGGGGCCGAACGCGGTCAACTGTATCAGCAACGGCATGAATCTGGGGTTCGGCCGCGCCATGATCGGGGTGCTGGCCATCCTGACCCAGGCCAGCCTGTTCCTGATCCTGTCTGCTCTGGGGGTGACGGCGCTGATTGCGGCCTCGCCGACCGGGTTCTTCGTCGCCAAGATGATCGGCGCCGGGTTTCTCGTCTGGCTGGGGCTGCGCGGCTGGTCGCGCGCCGGGCGGCCCGTGCCATCCGAGGTCCGCCCGGCCCGTCATGTCTATCTGCACGCCTTGGCGATCGCCACGATCAATCCGAAAAGCGTCGCCGGCTATCTGGCGGCGTTCTCGCAATTCGTGCAGCCTGATGTGCCTATTGCGGCCCAGATGGGGGTGATCATGCCGACCGCGCTGGTCATCACCGCGCTCAGCTATACCGGGTTCACGGCATTGGGCGCAGGTCTGGGACGCGCCGCCCTGGGGGCGGTGTTCAACATCTGGGTCCGCCGGGTCATGGCGGGTTGTTTCATTGTCTATGGCATCCTGCTGGGCACCAGCGCGATGCCACATTAGGGGGAATAGACATGCATAAGGGACGCTGCAATTGCGGTGGGGTCATGTTCACGATCAGCGCGGAACTGGCGCCGCCGTCCCTGTGCCACTGCGGCCAGTGCCGCCGGCAGTCGGGCCATGTCTGGGCCTCGACGCATATTCCCGACAACGGCCTGACGCTGACCGATCGGGCGTCGCTGCGCTGGTTTGAGTCCAGCCCCGGCTTTCGGCGGGGGTTCTGCGGCGTCTGCGGTAGTTTCCTGTTCTGGAAAAACGAGGCCGAAGACGAGTTCTCGGTCGCCATGGGCGCCATCGACGCCCCGACCGGTCAGCACGTCGCCCGCCATATCTTTGTGGCGGACAAGGGCGACTATTCCGATATCGCCGACAACCTGCCCCGGCAGGCATGACAGGAGGGCCGGACATGGCAGATTTTCCAACGACGGCCCGCGTGGTCATCATCGGTGGCGGTGCGGTGGGAACATCGGCGCTGTACCACCTGGCAAAGGCGGGTTGGACCGATTGCGTTCTGCTGGAAAAGAACGAGCTTACCGCCGGCAGCACCTGGCATGCGGCGGGCAATGTGCCGACCTTTTCCACCAGCTGGTCGATCATGAACATGCAGCGCTATTCGACCGAGCTGTACCGCGATCTTGGCGCGGCGGTGGATTATCCGATGAACTATCACGTCACCGGTTCGATCCGCCTGGCGCATGGCCGTCAGCGAATGCAGGAATTTGCCCGGGCCAGGGGCATGGGGCGGTATCAGGGGATGGATATCGAATTGATGACGCCGAAAGAGGCGCAGGACATCTATCCCTTTCTGGAACTGCACGATCTGGCCGGCGCGCTTTACGATCCGCATGACGGCGATATCGACCCCAGCCAGCTGACGCAGGCGCTGGCCAAGGGCGCGCGCGATCTGGGGGCGCGGACGCTGCGGTTCTGTCCGGCCACCGGAGTCAGCCGCCACGGGGGCGAATGGGTGGTGCACACGGTCAAGGGCGACATCCGCTGCGAATATGTGGTGAACGCCGCCGGCTATTATGCCCAGCGTGTCGCCGAATGGTTCCGGCCCCATGGCGGGCGCCGGCTGCCGATGATGGTGATGAGCCATCAATACATGCTGACCGACGAGATTCCCGAGATCGCGGCGCATACGCGCGCGCACGGCAAGCTGCCGCTGCTGCGCGATGTGGACAGCTCGTACTACCTGCGGCAGGAAAAGACCGGGTTGAACCTTGGCCCTTATGAACGCAACTGCAAGGCGCACTGGATCACCCCGGACGACCCGATGCCCGAGGATTTCAGCTTTCAGCTTTACCCGGACGATCTGGAACGGCTGGAATGGTATATCGAAGACGCCATGAAACGTGTGCCGCTGCTGGGGCGCGCGGGCATCAACAAGGTGATCAACGGCCCGATTCCCTATGCGCCGGACGGGCTGCCCCTGCTGGGGCCGATGCCGGGCGTGCCCAATGCGTTCGAGGCCTGCGTGTTTACCTTTGGCATCGCGCAGGCCGGCGGCGCCGGCAAGGTGCTGGCCGAATGGGTCACCGAGGGGCAGACCGAATGGGACATGTGGGCGGTCGATCCGCGCCGCTACACGGCCTATGCCGATCAGGACTACTGCGTTGCCAAGGGTGTCGAGACCTATGGCCACGAATACGCAATGCATTTCCCGCATCACGAATGGCCCGCCGGGCGCAACAAGCGGCTGTCCACATTGCATGACCGGTTGCGCGCCGCCGGCGCGGTCTTTGGCGCCTACAATGGCTGGGAACGCGCCAACTGGTTCGCGCAGCCCGGCGACGATACCGGCGAGGCGGCTACCCGGACCTGGGACCGGAACGGCCCCTGGCAGCCGCGTATCCGCGAGGAATGCGAGGCGGTGCGCGACCATTGCGGCATGATCGCGATTTCCGGCTTTACGCGGCTCAGGGTCGCAGGTCCCGGCGCGCGCGATTTCGTCGATGGGCAGACGGCCTCGCAACTGCCGAAACCGGGGCGCATCGGGCTGGCCTATTTCCCGGATGCGCGCGGCCGCATTCTGACGGAATGCTCGGTGCTGGTGCATGGCCCGGACGAGGTCGGCCTGATCACCGCTGCTGTGGCGCAATGGCACGATGCCGAGATCTTTGCCCGGCAGGCGCCCGAGGGGATCACCGTGACCGACCATTCCGACGAGGTGGAATGCCTGCTGGTCACCGGGCCTGAGGCGCGCGCCATCCTGCAGCCGCTGACAGATCACGATCTGACTGCACCCTGGCTGTCGGTCAGCTATCGCGGACAGGTGGCGGGGCAGGATTGTGCCCTGATACGGGTGTCCTTTGCCGGCGAACTGGGCTGGGAGATCCATTGCGCGCCCGAGGCGGCCCCGGCGATCTGGGATGCGTTGATGGCGGCCGGGGTCAAGCCCTTTGGCATGTACGCGCTGAACGCATTGCGCATCGAAAAGGGGTACCGGGCGTGGAAGGGCGATCTGTCCACGGATTACACCCTGCTCGAGGGCGGGCTGCAGCGGTTCGTCCGGCTGGACAAGCCGCAGGATTTTCCCGGCAAGGCGGCGCTGCTGGCGGAACGGAAAAGCGGCAGCGCCAAGCGTTTCGCGACCCTACTGGTGGACGCGGACACGGCGGATGCGCCCTATATGTCGACCCTGTGGTATGACGGGCAGATCGTCGGCGAGACCACCTCGGGGGCCTGGGGATACCGGGTGAACGGCTCGGTCGCGCTGGCAATGCTGCGGGCCGATCTGGCGGTGCCCGGCGCCGAAATAGAGGTCGAGATTTATGGCAATCGGGTCCGCGCGGTGGTGCAGCCGGACGCGCCGCTGTGGGATCCGGGCAACGAAAGGCTGAGGGCATGACCGATATCACCCTGATGGACGGCTCGATCGGGCAGGAACTGGTCAAACGCAGCGGCAACCGGGCGACGCCCTTGTGGTCGACAAGGGTGATGATGGACCAGCCCGATCTGGTCGGCGCGGTGCATTCCGACTATTTCGCCGTCGGCGCGACCATTGCCACCACCAACACCTATGCGGTGCATCGCAGCCGGCTGGCGCGGATCGGTCTCGAGGATGAAGTGCCTGCCCTGATCGAGACCGCGATGGCCCAGGCGGAAATGGCGCGCGATCGTTATGCGGGCGGGCGTATCGCCGGCGCGCTGGGGCCGCTGCTGGCTTCGTACCGGCCCGATCTGAAGGTCAACCCCGATGAGGCGGCGCTGAAATTCGGCGAACTGGTGCAGTTGATGGCGCCGCGCGTCGATCTGTTCCTGATCGAAACCGTGTCCTCGGTGCAGGAAGCCGAGGGCGCTCTGCGGGCCACACAGGATTGCGGCAAGCCGGTCTGGCTGGCCCTGACGGTGCGCGATGACGACGGCCGTCGACTGCGGTCGGGAGAGCCGCTGACAGATATCGCACCGGTGCTGTCGCGATACGCCCCCGAGGCGGTGCTGCTGAACTGTTCCCGGCCCGAGGTGGTGACCGACGGTCTGCCCGTCCTGCGGCAGTTCGGGCTGCGATACGGCGCCTATGCCAACGGGTTCACCGAGATTTCCGACGCGTTCCTGCAAGATGCGCCGACGGTCGAGGTGTTGCAGCGTCGCGTCGATCTGGATCCGGCGGCCTATGCGGAACATGCGATGAACTGGGTGGCTCAGGGCGCGACTATTGTCGGTGGCTGCTGCGAGGTCGGCCCCGATCACATCGCCGAACTGGCCCGGCGCCTGCGGGCGGCGGGGCATCGGATCGTCTGACGGGCGGGGGGGGCTGTACCGCCCGGCGGGGGCGGTCGGCAGAATCGAGGAACGAAAACATGACGACAATTCCAGAATCGGCCCGCGTGGTCATCATCGGCGGCGGTGTCATCGGTTGTTCGGTGGCCTATCACCTGACCAGGCTGGGCTGGCAGGACGTGGTGCTGCTGGAACGCAAGCAACTGACCAGCGGCACCACCTGGCACGCGGCCGGGCTGATCGCGCAGCTGCGCGCGACCGCCAACATGACCCGGCTGGCCAAGTACAGCCAGGAATTATACGGCGATTTGCAGGCCGAAACCGGTGTCGCCACCGGGTTCAGGCGTTGCGGGTCGATCACCGTCGCGCTGACCGACGAACGCCGCGAGGAAATCTTTCGCCAGGCTGCCATGGCCCGCGCCTTTGGCGTCGAGGTCGAGGAAATCGGTCCGCAAGAGGTCAAGGCCAGATATGAACATCTGAATATCGAGGGCGTGACCGCCGGAGTCTGGCTGCCGCTGGACGGGCAGGGCGATCCGGCCAATATCGCGCTGGCGCTGGCCAAGGGCGCGCGGCAACGCGGCGCCCGGGTGCACGAGCGCATCAAGGTCACCGGAGTCGCCCGCACCGGGCGCCGTGTGACCGGTGTGGACTGGGTCAGCGACGAGGACGGCCAGCAGGGCCATATCGCCTGTGACATGGTGGTCAACTGCGCCGGCATGTGGGGGCATCAGGTTGGCCGCATGCTGGGGACCAACGTGCCGCTGCAGGCCTGCGAGCATTTCTATATCGTCTCGGAGCCCATTGCCGGGCTGACCCAGATGCCGGTGCTGCGGGTGCCCGATGAATGCGCCTACTACAAGGAAGACGCCGGCAAGATGATGCTGGGCGCGTTCGAACCCGTTTCGAAACCCTGGGGGCCGATCCCCGAAGAGTTCGAGTTCGACCAGTTGCCCGAGGATTTCGACCATTTCGAACCGATCTTGGAGCAGGCGGTAAACCGGCTGCCGATGCTGGGCAGCGCGGGCATTCATACGTTTTTCAACGGTCCCGAGAGTTTCACGCCGGATGATGCCTATCATCTGGGCCTGGCGCCCGAGATGGACAATGTCTGGGTCGCCGCCGGGTTCAACTCGGTCGGCATCCAGTCGGCGGGGGGCGCCGGCATGGCGCTGGCGCAATGGATGCAGGATGGCGAGAAACCCTTTGATCTGGGCGATGTGGACATCGTGCGGATGCATCCTTTTCAGGGCAACCGGCGCTATCTGCGGGCGCGCGCGGCCGAAACGCTGGGCCTGCTTTACGCCGATCACTTTCCCTATCGGCAAAAGGCCACGGCGCGCGGGGTGCGGCGCACGCCGTTTCATCACCAGCTGCTGGAACAGGGCGCCGTGATGGGCGAACTGGCCGGCTGGGAGCGCGCCAACTGGTACGCCGATCCCGGGCAGGACCCGGCCTATGCCTATTCCTGGAAGCGGCAGAATTTCTTTGGCAATGTCGCCGCCGAGCACCGCGCCGTGCGCGAGAATGTGGGCATGTACGACATGTCTTCCTTTGGCAAGATCCGCGTCGAGGGGTCGGATGCCTGCGCCTTTCTGAACCATGTCGGCGGCGGGCAATACGATGTGCCCATCGGCAAGATCGTCTATACCCAGTTTCTGAACCCGCGCGGCGGCATCGAGGCGGACGTGACCGTGACCAGGCTGGGCGAAACCGCCTATCTGGTCGTCACGCCGGCGGCGACGCGGCTGGCCGATCAGCTCTGGATGCAGCGCCATAAGGGCGATTTCAACGTCGTGCTGACCGATGTCACCGCCGCCGAGGGCGTGCTGGCCGTGATGGGCCCCAATGCCCGCAAGCTGTTGCAGGCGGTGTCGCCGAACGACTTTTCCAACGACAGCAACCCGTTTGGCACCGCCCAGGACATCGAGCTGGGCCTGGGCCTGGCCCGGGCCCACCGGGTCACCTATGTCGGCGAGCTGGGCTGGGAAATCTACGTCTCTGCCGACATGGCGCAGCACGCGTTCGAAACCCTGTGGCAGGCCGGCCGGGACTTGGGGTTGAAACTGTGTGGCATGCACATGATGGACACCTGCCGGATCGAAAAGGGGTTCCGCCATTTCGGTCACGACATCACCTGCGAGGATCACGTGCTCGAGGCCGGGCTGGGCTTTGCCGTCAAGACCGACAAGCCCGAATTCATCGGGCGCGATGCCGTTCTGGCCAAGCGCGAGGCGGGGCTGGACCGGCGGCTGCTGCAGTTCATGCTGACCGACCCCGAGCCGCTGCTCTATCATAACGAGCCGGTGCTGCGCGATGGCGAGATCGTCGGGTTTCTGTCTTCGGGCGCCTATGGCCATCATCTGGGCGCGGCCATTGGTCTGGGCTATGTGCCCTGCCGGGGCGAAAGCACCGCTGACCTGCTGGCTTCGTCCTACGAGATCGATATCGCCGGCGTGCGGGTCGCCGCACAGGCGTCCATCCGGCCCCTGTACGATCCGAAATCCGAGCGGGTGCGCTTGTAGCGTTGGCGATCAGGACAGGGCCTGACGATAGGTCAGAAAGCGCGGGTCGGACATGACCCGCGCGTTCATCGCCTGGCGCAGGGCGCGGACGGCGCTGAGCGGACGCATCGCGACCTCCAGGACCGAGATGAGTCCGTCCTCGTCGAGCGTGATCAGGTCGACACCGACCGCGTCCAGATCGCCGATGCGGCACTGGAACTCCAGCGCCCAGTCGCGATCGGCCCCCATTGTCCGGCGGTAGTGGAATTCGCGGAACACCTGACCGACATGGCCCAGGATTGCCGCCACCGGTTCGCGTCCGGTCCAGGTGGCAAAATAGGTCGGTGGCAGGAACCGCACGTTCGGTGCCAGCACCGTGGCGATCCGACTGTCGTCACCGCTGGCGACGACCTCGTGCATCTGGCGGATGGTCGGGTGCATCGGGCGGTCCTGTCTGGTTGCGCTGTCCAGAGGTTCGATCAACCTCGGGGCGCTGGCAAGCCCGACGTCGCGGGAACTTGTTCGCAGTCAGGCTTGGCGGTACTGAGGCGCGATGACGGTTTCACACGACTATGCCCCGCCCGACCTCCCGTTGGACATCCTGCATGACGATGCCCAGTTGGTGGTGGTCAACAAGCCCGCCGGCCTGCTCAGCGTGCCCGGGCGCGGCCCGCATCTGGCCGATTGCCTGATCGCCCGCCTGCGCGCGGTGTTTCCCGAGATCCTGCTGGTGCATCGGCTGGACCGGGACACGTCCGGCGTCATGGTCTTTGCCCTGACCGCGCATGCCCAGCGCCATCTGGGGCAACAATTCGAGCAGCGGCAGGCCCGCAAGACCTATGTCGCCCGCGTCGCGGGGATCTTGTCGCCGAAAACCGGCACCGTCGATCTGCCGCTGATCGTGGACTGGCCCAACCGGCCGCGTCAGATGGTCTGTCACGAGACCGGCAAGCCGGCCCTGACCGAGTGGCGGGTGCTGCGCCATGATACGGGCACCAGCCGGGTGCGGCTGATGCCCCGGACCGGGCGCAGCCACCAGTTGCGGGTGCATATGTTGGCGCTGGGCCATCCGATCCTGGGCGATCCGCTATACGCGCAGGGTGCCGCAGCCGACTACCCGCGCATGATGCTGCATTCCGAGGAATTGCGGATCAAGCATCCGGACAGTGGCAAATCGATGAAATTCCGTGCCGCCGCCGAATTCTGAGCGCCGGTGCCGCCGCCGGCTCGCAGGGGGCAGACAGGCCCCGCATTCATGGCTAGGTTGCGCGCGCATGCAATGAACCGGAGTCCATGAACATGGTGCTGACTTTTCTTTTCTGGGCGCTGCCGGGCGGGCTGGGCCTGTTGCTGGTGCTGGCGGTCTTTCGGACCCGCAGCATGGCCGCCCAGGCACCCAAGCTGGTGCCGCTCGTGGGGCAGGTGCACCGGCTAAGGGACGGCGCGATCCACTATCTGGATCTGGGACCGAAGGACGCCCAGCCGCTGGTGCTGATCCACGGGCTCAGCGGGCAATTGCAGCATTTCGATTATGGCCTCACCGACCTGTTGAAAGATGAGTTCCGCGTCATCGCGGTGGACCGTCCCGGCTGCGGCTATTCCGAGCGCGCCGACGACGCGCTGGCCGATCCGTCCGAACAGGCGCGGATGATCGGCGAATTGCTGGATGCGCTGGGGATCGAACGGCCGGTGCTGGTGGGGCATTCGCTGGGCGGCGCGGTGGCGCTGGCGATGGCGCTGGACCGACCCGACAAGACCGGTGCGCTGGCGCTGTTGTGTCCGGTGACGCAGGATCAGTCCGGCGTGCCCGAGGTGTTCAAGGGGCTGCAGGTCAGATCGCCCTGGATGCGCCGGCTGCTGGGCCACACCATCGCGGTGCCGCTGGCGGCGGCCACCAAGGACAAGGTGCTGTCGATCGTCTTTCACCCGGAACCCTGGCCGCAGGATTTCATGACCCGGGGCGGTGCGGCGCTGGGGCTGCGCCCCAAGGCCTTTGTTACCGCTGCCTCTGACGTTGTCGCGCTGCAGGCCGCCGCCGCCCGGATTTCGGCGCGCTATGACCACGACCTGACGGTGCCGGGCGGTGTTCTTTTCGGTGCCGCGGACGCGATCCTGTCACCCACGGCACATGGCCATACCATGCAGGTCCACGGGCTGTCCTGCGAAACCCTGGCGGATCGCGGCCACATGATCCCGATCACGGCGCCGGCGGATTGCGCCGATTTCATCCGGCGCATGGCAGCGAGGGTCACCTGACCCGGGCGCTCAGTCCTTGGGGCCGACATTCTCGGCAAAGGCGACCTTGAATTCCGCCTGTTTCTCGGGGCTGGCCTCGGTCTGATGGTTTGCCTTCCATTCGTCCATCGTCATTCCGTAAAACCGCTCGCGCGCCTGCATCTTGTCCATTTCGATGCCCTTGTCGTTGGCGGCTTCCTGATACCAGCGGGCCAGGCAGTTGCGGCAGAACCCGGCCAGGTTCATCAGGTCGATGTTCTGAACGTCGGTGCGATCCTGCATCAGGTGCCTTTGCAGCCGGCGAAACGCGGCGGCCTGCAATTCGGTTTCGGTTTGCGGGTCGATGTCGTGCGAATCCATGTTCGGTCTCCGGTTCGGTTTCGGTCCATTGATACCTGATCCGGACCCGCGTCAAACCCCAGCGTCAAACCCCGGCATCAGGCTTTGGCCTGCAAAGCCGGGGTCAGAGGCCTGAATCCGCCAGCGCGTCCTCAAGGACCGGGGCCAGCCTTTCGGCCCAGAGGCGCTGGCCCTCATGGTCGGCAATCAGGTCGTTGCGCAGCTCGATCAGCACGTTGGGGCGGTTATGCGCGCTGGCATGCTTGTCGATGGAATCGCCGGGCAGGTGGCCGGAATAGGGTTGGTTGTCGCCCACGCACAGGTCGGGTTCGGCCTGCAGCCGGCGCAGCAGCGGAGCGGCCAGACGGTCGTCCTCGGCATAGAGCAGCCCGATATGCCACGGGCGCGGTGGCCGCCCGCGCAACTGCCGGGTGAAACTGTGGATCGACAGGATCACCGCATGCGGCAACGCCGCCATCCGTGCCAGTTCCGCGTGATATGGGTGGTAGCACAGCGCCTTGCGGCGCTCGATCTCGGCCCGGTCGGCGTGGCGGTTTCCCGGGATGATCGAGCCGTCATACAGCTTCATCAGCAGGGTCGGGTCGTCCTCACCCCGGTTTGGGTCGATCACCAGCCGCGAGAAATTGGCGGCGATCACCGGCGCATCCAGCAACTGGCCCAAATGCTGGGCGACACCATAGGCGCCGACATCATAGGCGATGTGGCGTTCCATGTCTTCGCGCGCCAATCCCAGATCGCCGCCGCAGATTTGCGGCGGAACCGAGTTGGTTGCGTGATCGCAGGTAATCAGCCAGCGCGCGGGCCGGGTTTCGCCGTGAATGAAAAAGGGGCTGTATGTCATGGGCCTGTCATCTTGTTCTGGACAGCTTTAGGACAGTTGTGGGCAATTTGGAATTGCGCCATAAGCGACGCGCGCCTGTTTGCGTTAACATTTCGGCACGAGGACACTTGGCAGATGAAACGAGACCGTAACGTCAAAATTGTTGCCACCTTGGGTCCGTCGTCGGAAACCCACGCAATGATCCGCGCGTTGCACGAGGCCGGGGTCGACGTTTTCCGACTGAACATGAGCCACGGCACGCATGAAGAGATTCGCGAGAAACACCGGATCATCCGGCAGGTGGAAGAGGAACTGGACAGCCCGATCGCCATCCTGGCCGATCTGCAGGGCCCCAAGCTGCGCGTCGGAAAATTCGCCAATGGCGCGGTAGAGCTGGAAAACGGCGCGGCTTTTCGCATGGATCTGGACACCGCAGCGGGCAATACCCACCGGGTGTGTCTGCCGCATCCGGAAATCTTTCAGGCGCTTGTTCCCGGGGTGTCTCTGCTGGTCAACGATGGCAAGATCCGCCTCAGGGTCGAGGCCTGCGGCAGCGATTTCGCCGATTGCACCGTGATCGCCGGCGGCGCGATCTCGAACCACAAGGGCGTCAATGTGCCGGATGTCGAACTGCCGCTGGCCGCCTTGTCGGAAAAGGACCGCAAGGATCTGGAATTCGCCTGCAATCTCGGTGTCGACTGGCTGGCGCTCAGCTTTGTGCAGCGGGTCCGCGACGTGACCGAGGCCCGCGAACTGGCCGCCGGACGGGCGGCGATCCTGGCGAAGATCGAAAAGCCCAAGGCGGTCGACCGGTTCGACGACATCCTTGAGGCCAGCGATGGCGTCATGGTGGCGCGGGGCGATCTGGGCGTGGAACTGCCGGTGCAGGCGGTGCCGCCGATCCAGAAACGCCTGGTGCGCCGGTGCCGCGCCGCGGCCAAACCGGTGATCGTCGCCACCCAGATGCTGGAAAGCATGATCGAAAGCCCGATGCCGACCCGGGCCGAAGTCAGCGATGTCGCCACGGCCATCTACGAGGGCGCCGACGCGGTGATGCTCAGCGCGGAATCTGCCGCCGGGCAGTTCCCCGTGCAGGCGGTGCAGACCATGGACCGGGTGGCAATCGAGGTCGAAGCCGACCCGACCTATGAACAGATCATCGCCGCCTCGCGCAGCGTCAAGGGCCACAGCGTCGCCCATGGTATCGTCGCCGCCGCCCGCGAAATCGCAGAGACCACGGATATCAAGGCAATCTGCTGTTTCACCCAAAGCGGTACCACCGCGCTGCTGACCGCCCGCGAACGCCCGCGGGTGCCGATCATCGCGATGACCAGCTTGCGCGGTACCGCGCGCCGGCTGGCCCTGAGTTGGGGCTGTACCTGCCTGATGACCGGCGAACTGGAACGGTTCAAGGACGCCGTGGTCAACGCCGCGCGGGCCACGCGCAAGGGCGGTTTCGCGTCGGGGGACGATCAGATCGTGATCACGGCGGGCGTGCCGTTCAACGTTCCGGGCACCACCAACATCCTGCGTGTCGCCCCCTGCGACGAAAGATTGATCTATCGGACCGACCCGGAATAGGTTGGGCGCGATTGTATTGACGGGGTGGGCGCCATGGATCCGGATCTGACACTGACGCTGGGGCTGTTGATCGGGGTGCTGTCCATCCCGTCGATCCTGTCGGCTGTCACCGACGGGCGGGCGCCGCGCGCCTCGGCCCTGACCATCTTGATCGCGGGGGGATTGATCCTGTTCGCCGTGTCCAGCAAGCCCGGCGGATACCAGATCGATCAGATTCCCGAAGTGGTTCTGGGCGTCGTGGCGCGGATTGTCTCGTAAAAAAACCGCTGCCCTCTTGCCAGTTTGACCCGTCTTGCGTAAATGGCGCTTCTGACCGCGCGACCGGCCGATGTGGCATGCCGAGTCGCGTTTCGTACCGACCCAAAAGCAAGGAGACGGAAATGCCCAAGATGAAGACCAAGGCAAGCGCCAAGAAACGCTTTAAGGTGACCGCCACTGGCAAGGTCATGGCCGGCCAGGCCGGCAAGCGCCACGGCATGATCAAGCGGACCCGCAAGTTCATCCGCGACGCCCGTGGAACCACGACCCTGTCCGCCCCGGACGCCAAGATCGTCAAGGGCTTCATGCCCTACGACCGCTGATAGGAGGCCGATCACATGTCCCGCGTCAAGTCCGGAACCGTCACCCACGCCCGCCACAAGAAGATCATCAAGGCCGCCAAAGGCTATTACGGCCGCCGCAAGAGCACCTTCAAGGTTGCCACGCAGGCCGTCGACAAGGCGAACCAGTACGCCACCCGCGACCGCAAGAACCGCAAGCGCAACTTCCGCGCCCTGTGGATCCAGCGCATCAATGCCGCCGTGCGCAGCCATGACGAGGCGCTGACCTACAGCCGCTTCATCAACGGTCTGACCCTGGCCGGCATCGAGGTGGACCGCAAGGTTCTGGCCGATCTGGCGGTGCACGAGCCTGACGCCTTCGGTGCCATCGTTGCCAAGGCACAGGCCGCACTGGCCGCCTGAGGCCAGCCCCGAGATCGAATTTGAAAAGGCCTGCCAAGACTTTTGGCGGGTCTTTTTTCATGCGCTTCAAATCCCGACCCCAGTGGGATCCGTGCCGGAAGAAAGCTGGGGGCGACACGGGTGCTTCAGGCTGTGGTTTCCGCGCCGATGGCGCGTGGCTGGGCCACGATACGGTGACAGTGGCCCAGCGCGTTGCCGGCGGTCAATGGCAAGGCATTCGCGAGCCGGTCATCGAAGTGCCGCGCTGCCTGGCTCACCGGCAGCCGTTAGGGTCAGCCGGCCAGCATCCGCAGCCCCTGGGTCACGTCCGACCGCACGGCCAGGCGCAGTCCCGGCTCGTCGCCGGCCTTGAGCGCTGCAATCATCAGCTTGTGGAAATGCGGCGGCTCGGTGCGGCGCAGACGGCCATAGAGCGCCCGCATGGTCGGCCCCATCTGCAGCCAGACGGTTTCGGCCATCGCCAGCATCGCCGGGGCCTGGGCGCGCAGATAGAGCGTGCGGTGAAATTCGAGGTTGCTGCGGATATAGCCGACCGCGTCGCGGTTCGAGACGGCCTCGGCAATTGCGCCGTTGATCGCCTGCAGCCGGTCAATCAGGGCGATATGGGCGCGGGGCAGGGCGCGGCTGGCCAGTTCGACCTCCAGCAGCGCCCGCAGCGCGGCCAGTTCCTCGATCCGCTCCTGCGTCAGTTCGGGCGTCGAGACCCGGCCGGAACTGGACAGGAACAGCGCGCCTTCGGCGACCAGGCGGCGCACGGCTTCGCGGGCCGGTGTCATCGAGACATCGAAATCCCTGCCGATGCCGCGCAAGGTCAGCGCCCGACCGGGCGCGATCTCGCCATGCATGATGCGACCGCGCAAGGCGCGATAGACGCGATCATGGGCAGCCACCAGCGTGGCTTCGGTGGGGCGGGTCGATATCATGATCCGATCTGTGATCACAAAGCCGGCAAAGGTCAACAGCCCGTCGGATCAGAATTGATACATGTGCAGGCTGCCGCCCTCGCGGCGCAGCCATTGCCGTTGGGCCGCGCAGGGACCGTGCAGGCGCTGGACGGTGGCCCAGAAGGCGGGTGAGTGGTTCATCTCGGCAAGATGCGCCACCTCATGTGCCGCGACATAGCGCAGGATGTCCGGCGGCGCCAGTATCAGCCGCCACGAGAACATCAGCCCGCCGCGCGACGAGCAAGAACCCCAGCGGGACCGGGTGTCGCGCATCGTCAGCCGGTGATAGGGCCGGCCCAGCATCGCCGCATAGTGATCGGCGGCGGCGGCCAGCCGGTCGCGGGCCAGTTCGCGTAACCAGGGTTGCAGGCGGCGGGCGGCATCCGGGCCGGGCACGCCGATCTCACCATTTTGCCGCAGGACCCGCCGCCCGGGGATCAAGGTCACGCGATGGGGCACGCCCTCGATGGGCAGATCGATCCCCGGCTCTACCGCGATGCCCAGAGGGCGGGTGTCCAGATGTCCGCGGATCCAGTCCTGTTTCGAACGGGCGAAATCCAGCGCTTCGGCATCCGGCACGCCCGGTGGCAGGGTCAGCGTGACTCGCCCGTCCAGGCGCGACACCCGCAGGCTGATACGCCGCGCCCGACCCGAGCGGCGCAGCTTGACCGTCACAGGCGGCGACCCTGGCAACTGATGCTCGGCCATATGCGTGTCCCTTCCCGGTCTAAAGGCTTTGACAGTGCGCATGTCATATGGCACGTGACCGGAATCGTCGATCCGACTCAGCAGATAATCAAGGGGATTCACATGCCCAAGGAAGAATGGGGTACAAAACGCCTGTGCCCGACCACCGGCAAACGGTTTTACGACCTGAACAAGGACCCGATCGTCAGTCCCTATACGGGCGAGGTCGTGGAAATCGTCGCCGGCAAGGGCCGGATGATTGCCGCCGATGCCGAAGACGCGGCGACCCGCAAGGCCAAGGAAAAGGAAACGGATGACGAAGTCGTCCTCGAGGAAGACGACTCGGTGGATGTCGATCTGGAAGACGACATCCTGGAAGACGACGATGACGATGATGATGTCTCGCTGGACGAGATCGCCGACGTGGCGGTCGAGGACGAAGACTGATCCCAGGATTCTGCGCGTGGCGGGATTTTTCGCTTGATCCCGCCCGAATCTGCGCCTAGACACCGGCGCACGGTTCCGGGGCCTTAGCTCAGCTGGGAGAGCGCTTGCATGGCATGCAAGAGGTCAGGGGTTCGATCCCCCTAGGCTCCACCATCTCACATATGAAAAGCACCAGATAGGTCTGCCTTTTTCGTCAGAGGATTTGCCTCTGCCGCGCAGACCGGTGCTGTTTTCCCTGCGAAAATCCATGCTGCTCCGATCCGTGCCGATGGCAGTTCGATCGCCTCGCGGCCCTTCCCCCTGTCGAATCCGAGGATGACCCATGAGCGATCATTTCTTCGTCGTGACGGGCGGCCCCGGTGCGGGCAAGACCAGCCTCATCACCGCGCTCGCCCGTCGCGGCTTTCACACAATCCCCGAATCCGGCCGCGCGATCATCCGCGAAGAGATGGCCAGCGGCGGGGATGCCCTCCCGTGGGCGGATCGCATGGCCTACGCCGGACGGATGCTCGAACGCGACCTGCGCCCTACAGCGCCGCACAGGCGCTCTCTGGCCCAGTGACCTTCGACCGAGGCATTCCCGACATCCTGGGCTACCTGACGCTCTGCCGCCTCCCGGTGCCGCCACGCGTCGCCGCCGCAACCAAGGAAACTCGCTACAACTGTCGCGTCTTTCTTGCACCTTTCTGGGAAGAAATCTTCGTGCAGGACACCGAACGCAAGCAGACTCGCGCCAAAGCCGAAGCGACCTGTGCCGTCATGCGCGAGACCTACCCCGCCCTCGGATACGAAATCACAGAGCTGCCGCGCGCCGACATTGTAACACGCGCCGACTTTGTCTGTAAGCAACTGGCCAATTGACCGTCATCTCTAGATGCCGTGGCGAAACTGCTGAAGCAGACAAACCGCATGGTCCATCCGGCCTCCCGCTGCCTGGCACTCACGGCCCAAAGCCGCCTTTGCGCTTGGCATCCAATTGCTGCGGGCGCAGTCCATAAAGCGAGGTTCACGTTTGAGATATCGGGCGTTCGACTCTACAGAAGTCAGCCTTGAGCAATGAGCCACTATACGCTGCAATAACCCGGCGTTCCTAAACTAATTCACGCGATCTAAGAGAAATCTGTATGCTGACGCCCACCACGCGACAACGGAAAGCGTTACTATGCCTTGCCTACCAGGAATGGGAGTATGCAGCTCAGATCCATGGAGCGGGTGCAAAAACGATTGCGTCTCTTCTGGAGAATGGATGGATAGAACCATTCGTCAGTGAGAAATTCGTAGGTGGTGTTCATGAACGCTATAGCATCACAGAATTAGGACGCAGCGCTTTGTCTGCTCCGCGTCCCAAGAAATCGAAATCAAAGCCTTCGCTTCGCACACAGCCATCCAGGTTGAAAACCCTTCCGCCGCGATTCTAGCAGCCTGGGTATCCAAGACAGTGACGAGTGCCCGATCAGGGCAGCACTTGCATAGTAGTAAGCACACCTATGGTGGCGAGATCGAATTCTCTAGAGTCTTTAGATTCGAGCGAACGGTGCTAAGTGCTTCTATGGTGACCCGCTCCCCTTTGTCGGACCACCTGGCTGGAGATTTTCCGGGGGTTTGAACTCGGGGCGGCCTGCCCAGACCCGAGCCGTTTATCAGCGAGATCGGAGGTTCTTTCCCGATTGCGCTGATAAGGCTGGCGTCCATGCCGCCATACTTGGCGCGCCACTTGTAAACCGTGGCGCTGCTCATGCCGTGCTCCCGGCACAGCTCGGACACCGGCACGCCGCCCTCCATCTGCCGCAGGATAGCCATGATCTGGGCTTTAGTGAAAGGTGTCTTCTTCATCGGAATCTCCTCGTTCATCCTGCCGAGAAAATTCGACTTCCGCATCCCCCCAAAGATCGGGGGGGATTACCCCCGCTTCAGGCTGCGGGCCCGGGCGATGGCGCTGAACGCGTCGAGATGACGAAACTTGATGCGGCGATCCACCATAGTTATCCATATTGATAATCAATAGCCCTGTAACTCATTTTCATTATCGCACTCGATATGTGAAATTCGAACCATGTGTGAGGAAATCGCGATGAAGACGCGGGTGGCAATCATCGGCGGCGGTCCGTCGGGGCTGTTGCTGTCACAGCTTTTGCACAGGCGTGGCATCGACAGCGTCGTTCTCGAACGAAAGACCAAGGATTACGTGCTGGGCCGCATCCGCGCGGGGGTTCTGGAACAGGGGTTTGTCCGGCTGCTCGAAGAAGCCGGCTGTGCCGAGCGGTTGCATGCCCAGGGATTTGTGCATGACGGCACGCTGGTGTCCTATGGTGACGACGTGTTCCGCATCGAATTCAACGCGCCGACCGGATCGCCGGTGGTGGTCTATGGCCAGACCGAGCTGACCCGCGATCTGTACGAGGCGCGCGAAAAATCCGGGGGACGGCTGGAATTCAACGCCGAGGATGTCGCCATTCACGGTGCCGACGCCGACAGCCCCCATGTGACCTACCGGGTTCAGGGGGCGGCGCGACGGATCGACTGCGATTTCGTCGCCGGGTGCGATGGGTTCCACGGCGTCAGCCGACAGACCATTCCGCTGAATGTCCGCCGCGAGTATGAAAAGCTGTATCCGTTCGGTTGGTTGGGGGTTCTCAGCGAAACGCCGCCGGTTCATCACGAACTGATCTATGCCAATTCGGACCGGGGCTTTGCGCTGTGCTCGATGCGCAATGCCAATCTCAGCCGCTATTACATCCAGTGCTCGCTGAGCGACAGCCCGGAGGACTGGACCGATGCCGCCTTTTGGCAAGAGCTGAAGCGTCGCATCCCTGCGGCATATGCCGAACAGCTGATCACTGGCCCTGCGATCGAGAAAAGCATCGCGCCGCTGCGCAGTTTCGTCACCGAACCGATGCGCTGGGGCCGGCTGTTCCTGTGCGGAGACGCCGCCCATATCGTGCCACCCACCGGCGCCAAGGGGCTGAATACCGCGGCCAGCGATGTCTACTATCTGTACCATGGGCTGGTACGGTTTTATGAACAGGACGACAGCACCGGTCTGGACAGCTATAGCGACGACGCGCTGGCGCGGGTCTGGAAGGCCGAGCGGTTCAGCTGGTGGATGACCAACCTGCTGCACCGGTTTCCCGACCAGTCCCCGTTCGATTTGAAGATGCAGAAGGCCGATATCGAGTTTCTGCGATCAAATCCGACGGCGCAAAGCGTGATGGCGCAGAATTATGTCGGCCTGCCCTATTGATGCAATGGGCGAACCGGTGCCCAATGGCACAGGATGCCACCGGTCTGCAGGGCCGCACGCCGCCACAACGACAAGGGAACCCCTGATGCCTGATCGCTATGAAACCGGCCTGTCCGTGCGCCGCGCCGTTCTCGGGGACGCGCATGTCGACCGGGCCGAGGCCAACCGGACCGATTTCGACCAACCGTTCCAGACCCTGATCACCGAGGGCGCCTGGGGCACCCTGTGGGCCGATGACACGATCAGCCGCCGCGAACGGTCGATGCTGACACTGGCCCTGCTGGCCGCGACCGGCAATTTCGAGGAGATCCCGATGCATGTCCGCGCCACCGTGCGCACCGGCGCCAGCCGCGAGGACGTGATGCAGGCCTTTCTGCATGTCGCCGTCTATGCCGGCGTGCCCAGGGCCAATCACGCGATCAAACTGGCGAAACAGACCTTTGCCGAGATGGAGGGCACGACATGAAACCGGCCGAATACTATCAGCGCGACCGGGCCAGGCACCCGCCGGCCCTGACGCCGGACTACAAGACTTCGGTGGCCCGCAGCCCGCGCCTGTCGCTGATCAGCCTGCAGCAATCGGCCAGCGAGATCACCGGGCCGGTGTTTGGCCAGGACGATATCGGGCCGCTCGATCATGACCTGATCCGGAATTTCGCCACGGATGGCGATCCGATCGGCGAGCGCATCATTGTGCATGGCCGGGTGCTGGACGAAAACGCGCGGCCCGTGCCCGGAACACTGGTCGAGATCTGGCAGGCCAATGCCGGCGGCCGCTATCGCCATCAAAAGGACACCTATCTGGCCCCCATCGACCGCAATTTCGGCGGCTGCGGGCGTACCCTGACGGACGAAACGGGGTATTACTTTTTCCGCACGGTCAAGCCCGGCGCCTATCCCTGGCGCAACCAGATCAACAACTGGCGTCCGGCGCATATCCATGTCAGCATCTTTGGCAGCGCCTTTAGCCAGCGCCTGATCACCCAGCTTTATTTCGAGGGCGATCCCCTGATTCCGCGCTGCCCCATCGTGCAGACCCTGCCGGACGCGGATGCGGTGGATCAACTGACCGCGAGGCTGGACATGAATGCGACGATCCCGCTGGACAGCATCGCCTATCGGTTCGACATCGTGCTGCGCGGGCGGCGTTCGACGCTCTTTGAAAACCGGCTCGAGGGGAACTGACATGCGAAAGCCGGACTATCTCAGGGAAACCCCGTCCCAGACTGCCGGACCCTATGTGCATATCGGACTGGCGCCGGGTGCGGCGGGGTTTGACATCTATGACAACGAACTGGGCCGGGACATCGCCGGCCCCGGGGCCAGAGGCGACCGCATCCGCGTCGAGGGGCTGGTGATCGATGGCACTGGCAGCCCGATCAGGGACGCGATGCTCGAGGTCTGGCAGGCCAATGCCGAGGGCCATTATGCCCATCCCGAAGGCGGCGGCCCGGTCGAGCCGGGCTTTCGCGGCTGGGGCCGGGTGATCACCGATTTCGACACCGGCGAATGGCGGTTTGACACGGTCAAGCCGGGGCCGGTGATGGGCCGGTCCGGTGTCATGATGGCGCCGCATATCAGCCTGTGGATCGTCGCGCGCGGCATCAATATCGGCCTCAACACCCGGCTGTATTTCGAGGACGAAGCCGCGGCCAACGCCGCCGACCCGGTGCTGAACCTGATCGAATGGCAGAACCGGCGCCCGACGCTGATCGCAAAACGGTCCGAACGCGACGGACATGTGGTATACCGGTTTGACATCCGCGTTCAGGGCGACGGCGAAACCGTCTTTTTCGATATCTGACGCGCCGACCCGCAAAGAGGACCAACATGACCGATCCCTGTATCCTGTGCTGCGCCATCACCGGCAGCGTCGCGACCAAATCGGACAATCCCGCCGTACCGGTCAGCATTTCCGAACAGATCGAAAGCAGCCAGGCCGCCTTTGAGGCCGGTGCCAGCATCATCCATGCCCATGTGCGCAATGACGATGGAACACCCAGCTCGGACCCCGAGAAATTCGCGCAACTGAAGGAGGGTCTGACGGCCCTGTGCCCCGGCGTGATCCTGCAGTTTTCGACCGGCGGGCGGTCGGGGGCCGGGCGCGCGCGCGGTGGCATGCTGCCGCTGCGTCCGGACATGGCGTCGCTGTCGGTCGGTTCGAACAACTTTCCCACCCGGGTCTACGAAAACCCGCCCGATCTGGTGGAGTGGCTGGCCTCCGAGATGCTGGAATATGAAATCAAGCCCGAGATCGAAGCCTTTGACCTGAGCCATATCTTCAAGGCCCGTGAAATGGCGGACAAGGGGCAACTGGCGGGCACGCCCTATGTCCAGTTCGTGATGGGCGTGAAAAACGCCATGCCCGTCGATCGCGAGGTGTTCGATTTCTATGTCAGGACGGTGCATCGCCTGTTCGGAGAGACCGCACCCTGGTGCGCTGCCGGGATCGGCCGGCATCAGGCCACGCTGAACGAATGGGCCATTGCGGCGGGGGGGCATGCGCGGACCGGTCTTGAGGACAACGTGCGGCTGGACCGCGACACGCTGGCCCCGTCCAACGCCGCGCTGGTGGCCCGCGCAGCCGATATCTGCCAGGATCATGGCCGTCCCGTCGCGACCCCGGCCCAGGCCCGCGCGATCCTCGGTCTGCGGCCCGTCACGGGCTGAGGGCCGGGCTGCATACCGGCCCTGTCGGGCCCCGATCCGGTCGCGGCAACGCGCTTGCCAAGTTGCCGCACCCATGCAACCCTGACGCTCCAGAAACCTGCCCAAAGACCGGCGAGGACACGGGATGCAGACCGAAACGACAACGCGCGCACCGCATTTGCCGCAGGTGATCGAACGGCGAAATCCGGGCATGGCGCTGGATATGGACTGGCTGCGCGGGGTTCAGGCCAACACCTCGGCCATTGAACGCCGGGCCGCGACGCTGCCGGGGCGGCGCACGGTCAAAAAGCAGTTTCAGGCCGCCTGGCTGCTGCGCGCGATCAGCTGTATCGACCTGACCACGCTGTCGGGTGATGACACCGCCCAGCGGGTGCGGCGGTTGTGCGGCAAGGCGCGTCAGCCGGTGCGCCCCGACCTGTTGCAGGCGCTGGGCATGGACGGGCTGACCGTGGGCGCGGTCTGTGTCTATCACGACATGATCGCCACCGCCGTCGAGGCGCTGCACGGCAGCGGCATCCCGGTCGCCGCCGTCAGCACCGGCTTTCCGGCCGGGCTGTCGCCCTTTCCCCTGCGTCTGGCCGAGATTGGCGAGAGCGTGGCCGCCGGGGCGGCAGAGATCGACATCGTCATCTCGCGACGGCATGTACTGACCGGTAACTGGCAGGGTTTGTATGACGAGATGCGCGCCTTTCGGGACGCTTGTGGCGCGGCGCATGTCAAGGCGATCCTGGCCACTGGCGAACTGGGCACGCTGCGCAATGTCGGACGTGCCAGTCTGGTCTGCATGATGGCGGGCGCGGATTTCATCAAGACCTCGACCGGCAAGGAAACCGTGAACGCGACGCTGCCGGTGACGCTGGTGATGATCAGGGCGATCCGCGACTATTACCGCCGCACCGGGTACCGGGTCGGCTATAAACCCGCAGGCGGGATATCCAAGGCCAAGGATGCGCTGGTCTATCTGGCGCTGATCAAAGAGGAACTGGGCGACCGCTGGCTGCAGCCGGACCTGTTCCGCTTTGGCGCCAGTTCGCTGCTGGGCGATATCGAACGACAGTTGGAACATCACGTCACGGGGGACTATTCCGCCGGCTACAGGCATCCCACGGGATGAGCGGGCAAGGGAGCGATACCATGCCCGAGAAAGCGGGTTTTCACTGGCGCGACGCAGTGGACATGGCGCTCAGGCATGCCGAGGTGGCGACCAAGCTCGTCCAGTTCTTTTTGCTGGCCAGCATCGCGGTCGGCGGCTGGATGGTGGCGTCCGACGATCTGCGGGCCGCGGAACGGTTCAGCACGAACCGGATCGTTTTTGCCGTGATCTACACGATGCTTGCAATGCCGGTCTGGTTTGCGCTGCTTGACCTGCAGAAACGGATCAACGCCTGTTATGCGGCCGCCCGCCAGTCGGTTCCCGCGGTTTCGCGGGACCTTGCCAACGACTTTCGCCCGCAGCTGGTGACTATTGGGTTTCCGGTATTCGTGATAGTCATTGACCTTATCATTCTTGCCATCCGCTGACAGGGGGCCGACATGAACGTCCCGGAAATCTTTGAAACCATGGAATACGGCCCGGCCCCCGAAAGCCCGGACGCGGCGCTGGCATGGCTGGCCCAGCGCGGCAATGGCTTTGGGCATTTCATCGGCGGTGATTTCACCGCGCCCGGCACCGGATTCGACAGCCGCAACCCGGCCTCTGGCGCGACGCTGGCGACATTGACCCAGGCGACCCAGGCCGACGTGGATGCCGCCGTGGCCGCCGCCCGCAAGGCGCAGGGCAAATGGGCCGAACTGGGCGGTCCGGGCCGGGCGCGGTATCTCTATGCCATCGCGCGGCTGCTGCAGAAACACAGCCGGCTGTTTGCGGTGCTGGAGACCCTGGACAACGGCAAACCGATCCGTGAAAGCCGCGACATCGACATCCCGCTGGCGCAACGGCATTTCTATTACCACGCGGGCATGGCGCAACTGATGGAAGAGGCGCTGCCCGATTCCGAACCTCTGGGCGTTTGCGGTCAGATCATTCCGTGGAACTTTCCACTGCTGATGCTGGCCTGGAAGATTGCCCCGGCACTGGCCATGGGCAATACCGTGGTGCTGAAACCCGCCGAATACACCTCGCTGAGCGCCTTGCTGTTCGCCGAAATCTGCCAGCAGGCCGGGCTGCCAGCGGGTGTGGTCAACATCGTCACCGGCGACGGCGCGGTGGGCGAGATGATCGTTGCCGCGCAGGTCGACAAGATCGCCTTTACCGGTTCGACCTCGGTCGGGCGGAAAATTCGCGAGGCCACGGCGGGCAGCGGCAAGGCCCTGACGCTCGAACTGGGCGGCAAAAGCCCCTATATCGTCTTTGACGACGCCGATATCGACAGTGCCATCGAAGGGCTGGTCGATGCGATCTGGTTCAACCAGGGTCAGGTCTGTTGCGCCGGGTCGCGCCTGTTGGTGCAGGAAAGCATTGCCGAGGATTTCCACGCCCGCCTGCGCGACCGCATGGACCGTTTGCGTATCGGCGATCCGCTGGACAAGTGCATCGACGTGGGCGCCATCGTCGATCCGGTGCAACTGGACACGATCCACCGTCTGGTCGAGGCGAATGCGATGGGCGAGCGCCACGTCGCCGCTGTCCGGATGCCGGCCGAGGGGTGCTTTTACCCGCCGACGCTGATCACCGGGCTGACGCCGGCCGACTCATTGATGCAGGAAGAGATCTTTGGCCCGGTTCTGGTGGGCACCACCTTTCGCACGCCGGACGAGGCGGTGCAGCTGGCCAATAACAGCCGCTATGGGCTGGCGGCGACGCTATGGACCGAGAATGTCAACCTGGCGCTGGATATCGCGCCGCAACTGGCGGCCGGGGTGGTCTGGGTCAACGCCACCAACCTCTTTGATGCCGCCGCCGGGTTCGGCGGCGTGCGCGAAAGCGGGTTTGGCCGTGAAGGCGGCTGGGAAGGGCTGCGCGCCTATACCCGACAAAAAGGCAAGGCCAAACCGCTGATCCGGGGTGCGCGCGCCACCGGCAAAGCGAGCCCGCAGGATGCCCTTGACCGCACCGCCAAGATGTATGTCGGCGGCAAGCAGGCCCGCCCCGACAGCGGTTATTCCGATCCGATTTTCGGCAAGTCCGGCACCCTGCTGGGGCATGTCGGGCAGGGCAACCGCAAGGATGTGCGCAACGCGGTCGAAGCGGCGCAGAGCGCGGCGGGCTGGGGCCGGACAACCGGGCATCTGCGGGCGCAGATCCTGTATTACATCGCCGAGAACCTGTCGGCGCGGGCCGATGAATTCGCCGCCCGTATCGACGCGATGAAAGGCGGCAAACAGGGTTCCAAAGAGGTTGCGGCCAGTATCCAGCGCCTGTTCAGCGCCGCCGCCTGGGCCGACAAATATGACGGTCAGGTCCATGCGGTGCCGATCCGCGGTGTTGCCATGGCGATGAAGGAACCGGTCGGCATCATCGGCGCGCTCTGTGCCGACGAGGCGCCGCTGCTGGGGCTGGTCTCGGTCATGGCGCCGGCCATTGCCATGGGCAACCGGGTGGTTCTGGTGGCGAGCGAACTCTATCCTCTGTCTGCGACCGATTTCTACCAGGTGCTGGACACGTCGGATCTGCCCGGCGGGGTGGTCAACATCCTGACCGGGGCGCATGCCGATCTGGCCCCGACACTGGCGGCGCATCTGAACGTGGACGCGATCTGGAGCTTTTCCTCGTCCGACCTGTCCGCCGGGATCGAACGCGCCAGTGCGGGTAATCTGAAACGCAGCTGGGTCAACAACGGTCTGGCCATGGACTGGTTCAGGTCCCAGACGGCGCGTTTCCTGTCAGAAGCGACCGAAATCAAGACGATCTGGGTGCCTTACGGCGCGTGACCGTCGGCCGGGTCCGGCAAGCTTTCGCGCAAATGAAGCGGGTCAGTTTGTCGAGCCGTCCAGCCCGGCGGGGCGACCCACCACCACAAATTGCAGCCCCTCGGGATCCAGCAGTTCAGTGGCGACCCGGTTCACATCCTCGACCGTGACTGCTTCGACCTGGGCGTTGCGGGTGGTGGCATAGTCGATGGGCAGCCCCTCCATCTGCATGCCAGTCAGGATCCGGGCGATCTGGCCATTGCCGTCAAACCGCAGCGGATAGGCGCCGGTCAGATAGGTCTTGGCGGCCGCAACCTCGGCGGCTGTCACGCCCCGGGTCGCGGCCTTGGTCCATTCGGCGCGGATCACCTGGATCGCTTCGGCGATACGGTCATTGGCCGAGGCGACGCTGCCCAGATAGACCGCCGCCAGATCCTTGGGTGCGAGATAGGAATAGACACCATAGGTCAGGCCGCGTTTTTCGCGCACCTCGTTCATCAGCCGGCTTTCGAACGAGCCGCCACCCAGCACCTGGTTCAGCACATAGGCGGCAAAGAAATCCGGGTCCTGGCGGTCGATACCACGTTGTCCGAACACCGCCACCGATTGCGGCGTGTCGAAATCCACCACCGTGACGCCGCCGGTCAGTTGCAGGGTCGCCGGTCCCGGAATGGCGCGCCCTTGGGCCGGCAGATCGGCCAGCAACCCGTCGATCAGCGCGCCCAGTTCGGCCGGGGTGATGTCACCGACCGCGCCTATATACAGCCGGTCACGGGCAAAGACATCGCGATGCGCCTGAACCAGATCGTCCCGCGTCAGCGCCGATACCGAGTCGATCGTGCCTTCGCCGTCGCTGCCATAGGGATGATCGCCAAAGGCCAGCCGGGAAAAGGTGCTGCGCGCGATGCTGTCGGGATCCTTGGCATCGGATTGCAGGTTGGCAAGCACCTGGGCGCGAACCCGCTCGACAGCGTCCGGATCAAGGCGGGGTTCATGGATGGCGGCCCGCAGCAGCGCCAGCGCCGCGTCGCGGTTCTCGCTGAGAAACCGGGCCGAGATCGTTACCGAGTCGTCGCCGGCATCAAAGCTGAAACTGGCGGCCAGCGTTTCCGTGGCGCGGGCAAAGGCGCGCGCATCCAAGTCGGCCGCCCCTTCCTCCAGCAGGGCGGTCATCAGATAGACCGCACCGCGCTTGCCGGGCGCGTCCAGCGAGGTGCCGCCGCGAAACCGCAGTTCCAGCGCGGTAAAGGGGATCGAACGCTCCTCGACCAGCCAGGCTTTGATACCCGAAGGGGTCGTGAGCGACTGGATGTTCACTCCTGCTGAGACCGGCAGGGCCAGGATCAGCCAGGTCAAGAGCGCCAGAACCGGTTTCATTGCGTCGTCACCTTGTCTTTGCCGGTCAACCAGCCGGTCACCGAGTTTTCCGGTTGCAGAACCTGATGCGCCACGGCCAAAATCTGCTCAGGAGTCACGGCTTGCAGCACATGCGGCCAGGCCTGGACATCCGCCACCGTCAGTCCGGTGGTCAGCGCCCGGCCATAACGGTTGGCAACGCGGTCCACATTGTCGCGGGCATAGATTTCCGAGGCGCGCAACTGCATCTTGATCCGGTCCAAATGATCGGTATCGACGCCATCGCGCAGGAATTCGGCCAGGGCGGTGTCCAGCGCCGCTTCGGCCTCGGTCAGCGATACCCCGTCACTTGGCACCACCAGCAGATCAAAGGTCGTGTCATCCAGCGACGTGCCGTTGTAGAAGGCGGCGGAATAGACCGCTACCTGTTCCTGAAACTGCAGACGTTCGGTCAGATGCGACGTGGTGCCGCCGCCCAGAATCTGGGCCAGCAGCACCAGCGCAGCGGCCTCTTCCTGAGCGCCGCTATCGCGTTCCGGCGCCAGATAGGACCGGCTGACATAGGGCTGGGCCACCCGCGCGTCGCGATAGGTCATCCGCCGGGCCGCCGATTGCGGCGGTTCTTGCGTGCGCAGACGTTCGGGCAGGTCGGGATTGGCGGGGATGGCACCGTAATATTCCTGCGCCAGCTGCCGCACCTGGGTAGGATCGACATCGCCCGAAACCACCAGGATCGCGTTGTTGGGGGCGTAATAGGTGCGATAAAATTCCAGAGCATCCTCCAGGCTGAGCGTTTCCATCTCGTGTTTCCAGCCGATGATCGGCACGCCATAGCGGTGGTTGTAATACTGCACCGCATTGGCCTGTTCGTTGAACAAAGCGCGGGGGTTGTTCTCGACGCGCATGTTGCGCTCTTCCAGGATCACATCGCGCTCGGTGTCGATATTCTCCGGTGTCAGGCGCAGATTGACCATCCGGTCGGATTCCATGCGCATCATCAATTCCAGCCGGTCCGCCGCAACACGCTGGAAATAGGCGGTATAGTCATAGCTGGTAAAGGCGTTGTCCTGACCGCCATTCGCCGCGACGATCGCGGAAAACTCGCCCGCTTTCAGCTTGTCGGTCGCCTTGAACAGCAGATGTTCCAGAAAATGCGCGACACCCGAGGAACCGACAGGTTCGTCCGCCGATCCGGCCCGGTACCAGACCATATGCTGCACGGCCGGGGCGCGATGATCCTCGATCACCACGACCTGCATGCCGTTGTCCAGATCGAAACTGGTCACCGCATCGTCGATACCCGAGGCCGACACCGGCACAGCGGCCACGGCGATCGCCGCCAAACCGGAAAGAACGCGACGCATCCCTATGCACCTTCCATCATGATTCTGGTTTTCCTGAGCGACAACCTACGTGCGTGGGCGCGGTGTTCAAGAAGCCCTGTCACAAACGTGAGCGCGATCACTGATCCGTCGGCGGCGCGGTCGGGGTGCCGAACCCCGAGCGGCGGAAGGTATCGTTGGCCTCATAGGGGTCCATGATCTCGCGACGGTAGACCTGGCGGTAGCGATCCACCGGGAACAGCTTGATGCTGGTCATGCGACCCTGACGCTTGCGGAATTGCGCATCCGCTTCGGCCAGCGTTGTCCGGGTGTTGGCCGGCACACCATAGCGCCCGGTGGCGGTGATCAGCGCGCCGTCCGATCCGGGAACGCCGCGGTCCGGATCCAGTGCCGTGGCGCGGCCGCCCAGCGCGACAACCGCGTCGGCCCGGGGCGTCTGATCCACCAGGTTGGCCCCGCCCGGTGTCGGGGCCGGCAGCAGGTCGTAATCCTGTGGAGCGGTCAGCGGCTTGACCGGCAGGACCATGAATTCGTCCGGTCCCCGGGAATTGCTGCGCAGATCGTGCAACGGTTTCCTGCCGCATCCGGCCAGCGCCACGGCCATTCCCAGTATCATCAGACCCAGCGGTATCCGCATGGTTCATCTCCTGCCTGTTTGCATGGCTTTTAGCGCATTCGCCGGCCAAGGTCACGCCACCATTTTCCGGTGGTTTTTATCGTGAAAACCGGGCGGTGCGGTTCAGGGCGCGTTGCGTGCCCGGCTGGCCGGTTCGAACAGCACCAGGCCGATGGCACCGGCAAAGATGAACACATCCGCCAGGTTAAAGACGAACGGGTTGTGGATGCCGCAGCAGGACATGTTCAGGAAATCCAGCACATAGCCGTAAAGCAGCCGGTCGATCACATTGCCCAGCGCGCCGCCGATCAGCAGGCCGGCACAGAGCAGCATGCGCACCGACCCCGCATGCCGCGTTCGGACCCAGTACCAGACCGCGAAAACGACGATCAGCGAGAACAGGATCAACAGCCAGCGGGTCAACTCGCCGTCATTGCCCAGCAGGCCAAAGTTGATCCCGCGGTTTTCGCCATAGCGGAAATTCAGCAGCGGCGGCAGCACGTCGATGGCCATCCGGCGGGACAGGCCCATGGCATGGATCACCACGTACTTGCTGGCCTGATCGGCCAGAAACCCCGCCAGGGCCGCCCAGATCAGAGCACTGCGCGTCACGGATCGGGCCTTAGTGCCGGAAATGGCGCATGCCGGTGAACACCATGGCCAGACCGGCCGCATCGGCAGCGGCGATGACCTCGTCGTCGCGCATCGAGCCGCCGGGCTGGATCAGCGCCGTGGCACCGGCTTCGGCGGCGGTCTGCAAACCGTCCGCAAAGGGAAAGAACGCGTCCGAGGCCACGACCGACCCCTGGGTCAGGGGGGCATCCAGCCCCAGCGCCTCGGCCATGTCGGCGGATTTGCGCGCGGCGATGCGGGTGCTGTCGACGCGGCTCATCTGACCGGCGCCGACGCCCACGGTGGCGCCGTCCTTGACATAGATGATGGCGTTGGACTTGACGTGTTTGGCCACGGTCCAGGCAAACAGCAGATCGGCCAGTTCCGCCTCGGTCGGCCGGCGCTTGGTCACGACCCTGAGATCGTCTCTGGTGATGAACCCGGTGTCCTTGTCCTGCACCAGCAACCCGCCCGACACCTGGCGCACGGTCAGTCCGGGACTGCGCGGATCGGCCAGCCCGTCGGTGGTCAGCAGGCGCAGGTTCTTTTTGGCGGCAAAAACGGCCCGCGCGGCGTCGTCGGCCCCGGGGGCGATCACCACCTCGGTAAAGATGCCGGCGATCTCCTCTGCGGTTTCGCCGTCCAGCGGCCGGTTCAGGGCGATGATGCCGCCAAAGGCGCTGGTCCGGTCGCAGTCAAAGGCGCGCTGATAGGCCTGTTTCAGGCTCTCGCCCCGGGCCACGCCGCAGGGGTTGGCATGTTTGATGATGGCACAGGCCGCACCCTGGTCCGGGGCGAATTCGCTGACCAGTTCAAACGCCGCATCGGTATCGTTGATGTTGTTATAGCTCAGTTCCTTGCCCTGATGCTGTACCGCGTTGGCCACGCCGGGGCGATCGCTGCCATCGGTATAGAACGCCGCCTGCTGGTGCGGGTTCTCGCCATAGCGCAGGGTCTGCGCCAGAGTGCCGGCAACGGCGCGACGGCGCGGCGTGGTGACACCGATCGCCCCGGCCATCCAGGTCGAGACCGCGGCGTCATAGGCCGCCGTGCGGGCATAGGCGGTCTGGGCCAGTTTGCGGCGGAATTTCGGACAGGTCGCGCCATCATGCTGGTCCATGTCGCCCAGCAGTTTCTGGTAATCCTCGATATCGACCACCACCGTGACCGACGCATGGTTCTTGGCCGCGGCGCGGATCATCGCCGGGCCGCCGATATCGATGTTTTCGATGCAGGTGTCGTAATCGGCGCCGGCGGCGACGGTGGCCTCGAACGGATAGAGGTTGACCACCAGCAGGTCGATTTCGCCAATCCGGTGCTGTTCCATGGCCGCCATATGCGCCGGGTTGTCCCGCAGGGCCAGCAGCCCGCCATGCACCATCGGGTGCAGGGTCTTGACCCGCCCGTCCATCATTTCGGGAAACCCGGTCACCTCTGCCACGTCGATGACGTCCAATCCGGCGTCGCGCAAGGCGGATGCGGTGCCACCGGTGCTGAGCAGTTCGACATCGCGGGCTGCGAGGGCCTGACCCAGTTCGACAAGGCCGGTCTTGTCGGAAACGGAAATCAGGGCGCGGCGAATGCGGCGGGTGTCGGTCATGTCAGATCCTCGATTGTCACCTGTTGCGCGGGGCATAGTGCAATTCGCCACGGGATTGAACCGCAAGTTTGTCGCGCGCCCCGGCCGGGCGTCAGGCTGGTGCGGCAGCGCCGCGGTTCAGCTTTCCAGAACCGGTTCGTCCTGTGCCAGATCGCGCATCGCGACGGCGGTCTCTTGCGCCTTGGACAGCGACCAGCGGATGCGCGTCGCGTAATCCGTGGCGCGGCCCGACAATACGATCTGCCGCGCGGCGCGCGGCTTCAGCCGGCCGGGTTCCAGATAGACTCCGGGTTCCAGCGCCAGCTGGAATTGGCCGTCGTGGCGAAACACCCAGATTTCGCCGTTTTTCAACGCCATCGACACGGCGGCGCCGCCCAGATCCAGGGTCGCATCGACCTCGGGGTGCAGATGCAGCCGCAGGTCAAAGGCGATTCCGGTCAGCCCGACACGGTCCATGGCGTGATCGAAGCGGCGCCGGTCGTCCTGATCCATGGTCAAGAGCAGGTCCTCGCCGCTCAGCCCGCGACCGTCATGGCTCAGATCCAGGGTGCGCGCATGGATCAGGCCGAACTGTGCGGCATAGCCGTCATGGCCGCCCTGAAAGCGTGGCCCCTCAGCCCGTTCACGCATCTCGACGGGCACGTGCCGCGCACCATCGACCAGTTCCTCTTGGCCGGTTTCGGGTTCCGCACCGGCCAGGCGCGCACAGGAATAGCCGCTGAGGCACAGCGTTGAATGCGACGGGGTGGCGCGTCCGGCCCGGCGCCATTCGGCGCCGAAGGACGCGCCCGAGCCGCAATTCACGATCAGCGGACGCCGCCCCGAGGTCAGTTCAAAAGCCAGGGTCGAGGCATGCGCATCGACCGAGGCGGGACCGGCCGGCGGCGGCGCGGCATCGATGATCACGCTGGTGCGGCCCGCTGACATCCGGGCATAACCCATAGCCAGCCCCTGCGGCGGTCGCGGTTTGATCTGGCTGGCGGCCAGCGCCTGATACAGGCGGCCCTCAGAGCCGCGCCCGCCACCGTGAAACCGCGCCAGCCCGCCATCGGCATGACGCAGGCTGCGCAGGGTCGGCGCGATGCGCGCGATCGCCGACAGATGGGCCGGCGGGGTGTCGCGCCCCGCCTCCTGCAGCGCCGCCGCGGCCCAGGTCAGCAGGGTAAAGACCTCGAGCAGATCCTCGGGATTGCGCGTTGGCAGGCCACCCTCGGCATCGATCTGGCTGTCACATTCCCGCGCCAGCGCCCGCACCGCCGGATCCGCCAGGCGTTCCTTGCCCTCCAGGGACAGCCCGGCATAGATCAGCCCGGTCAGCGCCTCAAAACGCGGCAATCCCGGCGCCGCGCTGTGCCAACGCTTGGACAGAAACCAGCTCTGTCGTGCCAGCGCGCGGTAAAACGCGTCGCTGTCCGGTTTGTCCTGACCGCGCAACAGAAAGATCGCGTGATTGATCCAGCGGATGATCCGCCGGCCGGTCAGATCCGGCGTCCAGCCCGGTCCGCGGCCGCGGCCGAAATCGCGGATCCAGCCCCACAGCCAGTCCTGAGCACAGGCCCGCGCTCTGACATCGCCCACAGCCGCCAGATCGTCCAGCCAGGCAAAGCCGTGGCGTTCGGCGTCAAAGGCGAGATCGGGCGCCTTGGCCTGCCACAGGCCGGCGCCCGGGGGCTGCTGGACCAGAAAGCCCGCGAATAACAGATTGCCGGCCAGCAACTGCCGGCCGCGCGAAAAATCCCCGATGGTGCGAGGTTCGGGCTGCGAGACAAAACCGATCGCTGCCTTTTGCCGGGTGCTGAGCCGCGCATAAAGCCGGTTCAGGAACCGGGCGCGGTCTTGCGCGAAACGATCTGAATGCGACATCTGCTCTGCCTCTACGCTCTTTGGCGTTTGCGGCAATCCTACTATGCCGCGCGCGGCAAGTCACCGCCCAAACGCATCGGCCTGGATGCGGGTGTTGCAGCCCCCCATTGCCGCTTGCCGATCCGGGTCAGCCCGCCTTGCGCAGGCAGGCGATATAGAATCCGTCCATGCCGCCCCGGTCCGGCCAGTAATCGGGACGCAGGCGCAACCCGCCTTCGGCGGTGATCCAGTCCGGATCGATCCCCGGCAGGTCCATCGCGGCCCTGTCCGCCGCCATGTCGGGATGCGCCGACAGGGCGTCCTCGATCTGGACCTCGCCCTCGTCGGGCAGCAGCGAACAGGTGCAAAAGACCATCCGCCCGCCCGGGCGCAGCAGCGTCCAGGCATGGGCCAGCATCCGGGCCTGCAATTCGATGAGGGCGGCGAATTCTGCGCCGTCCTTGGCATGGGGCAGGTCCGGGTGGCGGCGGATCGTGCCGGTGGCCGAACAGGGGGCATCCAGCAGAACCGCGTCATAGAGTCCGCTCTGATCCAGTGCGTCGGCGACGCGCAGCTCGGCGCTAAGTTCCGTGCGTGCCAGATTTTCGCGCAGCCGTTTCATCCGTTGTTCGGAACTGTCCACCGCCACGACATCCGCCCCGGCGGCGGCCATCTGCAGGGTCTTGCCGCCCGGGGCGGCGCATAGATCCAGCACCGTCATTCCCGGCTGCGGCGCCAGAATGCGCGCGGGCAGGGCGGCGGCGGCATCCTGTACCCACCATGTCCCGTCCCGGTATCCCGGCAGGGCCGAGACCTGGCCCGGGCTTTGCAGCCGCAGCGATCCGGTCGGCAGGACGGTACCGTCCAATGCGCCAAGGTCGGCTCCGGGCTTGCCGGTGATATCCAGCGGCGCGCCGGTGAAATGTGCCTGCTCCATCGCGGCCACGGCCGTCGCCCCCCAGGCCTGAACCAGAGGCGCGCGCAGCCATTTCGGCGTCCGGGGCGTGCGCAGGGCCGCCCAGGCCCGTGGACCCTCGGCGGCGATCTTGCGCAGCACCGCGTTGACCAGCCCCTTGAGCTGGCCATGGCGCCGATGCGCGCCGACGATCTGCACCAGTGCGTTCACCACCCCATGCGCCGCCGCGCCGTGGCACAGCTCGACCGTGCCCAGCCGCAGCGCGTTGCGCACCGACAGAGGCGGGGCTTTGCGCAGGTGCTTTTTCAGCAGCCGGTCGGCCCGTTCCAACCCGCGCAGGGTCTCCAGCGCCAGACGCTGGGCGCGCGCGCGGTCCTCTGCCGGCAATGCGTCAAGCGCGCCGGCAGAGAGGCATTCGGCGATCAGCCGGCCTTCTCCGAGAACCTGATCCAGCAGGTGAATCGCGCTGCGTCGGGCCGCCAGGCCGGTCTCTGCCATGTTTCGTTTCCCCTTAGTGTGGTCGCGCTGCTCTTGTGCAGGGCGCGGCGCGCGGCGTATATCACGCATCAGACACAAAGGAACCCGCTATGACCGAGACATCCCGACGTGATCTGCCCGCCGCCGCGCAGCGGGCTCTGGCCGAGGCTGATGAACGGCGCAAGGCCGCCGAAAAGGCCGACCCGCTGCCCAAGGAACTGGGCGGTCGCGACGGTCCCGAACCGGTGCGCTATGGTGATTGGGAAAAAAAGGGCCTGGCGATCGACTTTTAGAGCCGCCGCAGGTCAGGAACCTGTCCGTACGCGGTTGCCCGATCCGCGTAAGGATCGGGCATGCCGACGTACAGGGTCCTGTGCTCCGGCATGCCGGTCAAATCGAACTGCCCGGGTATCAGGGATTCGAAGAGTTGGGCATCGTTGATGATGTGGTAGTGGTGCCGCTGCTGTCGTCGTCATCCAGCAGGATCGGCAACAGGACAACGGTCGCGACGATGGCGGCGGTGGCTTCGGGGGTCAGACCGCCCAGACCCAGTTCGGCGGGAACCCGGGCCTGCTGTTCGCAGGTCACACGGATCGATCCGTTGGCCAGGGTTTCGGCCCCGATAACCCGGCCGGTTCCGCAGGCCAGCCTGACCCGCGCCTCGGAAACAGCGGTTGCGGCCCCTTGGGCATATGCGCCGGCGGCAAACCCTGCCGACAATACGCCTGCGATCATTGTTGCTGAAATTTTGCCCATAGCCCCACAATCGAATCCTGTTACAATGCAGCCACAATAGCGAGAAGCAACGGCTTGGGCAACGTCATGCATGAAGCCGCAGAATTTTTGAAAAGCAGGAGTATTTTCATGAAAACCGCATTGCAAGGATTAGGCGCCGCCACTGCCGCGCTGTCGCTGGTGCTGGCCGCTCAGCCGGCCGCCGCGCAGGTGCCGGGTCCCGGATTGGTGTACACCGTGATCCTGCCCGCGGGCGAATTCGGCTCGAAAAACTACACCGAAGTGTTGACCGGCAATATCGCGGCTGCCCAGAAGTTCTGTGCCGAACTGGACAATGACTCCTACAAGGTCGATTGCCTTGCGGAACGACTGGAAACGATTTCCCGGGAAATCCCGCGGGACAGCGACTATTCCGAGGTCAAATCGATCCTCAAGGACACGTCCGACCAACTGGCCGATCTGGCCCGGGCGAACCGCGATTCGACCTTGCCCAGGGGCCGGGCCGTGAGCCAGGGCGAGACCCCGGTCTCGACCAGTCGGCCCCTGACGCCGGTCGATCCGGCGGCCCTGCCCAACGTCAACGCCCAGGCGCGGGCGATTCTGGACAATACCGAAACCCTGCTGCTGCGCAGTGCCGAAGCCTCCGAAAGCAAGGCGCTGCAATACAGCAAGATTGCCGATGCGATTGGCTCCAGCAAGGTTCTGCTGCGCTCGGCCTGATCAAGGCGCAGGCGTGGTAAATGCCGCAGTTGATGCGCGCGGGGCTACAGCCCCGCGCGCATTCGGATCCGGTGTCGGGTTACAGCCCCAGCACATCCACCATGTCATATTCGCCGGGGGTGCGGCCCTGACCCCATAGGGCCGCCTTGAGCGCCCCGCGGGCAAATACCGCCCGGTCGGTCGCGATGTGGCGCAGCACGATCCGCTCGCCCGGGGCGGCGAACAGCACGTCATGTTCGCCCACGATATCGCCGCCGCGAATGGCGGCAAAGCCGATATTGCCGGGTTTGCGTGCCCCGGTGATGCCGTCGCGGCCCCGGTCGGCCACCATGTCCAGCGCCACGCCGCGGCCCTGAGCCGCGGCCTCGCCCAGCATCAGGGCGGTGCCCGAGGGGGCATCGACCTTGTGGTGATGATGCGCCTCAACGATCTCGATGTCGAAATCCTCGTCCAGGGCGGCGGCGACCTTGCGTGTCAGCTGCGTCAGCAGATTGACGCCCAGGCTCATGTTGCCGGCGCGCACGATGACCGCGTGACGCCCGATCGGCGTCAGCCGAGCGATCTGCTCGGCACTGAATCCGGTGGTGCCGATCACATGCACCAGCCTTGCCTGCGCGGCCAGGGTGGCGAATTCCAGCGTGGCCTCGGGCGCGGTGAAATCGATTACCGCCTGGGCGCGGGCAAAGGCTTCTAGTGCGTCATCGGTCACGGTCACGCCCAGTTCCGCCCCGCCCATCGCGGTGCCCACATCCTGACCGACCCAGGGATGGCCCTGGCGTTCGACCGCGCCGACCAGCTGGGCGCGGTCGCTTTCGGTGACGGTGCGGATCAGCATCTGGCCCATGCGGCCGGATGCGCCGGTGACGACGATCCCGGGTTTGTGTGTCATGTCGCGACTCTCCGTTGCAATTGC
The DNA here is from genome assembly GCF_042687825.1 of Sedimentitalea sediminis. Lineage (NCBI taxonomy): Bacteria > Pseudomonadati > Pseudomonadota > Alphaproteobacteria > Rhodobacterales > Paracoccaceae > Sedimentitalea > Sedimentitalea sediminis. The sequence goes on along the minus strand of NZ_JBHUQE010000008.1, from coordinate 20,085 downwards.
ACGCTGGTTAACCGTTCGCGCCGTGCTTGGCAAAGGCCGCCATTCGGCTTAGACCGGCAGCATGGCAAAGAACAAGTTTCATGACGGTCCCGGCCCTTCGCAACGACAGCTGCGCGTCGGCGAACTGATCCGCAGATCGCTGTCCGAGGTTCTGGCCCGCGGCGATGTACATGACCCGGACCTGAACCGCATCTCGATCACGGTCGGCGAGGTGCGCACGTCGCCGGATCTGCGGGTGGCGACCGCCTATGTCCTGCCGCTGGGCGGGCAGGGGCAGGAGGACGTGCTCAAGCTGTTGGCCCGCAACAAGGGCGAGCTGCGCCGCAAGGTGGCCAAGAAGCTGGCGCTGAAATTCGCGCCCGATCTGCGGTTTCAGCTGGACGAGACATTCGACCGGATGGACGACACCCGACGGATGCTGAACCAGGACGCCGTGCGCCGGGATCTCGACGAGTGATACGCGCCACGCTGATCGTCCTGTTGTCCAGCCTGGCGGCCCTGCCGGCCATGGCACAGCAATGCCGCGATCTGGACCACGCGGGCAACGCCTATACAATGTGCGAGGTCGATGCGGAAACCGCCGATCTGCGGCTGTTCCTGCGCGACGAGACCGGCGTGCCCTATGGTCATTTCTCGGCCATCGACCAGGCGCTGGCGGCGCAGGGGAAACGGCTGAGCTTTGCCATGAATGCCGGCATGTATCACGACGACCGGGCGCCGGTCGGCTACTATGTCGAACAGGGCGCCGAGGTAATGCGCGTGGTGCCGGGGCCGGGGCCGGGCAATTTCGGGCTGGTGCCCAATGGCATCTTTTGTCTGCGCGATAGCCGGGCCGACGTGATCGAAACCCAGGCCTTTCTGCAGGACCGGCCCGATTGCACCTATGCCACCCAGTCCGGACCGATGCTGGTGATCGACGGCGCGCTGCATCCGCGGTTTCTGGTGGACAGCACCTCGCGTCATGTCCGGAACGGTGTCGGCACCAATGCCGATGGCACGCGGGCGGTCTTTGTGATGTCGCGCAACCCGGTCACCTTTCACGAATTCGGCAGCCTGTTCCGCGATGCGCTGAACCTGCCCAGCGCTTTGTATTTCGACGGGCGCATCTCGCGCCTTTTTGCGCCGCAGCTGGGCCGCAACGACCCGGGGTTCCGCATGGGACCCGTCGTCGGGGTAGTGATAGACGCAAACCAGCCGGCTGATTGACCTATCTGACTGGCCCTGTTTGACAGGGCCAGTGGCTTGCGCTAGGCCGCGCCCCTCAGGACAGAAACGAGGCATCATGGGACGCAAACGCAAGGGCCGCGACATTTCCGGCTGGCTGGTGGTGGACAAGCCCGCGGGCATGACTTCGACCGCCGTGGTCAACAAGGTGCGCTGGGCGCTGGAGGCCAAGAAAGCCGGGCATGCGGGCACGCTGGACCCCGAGGCGACCGGCCTTCTGGCGGTGGCGTTGGGCGAGGCGACCAAGACCGTTCCCTATATCACGGATGCGCTCAAGGCCTATGTGTTCACCGTCCGGCTGGGTCAGGCCACCAATACCGACGACGCCGAGGGCGAGATCATCGCCGAAAGCGCGGCGCGTCCCACGGACGACGAGATCAAACTGGCGCTGCAGCCCTTTCTGGGCGATATCCTGCAGGTGCCGCCGAAATTCTCTGCCGTCAAGATCGACGGTCAGCGGGCCTATAAGCTGGCGCGCGACGGCGAAGACGTCACCTTGGCGGCGCGGCCGCTCTGGGTCGAGGAACTGGTGCTGGTGGACCGTCCCGATGCCGATCACGTGGTTCTGGAAATGACCTGCGGCAAGGGCGGCTATGTGCGCTCGATCGCCCGCGATCTGGGCGCCGCACTGGGCTGTCATGGCCATGTGACAGAGTTGCGGCGCATCTGGTCGGGGCCGTTTGACGTCGAAGACGGGATCAGCGTGGCCCAGATCGACGAAATGGCCAAAACACCCGCATTGGACGCGTATCTGCGCCCCTTGGAGCAAGGGTTGGTCGACCTGCCCGAACTGCGCTGCACGCCCGAGGGCGCGGCGCGCCTGCGCAATGGCAACCCGGGCCTGGTTCTGGCGTCGGACGTGGAATACGGCGACGAGGCCTGGGCCTCGCTGGACGGCCGCGCGGTGGCGGTCGGTATCTACAAATCGGGCGAACTGCATCCCAGCCGGGTTTTCGCGGCCTGATCCTGTTGGATCGATGGGCGCTGCAGAGATCGGCACAGTGCCCGTCCGGGGGGTTCCGGCGCGCGCGCGGATCGGCTAGAGACGCCGGCATGATCACCCGCAGCCACACCAAGGGCGATGCCCCCTCGACCGCCGTCTATTCCGATTGCCAACGCTACCGCTACAGTCTGACGCGGGTCTGGGACCCGGACGGACGCAAGGCGCTGTTCGTGATGCTGAACCCGTCGACCGCGACCGAGGTGCAGAACGACCCGACGGTCGAGCGGTGCGAACGGCGCGCCCGCGCGCTGGGGTTCGGGGCGTTTCAGGTCACCAACATATTCGCCTGGCGCGACACCGATCCGCGCCGCATGCGGGCCGCCGCCGATCCGGTGGGGCCGGAGAACGACGCGGCGATTCTGGCCGGGGCGGCTTGGGCCGATCAGGTCGTCGCGGCCTGGGGCACCCATGGCGCGCATCTGCAGCGCGGCGCCCGGGTCGAGGCGCTGTTGCGCGGCACGGGCCGCGATCTCTATCACCTGGGGCTCAGCAAGGCTGGGCACCCAAAGCACCCGCTCTATATCGCCTATGCGCAACAGCCCGAGATCTGGTCCTGAAACCTGGGCTTGAAATCAGGTCCTGATATCTGGCCCCAGTCGCACCCGACAGGGCGGGGATCAGGCGCGTTTCTCGCCGATCGTCGCGATTCCCAGTACGTTGAGCACCTTGGCCTCGATCTGCTGGGCGTTCATGCCGGCCACCGCGTACATGTCGGCCGGGCTGGCCTGGTCGATGAAAATGTCGGGCAGGACCATCGCGCGGAATTTCAGACCGTTGTCGAACACGCCTTCATCGGCCAGCAATTGCGCGACATGGCTGCCAAAGCCGCCCACGGCGCCCTCTTCGATGGTGATCAGCGCCTCGTGATCGGCTGCCAGTTCCAGGATCATGTCGCGGTCCAGCGGTTTGGCGAAACGGGCATCGGCGATGGTCGGCGTGATGCCCCGCGCCGCCAGCGCTTCGGCGGCCTTCTGCACCTCGGCCAGACGGGTGCCCAGCGACAGGATGGCGACGCGCTTGCCGCGGCGGACGATCCGGCCTTTGCCGATCTCAAGAACCTGACCGCGTTCCGGCAGATCGACGCCAACCCCTTCGCCCCGGGGATAGCGAAAGGCGATGGGTCCTTCGTCATGCGCCGCTGCCGTGGCCACCATATGCACCAGTTCGGCCTCGTCCGCCGCCGCCATCACCACGAACCCGGGCAGGTTCGCCAGATAGGCGATGTCAAAGCTGCCGGCATGGGTGGCGCCGTCGGCGCCGACCAGCCCGGCGCGGTCGATGGCGAAACGCACCGGCAGGCGCTGGATCGCCACGTCATGCACAACCTGGTCATAGCCGCGCTGCAAAAAGGTGGAATACATGGTGCAAAAGGGTTTCATTCCGCCCGCTGCCAGGGCTGCGGAATAGGTCACACCATGCTGTTCGGCGATGCCAACATCGAAACACCGGCTGGGAAAGCGTTCGGCAAACAGGTTCAGGCCGGTGCCATCGGGCATCGCCGCGGTGACGGCGACGATCTTGTCATCCTCGGCGGCCAGTTTCGTCAGCGACTGACCGAACACGCCGGTATAGCTGGGGGCGTTGCTGGGCGCTTTCTGCTGTTCGCCGGTGATCACGTCGAACCGGGCCGTGGCGTGGCCCTTGTCGCGCGCCGATTCCGCCGGGCCGTATCCTTTGCCCTTTTTGGTCAGCGCGTGGATCAGGATCGGGCCGCGCGCCCGCGCCTTGACCGTGCGCAGCAGCGGCAGCAACTGGCTCATGTCATGGCCGTCGATCGGGCCGACATACGAGAATCCCAGCTGTTCGAACAGGGTGCCGCCGATGGTCATGCCCTTGAGCATGTCCTTGGCGCGTTTGGCGCCCAGGCGGAACGGTTCGGGCAGCAGCGACACCGCCCCCTTGGCGGCGGCCTTCAGATCCTGCAGCGGTTCCTCGGCATAGAGGCGGGACAGGTAAGACGACAACGCGCCCACCGGGGGGGCGATGCTCATCTCGTTATCGTTCAGGATCACGATAAGGCGTTTCTTGAGGTGACCGGCATTGTTCATCGCCTCAAACGCCATGCCCGCACTCATCGAACCGTCGCCGATCACCGCGATGGCATCGCCCAGCCCCTCGGGGGTGACGCCGCCCAGATCGCGGGCCACGGCAAATCCCAGCGCGGCGCTGATCGAGGTGCTGGAATGGGCCGCGCCAAAGGGGTCATAGGGCGACTCGCTGCGCTTGGTGAAACCGCTCAAACCGTCTTTCATCCGCAGGGTGCGGATGCGGTCGCGGCGCTGGGTCAGGATCTTGTGCGGATAACATTGATGGCCGACATCCCAGATGATCTTGTCGCGCGGCGTGTCAAAGACCGCATGCAGCGCCACAGTCAGTTCGACGACGCCCAGACCGGCGCCCAGATGCCCGCCGGTGACCGACACGGCCGACACGGTCTCTGAACGCAGTTCGCCGGCCAGCTGGGTCAGTTGAGCGTCGCTCAGGCGTTTCAGGTCGGCCGGTCGGTTGATCTGATCCAGCAGCGGCGTCTTTGGTCTGTCAGGCATCGGTGCCTCCGTGCAGCGCCCTGTCAATTGTCGCGCGCAATAACGAACCGGGCGGCTTCGCGCAAGGTGTCCGCCCTTTGCCCATAGGGCTGCAGCGCGGCACAGGCCTGATCCACCAAGTCGGCGGCGCGTGTCTTGGCGGCGTCCAGCCCCAGCAGCGAGACAAAGGTCGCCTTGCCGGCCGCGGCATCCTTGTTCAGGCGTTTGCCGGCCTTTTCCGCGTCGCCTTCGACATCAAGGATGTCATCCGCGATCTGAAAGGCAAGCCCCAGCGCCCGGGCATATTGGCGCAACGGTTCGGGATCGGCCTGTGCCAGCACCGCTCCGGCGCAGGCCGACCATTCGATCAGCGCCCCGGTCTTGCCCGATTGCAGGGTGGTTATTTCCTGCAATGTCAACGGCGTCGCGGCGGTTTCCGCCGCCATGTCCAGTGCCTGGCCCAGTACCATGCCCCGTGCCCCGGCGGCCCGCGCCAGCCCCAGCGTCAGATCCGCCCGGGCCTTGGGCGATCCGCAATCCGGATGGCAGGCCAGCTCAAAGGCCAGGCTGTGCAGGGCATCGCCGGCCAGAACCGCCGTGCCCTCGTCCCATTTCACATGTAGAGTGGGCTGTCCCCGGCGCAAGTCGTCATCATCCATGCAGGGCAGGTCGTCATGCACCAGAGAATAGGCGTGCAACGCCTCGATGGCGGTGGCCGGCCAGATCGCGACCTCGGGGGCGATGCCATGCAGCCGCGCGCTTTCCAGCACCAGAAACCCGCGCAGACGCTTGCCGCCCCGCGTGGCATAGGCCATCGCCTGCACCACCAGAACGTCATCAAACCCGGCCAGACAGGACGCAAAATGCGTCTCGATCCGCCGGGCCGCATCGGCCAGACTGTCGCGGAACATTTACTGGCCTTCGACCGGGGTCGTGCCGACCGGGTTGCCGTCGCTGTCCAGGGTGATCGCGGCGACCTTTTCCTCGGCCCGGTTCAACTCGTCCTCGCAGCGTTTCTTGAGCAGCGCGCCGCGTTCATACAGCGCGATCGAATCGTTCAGGGCAACGTCACCGTCTTCCAGCTGGCGCACAACGTCCTCCAGCTCTTTCATCGCCTGCTCGAAACTCATTTCGGAAACGGGTGTATCGGTCATTTCGCGGCTTTCATCAGTTCCTGCACATGCGCCCGCACACTGGCGGACAGCGCGTTCAGATCATAGCCGCCCTCCAGAGTCGAGACCACCCGGCCCTGGCAAAGCGCGTCGGCCAGTTTGCACACCTCTGCGGTGACCCAGGCGAAATCCTCGGTCTGCCAGTCCAGTTGGGCCAGCGGGTCGTCGGCATGGGCGTCAAACCCGGCCGAGATGATGATCAGGTCGGGCCGAAAGGCGTGCAGCCGCGGAAATGCCTGTTCCGTGTAGGCGCGGCGCATCTCGGCGCTGCCGGAACCGGCCCGCAGCGGCATGTTCAGGATATTGTCATGCGCGCCGGTCTCGCCGGCCAGTCCCGAGCCGGGAAACAGCGGAATCTGCTGGCTGCTGATCAGCAGGGCACGGGGTTCGTCCCACAGCAGGTCCTGGGTGCCGTTGCCGTGATGTACGTCGAAATCCACCACCGCCACCCGCTGCAGCCCGTGGTGATCCAGCGCGTGCTTGACCCCCAGGGCGGCGTTGCCGAACAGGCAAAACCCCATCGCCTCGTGTTTTTCGGCATGGTGCCCGGGCGGGCGGACGGCCGCAAAGGCGTTGGGGGCTTCGCCGCCCAGCACCATGTCGATGGCGCGCACCATCGCGCCGGCGGCGCGAAAGGCGGCGTCCAGCGAGCCAGGCGAGACCCAGGTATCGGCATCCAGCGCCCGCAGCCCTTCGGTGGGCAGTGCCCGGCGCAGGTCGGCGAGGTGGCTGGCGGGATGAATGCGCAGGATGTTGTCATCGGCAGCCATCGGCGCGGTGACCCGGTTCAGGTCCAGCGGTTGCAGCGCGTGCAGGATGTGCTCCAGCCGCGCCACCCGTTCGGGATGGCCCTCGGGCGTAAGGTGATTCAGGCAATCGGCGTGGGTGATAACGGCGGTTTTCATGGCGTTCTTGCGATCCTCTTGCCTGTTGCTTGCCGGCATGTCCGCGGGCGCGTGTCCTGTTTCCGCTCAGTCCGGCGCCAGCATGTACCCGGCGCCGCGCACGGTCTGCAGATAGCGCGGCTGCTTGGGGTCGGTTTCGATCTTGCGCCGCAACCGGGTGATCTGGACATCGACGGCGCGTTCCTGCGCCTGACCGCGGTCCCGGCCCAGATCCTCGACCAGCTTGCTGCGGGTGACCGGTTCGCCCGGACAGGCAGAGAAGATCCTCATCAGCTGGCTTTCGGTGGCGGTCAGGCGCACCAGTTGATCGCCCTGCCACATCTCGCCGCGCTCGATATCATAGCGAATCGGACCCAGATGCAGGATCTTGGGTACCGTGTCCTCGACGGGGGTCTCGGGCATCCGGCGCAGGATGGCGTTGATCCTGAGCAGCAGTTCCTTGGGCTCGAACGGTTTTGCCAGATAGTCGTCGGCCCCGGCCTCCAGCCCGGCGATGCGGTTCTCGGTCTCGCCGCGCGCCGTCAGCAGCAGGATCGGCGTGGTATGGGTTTGCCGCAGGGCGCGGGTCAGGCTGACGCCGTCCTCGCCCGGCATCATCACATCCATGACGATCAGGTCGAAATCCAAACCGGCCAGTATGCGACGGGCATGCGCGGCATCGCGCGCGGCCGTGACCAGAAACCCGTGCCGGACCAGGAACTTCTTGAGCAGCTCGCGGATCCGTTCGTCATCGTCCACGACCAGCAGATGTGCATCCAGTTCGCTCATCAGGCACCATCCCGCAATTTGGCATAGGCGCGGCGCATGTCCGCGTCCATCATCGCTTCCAGGACCTGCTTGAACCCGGCCACCGCCTCGGGGCCGGCCTCGCGATAGGCGGCGCGCATGCGCGCGCGCTGGGCGTCGCTCAGCTGGCTTTCCAGGGTGCGCCCCATCTCGGTCAGGTACAAGTGGCGTTCGCGCTTGTCGCTGGTGCCGACCCGGCTTTCGACCAGCCCGTCCGAGATCAGCGTGCGCAGAACCCGGTTCAGCGACTGTTTGGTCACGCCCAGAATCGCCAGCAGGTTGTTGACCGTGGTGCCCGGCGCGCGGTTGATAAAGTGGATGGCCCGGTGATGCGCCCGCCCATAGGCCATTTCCGCCAGGATGCGGTCGGGATCGGCGGTAAAGCCGCGATAGGCAAAGAACATCGCCTCGATGCCCTGCCGCAATTGCTCGTCGGTCAGAAACAGCAGGCTTTCGCCGCTATAGGTCTGTGCCGCGCGTCCGTCAGACATGACTTGCCTCATTGCATCTTTGTGTCAGCATACGTCAGCCTTGTTGACATTCCAAGAGCGAAGCGGTATCGAGTCGCAGTTTTAGTGTAACAAAATGTCCGAAACGGACCTTGTTGCGCAATAATCCAAAATGCAGTCGCTCGCGAAAGGATGCAACATGTCGGGATATGATGACCGGGACGGCCAGATCTGGATGGACGGCCAAATGATCAACTGGCGGGATGCAAAGGTGCACATCCTGACACATGCCATGCATTACGCAAGTTCGGTATTCGAGGGCGAGCGGGCCTATAACGGAAAGATCTTCAAGTCGCGCCAGCATTCCGAACGGTTGCGGCGCTCGGCCGAACTGATCGATTTCGAAGTCCCCTACACGGTGGACGAGCTTGAAGCCGCCAAGGTCGAGGTTCTGGCAGCCAGCGGTTTGCAGGACGCTTACATCCGCGCCCTTGCCTGGCGCGGGGCCGGGCCGGACATGGGGGTTGCCTCGGCGCGCAATCCGGTGCGCGTGGCCATTGCCGCGTGGGAATGGGGCGCCTATTACGGTGATGCCAAGATGAAAGGCGCCAAGCTGGACATCTCGAAATGGAAACGCCCCAGCCCGGAAACCATCCCCAGCCACGCCAAGGCCGCCGGTCTTTACATGATCTGCACCATGTCCAAGCATGCCGCCGAGGCCAATGGCTGCAGCGATGCGATGATGTTGGACTATCGCGGCTATGTCGCCGAGGCGACCGGGGCCAACATGTTCTTTGTCAAGGATGGCGAGGTGCATACCCCCGATCCCGACTGTTTCCTGAACGGAATCACGCGGCAGACCGTGATCGGCATGCTGAAGGATCGCCAGATCCCGGTGCACGAGCGGCATATCGAGCCCGGCGAACTGGAAGGGTTCGAACAATGCTGGCTGACCGGCACCGCCGCCGAAGTGACGCCGGTGGGGCAGATCGGCGACTATAATTTCGAGGTCGGCACCCTGACGCGGGACATTGCCGAAGGCTATGAAAAGCTGGTCCGCGCCTGAGCGCACCCTGCCACGGGCGTGACGCGAATTGCCGCGCGCGCCGATGCGCCCGGGCCGGACCGTTGGGCGTAAGCCGAAAAAGTTATGGTAAACATGTTTCTTTTTTGGCACAGTGACCGACGTCGGCAGAATTGCGCCGACAGCCGTCGGATTTTCGGCGGGCGAGCATTCTGCAAAGTTCAATTTTGAACGGGGGAAAGTCCATGAAGAAACTATTATTCGCTGCGGTGGCGGCGGTCGGTCTGTCGGCAACCGGCGCAGCCGCGGCGACGCTGAACGGCGAATTCTGGAATGTCGCGCCGAATACGATCGCGTCGGTGACCCAGGCCATCAATCAGGTCAACGGTGGTGCCGATCCCACGACGGCCACGTTCACCTCGACATCCATCAACTATGGCGATGCCGGGACCAATTGGGACATCGGATCGCTGTCGGATTTTCTGAACGCGGATGCCGGTTCGATCGTGGGCACCAACTCGGCGAATATCCAGGAATCGGTGTTCCGGCTGACCGGTTCGGTGTCGCTGACCACTGGCGACATCATCAACGTGACCTCGGATGACGGCTTTCGTCTGACCGTTGGCGGTGTGCAGTTGAATCCTGGAACCACCGAAGGTTTGCAGGGTCCGGGCACCAGCACGAACATGACCTGGACGGGCGCCACTGGCGTCTATGCCGCCGAGCTGTGGTATTTCGAAGGCAACGAGACGCAGGTGCAGTTGCAGTCCAACCTCACCAGATATGCGGTTGTGGTTCCGGTTCCGGCCAGCGCGCTGTTGTTGCTGACCGGTCTGGGCGGGTTCGCGGCTCTGCGCCGGCGCCGCAAGGCGGCCTGACAACGGGCGAAACAATGCGCGGGCGATGGCTCGCGGCAGGGTCCCGGGCGGATGTCCGGGGCCTTTTTTCGTTTCCGGTGTCCGCCTGTCGCGAGACAGGGCGCCGCAGCCGGCGGGCAGACTCAGCTTTTGGGGTCGGTGACCGACCGGGTCCGGGCGCGTTCCAGTCCCAGATGGTGTTCGCGCCAGATCACCAGGATATTGCCGGCGATGACCAGCGCGGCACCGATCAGCATGACCCCGGTCGGCAGGTCGCCGAACCAGACATAGCCAATGACGATGGCAAAGATCATCGAGGCATATTCATAGGGTGCCAGCATCGAAGCCGGGCCAAAGCGGTATGATGAGGTAACCAGAATCTGCGCCATGCCGCCGATCACCCCGGCGGCGACCAGCAGCGCGAGGGTGCCGGGGCCGGGCAGGGCCCATCCCAGAGGCATGGTCAGCAGCGAGATCAGGGACGCCGTGGCCGAGAAATAGAACACGATGGCGGCGGTATGTTCGGTTTGCACCAGGCGGCGCACATGGATCTGCACAAGCGCCCGGGCCAGCGTCGCCGACAGTATCAGCAGGGCGCCCAGTTGCGCGCCGTCCTGTGGTCCGTCGCCCGAGCCCAACCGTGGCCACAGCATGATCAACACGCCGACCAACCCGACCGCCACCGCCGAAATCCGCACCAGCCGGATGCGTTCGCCCAGGATCAGCGCCGCCAGCAGCACGGTAAAGATCGGTGCCGCATAGCCGATGGCGGTGACTTCGGGCAGGGGCAGCAGGCCCAGACCGGCAAATGTCATGCCCATGGCGCAGGTGCCCAGCAGGCCGCGCCAGAAATGTCCTTTGACATCCCGGGTCAGCAGCCCGTGCCGCAACTGACCGCGGGCGGCCAGCCAGATCAGGATCACCGGGATCGCGCAGGCCGAGCGAAAGAACACCGCTTCGCCGGGGGGTACTGCATCCGATGTGGCCTTGATCAGCCCCGACATCAGGGTGAACAGAAAGACCGCACTGAGTTTCAGCGCGATGGCCAGCCCGGGTCGATGCGATGTTAACGGTTTCGCCATGACGCCACATCTGCGCCTTTGCCGGGGCCGGTGCAAGGGGCGGCCGAAGGGACCGGTGCCTGCGCGTGCGCAATCAGAGCCGGGTTCAGTTGATGCCCCCGATGCGGGAACCGGCCGGTCAGCCGATGGTGCCGCGGTTCTGTCCGATCTGTCCGCGATGCAGCAGCAGGTGGTCGAGAATCACGCAGGCCATCATCGCTTCGCCGACGGGCACGGCGCGAATGCCGACGCAGGGATCGTGCCGGCCCTTGGTCACGATCTCGGTATCCTCGCCGGATGTGGTGATGGTCTTGCGGGTGGTCAGGATCGAGCTGGTCGGCTTGACGGCAAAGCGCACGACGACGTCCTGACCGGTGCTGATGCCGCCAAGAATGCCGCCGGCATGGTTGCTGGAAAACTCCGGCCCGTCCGGCCCCATGCGGATTTCGTCGGCATTCAGCTCGCCGGTCAGCATCGCCGCCGACATGCCTTCGCCGATCTCGACGCCCTTGACCGCGTTGATGCTCATCATCGCCGCCGCCAGATCGGTGTCCAGCTTGCCATAAACCGGCGCGCCCAGACCGGCGGGCACGCCGCTGGCCACGACTTCGATCACCGCGCCGACCGAGCTGCCGGATTTGCGCAGGCTGTCCAGATAGTCGGCCCATTTGATCGCGGCATTGGCATCGGGCACCCAGAACGGGTTGGCGGTGATCTGGGCGGCGTCAAAGCGGTCGCGGTCGATCTGGTGCGGTCCCATCTGCACCATGTAACCGGTGATCCGCAGATCGGGCAGCATCTCGCGAATCGCCGCCCGGGCCAGTCCGCCGGCGGCAACGCGGCTGGCGGTTTCGCGCGCTGACGAGCGGCCACCGCCGCGATAGTCGCGGTTGCCGTATTTCTGGTAATAGGTGATGTCGGCGTGACCGGGGCGGAACTTGTCCTTGATATCGCCGTAATCCTTGGACCGCTGGTCGGTATTCTCGATCAGCAACTGTACCGGCGTGCCGGTGGTCCGGCCCTCGAATACGCCCGACAGGATGCGCACTGCGTCCGCTTCGCGCCGCTGGGTGGTGTATTTGTTCTGGCCGGGTTTGCGCTTGTCCAGCCAGTGCTGCAGCATCGCTTCGTCCACGGCAACGCCCGGCGGGCAGCCATCGACCGTGGCGCCGATGGCCGGCCCGTGGCTTTCGCCCCAGGTGGTGACTCGGAACAGGTGGCCAAAGCTGTTGATCGACATGGGCAACTCCTTTGCGCTGAGTGCTTAGCCGGGCCACGCCGGTGCCTCAAGCGGTTTCGCGCCTGCGCGCCGGGCTGTCGCCGGTGCAGTTGGCCTGTGGTCCGCAGGTCCGGCGCGCTTGTCTTTTGCCGGGCCGGGGGCTAGGTAACGGATCACCTCGGGGGGCCGAAACCGGCTGAGACGCGCGACGCGGACCCGTTGAACCTGAACCGGCTAGAACCGGCGTAGGGAAGGTCTGGACATCTCTCCATCCCTGCCCTGTCGCCGCAAGAGGAGGATGCCATGAAGTATCTTGCCATTGCAGCGGGAGTTCTCTGTGCCTCGGCGGCCCACGCCGAAACACCCGAGCTGACCGTCTATACCTATGACAGTTTCGTGTCCGACTGGGGACCCGGACCGGTGATTGAAAAGGCGTTCGAAGAGACCTGCGGCTGCGATCTGAAACTGGTCGCCGCCGGCGATGGCGCGGCCCTTCTGGCGCGGCTGAAACTCGAAGGCGCGCACAGCGAGGCCGATGTGGTGCTGGGGCTGGACACCAGCCTGACCCAGGCGGCGCTGGAAACCGGGTTGTTCGCGCCCAGCGGTGTGACAGCAGAGTACAGCCTGCCGGTGGCCTGGTCGGACGAGACCTTTGTGCCCTATGACTGGGGCTATTTCGCCTTTGTGCACAATGCGGACATGGCGGCGCCGGGGGATTTCAGGGCGCTGGCGGACAGCGACGCGAAAATCGTCATTCAGGACCCCCGGTCGTCGACGCCCGGTCTGGGGCTGCTGATGTGGGTCAAGACGGCCTATGGCGCCGAGGCCCCGGCAATCTGGGCAGGTCTGGCCGACAATATCGTCACCGTCACCAAGGGCTGGAGCGAAGCCTATGGCCTGTTCCTGGAGGGCGAGGCGGACATGGTGCTGTCTTACACGACTTCGCCGGCCTATCACCTGATCGCCGAAGAGGATGCCGGCAAGGCGGCAGCGGTGTTTTCCGAGGGCCACTATTTGCAGATCGAAGTCGCCGCCAAGCTGGCCGGCAGCGATCAGCCGGATCTGGCGGATGCCTTTCTGCAATTCGTCGTGTCCGAGCCGTTCCAGTCGGCGATCCCGACCACGAACTGGATGTTTCCGGCGGTGACGCCCGCCGCCGGTCTGCCCGCCGGGTTCGAAACACTGGTGCAGCCGGACAAGGCCCTGCTGGCGTCGCCGGCCGAGGCCGCCGGGCTGCGGGACGAGGCCCTGGCGGAATGGCTGGGCGCGCTCAGCCAGTAGGGCACCGCGCCGGCAACGGCGCGGCGGCCCTGGTCGCCGTGCTGATCCTGGGCGCGCTGCTGGCGGTATTCCTGCGCGCTGAACCGGGGCGCGGGCTGGGGGCGCCCGATTGGGCGGCGGTGCGCTTTACGGTGCTGCAGGCGGGCCTGTCCGCCCTGTTCAGCGTCGCGCTGGCCGTGCCATTGGCGCGGGCACTGGCGCGGCGGCGCTTTGCCGGGCGCCGGGTGCTGATCGCCCTGCTGGGCGCGCCGTTCATCCTGCCGGTGATCGTTGCGGTGCTGGGCCTGCTGGCGGTGTTCGGGCGCAATGGCTGGATCAGCCTGGCGCTGGGCTGGGCCGGGCTGCCGCCGGTGCAGATCTATGGGCTGCATGGGGTGGTTCTGGCGCATGTGTTCTTTAACCTGCCATTGGCGACGCGGCTGATCCTGCAAGGCTGGCAGGAAATTCCCGCCGAGCGGTTCCGGCTGGCCGCCCAACTCGGAGCCGGGCCGCGGGCCATGTGGCAGCTGCTGGAACTGCCGATGCTCAGACGTATCGTGCCCGGTGTTCTGGCGGTGATCTTTGCCATCTGTCTGACCAGTTTCGCGGTGGCGCTGACGTTGGGCGGCGGGCCGCGCGCGACCACGATCGAACTGGCGATCTATCAGGCTTTTCGGTTTGATTTCGATCTGGGGCGCGCGGCGCTTCTGTCCTGTGTGCAGATCGTCATGACCGGACTGGCGGCGTGGATTGCGCTGCGGACCGCACCGGCCGAGGGGTTCGGCAGCGGGCTGGACCGTCCGGTGCAGCGCTGGGATGCCACCGCTGCCGGGGCCCGAATTCTGGATACCGGGTTCATCGTCCTGGCCGCGCTGTTTCTGCTTTTGCCGCTGGCGGCCATCGTCCTGGCGGGGCTGCCGGGGCTGCTGCTGTTGCCTGTTTCGGTGGTCATGGCGGCGCTGAATTCGCTGGTCGTGGCCGCGATCAGCACCGCGCTGACCCTGGCGCTGGCGCTGCCGATGGCGGTCGCGGTGGCGCTGGGGCGCGGGCAGGGCGTCGAACTGGCCGGGCTCTTGGGGCTGGCGGCCTCGCCCCTGGTGATCGGCACCGGGCTGTTCGTGGTGATCCACCCCGTCGCCGATCCTTTTGCGCTGGCGCTGCCGGTGACGGCGCTGGTCAACGCCACCATGGCGCTGCCCTTCGCCCTGCGCATCCTGGTGCCCCGGGCGCGGCAGGTGATCGCCCGCCACGGCCCGCTGGCGCTGACGCTGGGCATGGCCGGGCGGCCGTTTCTGCGCCGGGTATTGCTGCCGCGCATGCGGGCGCAGATCGGCTTTGCAGCCGGGCTGTCGGCGGCGCTGTCGATGGGCGATCTCGGGGTGATCGCGCTGTTTGCCGATCCGCAGCGCGCGACGCTGCCCCTGCAGGTCTATCGGCTGATGGGGGCCTATCAGATGCAGGCGGCGGCGGGGGCGGCCCTGGTGCTGTTGCTGCTGTCGATGCTGCTGTTCTGGATTTTCGACCGGGGAGGGCGCTGGCATGCTGAAGCTTGATCGCGCGGTGATCGACAATGGCGGGTTCCGGCTGGGGGCCGATTTTACCCTGCCGCCGGGCAGCAGGATCGCGGTGATCGGCCCGTCGGGCGCCGGCAAATCGACGCTGATCGGGGCGATTGCCGGATTTCACCCGATTGTTGCGGGGCGCCTGATGTGGCAGGGCCGTGACCTGACCGATGCCGCGCCCGGCGCCCGGCCCGTGGCGATGCTGTTTCAGGACGGCAACCTGTTTCCGCATCTGACGGTGGCGCAGAATGTCGGTCTGGGCGCCGATCCCGATCTGCGGCTGAGCGCGGCGCAGAAAGCCGAGGTCGCGCGTGCCATCGCGCGGGTCGGACTGGACGGGCTGGAGGGGCGTAAACCGGCGGCATTGTCCGGCGGCCAGCAGAGCCGCGCGGCGCTGGCGCGGGTGCTGGTGCAGGCGCGGCCGCTGCTGTTGCTGGACGAACCTTTTGCCGCGCTTGGTCCCGCCCTCAAGGCCGAGATGCTGGATCTGGTCGCCGCCTTGGTGCGCGAGACCGGCGCCACGCTGATGATGGTCAGCCACGATCCGCAGGACGCCCGGCGGATCGCCGATCAGGTCATCCTGGTCGAAGGCGGCACCGCGCATCCGCCCGCCGCGACGGCCGAATTGCTGGACAACCCGCCGCCGGCGCTGCGCGCCTATCTGGGCTGACGCGGCCGGCGGGCTTGCCAAGCGCGCGGCAGTTCTGCAAGAGCGGGGCAGGCAAAAGAGGACGGACATGCACCCCAACCCGGCATATCGCACGGCGGACAGGCAAAGGAACCTGGCCTTTGCCCGCGAGCGCGCCTTTGGGCTGTTGGCCATCAGCGCCGGTGGGGCGCCGCTGATGGCGCATGTGCCGTTCCTGCTGCAGGACGACGTGGCCGACCTGCATCTGCTGCGCAGCAACCCGATCGCCCGCGCGCTGAAGACGCCGCAGGCCGCGCGGATCGCGGTTTCGGGGCCGGATGCCTATGTTTCGCCCGACTGGTATGACATTGCCGATCAGGTGCCGACCTGGAACTATGTCGCCGTGCATCTGACCGGCCTGCTGGAACTGCGGCCCCAAAAAGAATTGCGCGCCCTGCTGGACCGGCAGTCGGCGCTGATGGAGGAACGGCTGCTGCCGAAACCGATCTGGAGCACCGCCAAGATGGAGGCCGGCACGCTGGAGCGCATGATGCGCCAGATCGTGCCCTGCCGGTTGCGGATCACGGATGTGGACGGCACCTGGAAGCTGAGCCAGAACAAACCCGACCCGGCGCGTCTGAACGCGGCGGATCACATGGACGCCTATGGTATCGGGGCCGAAACCGGGATGCTGGCGGCACTGATGCGCGGGGCCGGTGGACAGGGCTGACACCCGTGCTAGGCTCGGCCCGCCACAGCACAGGACGGTCCCATGAAGCTTTATCATTCACCGCTTTCGCCCTTTGTCCGCAAGGTTTCGGTTCTGTTGCACGAACTGGACCGGACCGACCAGGTCGAGGTCGAGACGGTGGTCACGACCGCGCTGGACTCGTCGGATCGCCTGATCGCGGCCAATCCGCTGGGCAAGATCCCGGCACTGGCGCGCACCGACGGTCCGACACTGTATGACAGCCGGGTGATCTGCGCCTATCTTAACGACCGTTTCGGCGGCGCGCTCTATCCGGGCGGTGCGCAGCGCTGGCAGACCCTGACGCTGGAGGCCACCGCCGATGGCCTCATGGAGGCGGCGGTGGCGATGGCCTACGAGGTGCGCCTGCGCCCCGAGGCCGAACGGTCGCCCGCCTGGATCGAAGCGCAATGGGCCAAGGCTGCGCGCGCGATCACGGCGCTGAACGCGCGCTGGATGAGCCATCTGGCAGGGCCGCTCGATATGGGGCAGATCGCCGTCGCCTGCGCCTTGGGCTATGTCGATTTTCGTCATGACGCGCGCAACTGGCGCCGCGACAACCCGGCGCTGGCGGACTGGTTCGCCACCTTCGAATCGCGCCCGTCGATGCAGGCGACACGGCCCGTTCAGGTGTGATCCGAACGAAATTTCGGGCAATCCCCTGCATCTGGGAACGCCGGAACCCCGATTAAACCGACGCTGTAGCGACACAACCGCGCGGTTGCGGCCTCCTGCGCGGCTATGACCGCTGGACGAACCCAAACGACACCGGTAATACCGCCCTGAGATGCCGCCCATTACTGCGGCCCTTATGCATGTTTGCCCGCTCGCGGGCGCAGGAATTGGAGTAAACCTCGTGTCGCACGCAGAAGATCACGAAGGCACCCGGAGAGATTTCCTCTATTACGCCACCGCTGGCGCCGGAGCCGTAACCGCAGGGGCCGCCATCTGGCCGCTGGTCAATCAGATGAACCCGTCGGCGGACGTTCAGGCCTTGTCCTCGATCCGCGTCGATGTCAGCGGTGTCGAAATCGGCACCCAGATCAGCGTCAAATTCCTGGGCAAGCCGGTGTTCATCCGCCGCCGCACGGAAGAAGAGATCGAAATGGCGCGCGCGGTTGACGTTTCGGAACTGCCCGATCCGCTGGACCGCAATGTCAACAAGCCGGGTCTGGACGCTTCGGATGAGAACCGCACCATGGACGAGGCCGGTGAATGGCTGGTCATGATGGGCGTCTGCACCCATCTGGGCTGTGTGCCGCTGGGCGATGGCGCTGGCGATTTCCACGGCTGGTTTTGCCCGTGCCACGGGTCGCACTATGATACCTCCGGACGCATCCGCAAGGGTCCGGCCCCCGAGAACCTGCCGATTCCGGTCGCCGAGTTCGTCGACGAAACCACGATCAAACTGGGATAGGGAAGCAATCAATGGCCGGAATTCCGCACGATCATTACGAACCCAAGACCGGTATCGAAAAATGGCTGCACAGCCGTCTTCCGATTGTCGGGCTGCTGTATGACACGATCATGATCCCCACGCCCAAGAACCTGAACTGGATGTGGATCTGGGGCATCATCCTGACCTTCTGCCTGGTGTTGCAGATCGTCACCGGTATCATCCTGGTGATGCATTACACACCGCATGTCGACATGGCCTTTGCCAGTATCGAACACATCATGCGCAACGTGAATGGCGGCTATATGCTGCGCTATCTGCACGCGAACGGTGCCTCGCTGTTCTTTGTGGCGGTCTATATCCACATCTTCCGCGGTCTCTACTACGGGTCCTACAAGGCCCCGCGCGAGATCACCTGGATCGTCGGCATGCTGATCTATCTGGCGATGATGGCGACCGGCTTCCTGGGCTACGTTCTGCCCTGGGGTCAGATGTCCTTCTGGGGCGCCACCGTGATCACCGGCCTGTTCGGCGCCATTCCGTTCATCGGCGAAGGTCTGCAGACCTGGCTGCTGGGCGGACCTGCTGTGGACAACGCCACGCTGAACCGTTTCTTCAGCCTGCACTATCTGCTGCCCTTCGTGATTGCCGCGCTGGTCGCCGTGCATATCTGGGCCTTCCACACCACCGGCAACAACAACCCGACCGGCGTCGAAGTCCGTCGTGGCAGCAAGGCCGAGGCCGAAAAGGACACGGTTCCGTTCTGGCCCTATTTCGTGATCAAGGACCTGTTTGCGCTGGCCGTGATCATGGCTGTGTTCTGGGCCGTGGTCGGCTTTATGCCGAACTATCTGGGCCACCCGGACAACTATATCGAAGCCAATGCGCTGGTGACGCCTGCACATATCGTGCCGGAATGGTACTACCTGCCCTTCTACGCCATCCTGCGGGCCTTCACCTCCGAGGTCTGGGTCGTGCAGATCGCCTCGTTCGTGACCGGCGGTATCGTGGATGCCAAGTTCTTTGGTGTGATCGCGATGTTCGGTGCGATCGCTGTGATGGCGCTGGTGCCGTGGCTGGACACGTCCAGCGTGCGTTCGGGCCGGTATCGTCCGATGTTCAAATGGTGGTTCTGGCTGCTGGTCATCGACTTTGTCGCCCTGATGTGGCTGGGGGCCATGCCCGCCGAAGAGCCCTATGCCAGCTTTGCGCTGATCGCCTCGGCCTATTGGTTCGCCTATTTCCTGGTGATCCTGCCGCTGCTGGGCATCATCGAGAAACCCGACCCGCAGCCCGCGACCATCGAAGAGGATTTCGAGGCGCATTATGGCAAGAAGGCTGAGGCCGGCAGCGATGCCAGCGCAGCACCCGCCGAATAAGAGAAGGATCGGGACAGATGTTCAAGAAACTTGCAATCGGTGCCGCCTTTGCCCTGGCTCTGACCCCTGCTGCCACATTGGCGGCAGGCGGCGGCGAGCAGCATATCGAGGATTTCGCCTTCTCGTTCGAGGGCCCCTTTGGCACCTATGACCGCAATCAGCTGCAGCGCGGCCTGCAGATCTATACCGAGGTATGCTCGGCCTGCCACGGGCTGAAATACGTGCCTTTGCGGACCCTCTCGGACGAGGGCGGACCGCAGATCCCGGCGGATCAGGTGCGCGCCTATGCGGCCGAGAATTTCGAGGTGTTCGACGCCGAGCTGGACGATTACCGTCCGGCCACACCGGTCGATCACTTTCCGGCCAATGATGCCGCGGGTGCCCCGGATCTGACCATGATGGCCAAGGCCCGTGCCGGATTCCACGGCCCCTATGGCCTGGGCATGAACCAATTGTTCAAAGGCATGGGTGGTGCCGAATACATCGCCTCGCTGCTGACCGGGTATACCGGTGAGGAAAAGGAGGAGGCCGGCGCGATCCTCTACGAGAACACGGCATTCCCGGGGGGCTGGATCTCGATGGCCCCGCCGCTGTTCGACGAGCAGGTCGAGTTCGCCGACGGTCATCCCAACACCATGCATCACATGGCGCAGGACGTGTCCGCCTTTCTGATGTGGGCCGCCGAGCCCAAGATGATGGCGCGCAAACAGGCCGGTTTCGTCGGCGTTCTGTTTCTGACGATCCTGTCGGTCCTGCTGTATCTGACCAACAAGCGGATCTGGGCGCCGATCAAGGGCAAGAAGGTCGGCTGACCAGCCGCCTGATCTCATAACCAAACCCCCGCGCCCCGGCGCGGGGGTTTTTTTATGTGGACGGCTGTCACGTGG
>NZ_JBHUQE010000073.1:0-551 GCF_042687825.1 Sedimentitalea sediminis | reverse complement strand
CTTCTTTGGCACAGGATCGCCGACGTGCATTCGTCCTACTATTCGCACGAAGTCGTTGAAGCGGCGCAGGCAAGCCGCGTCGAAGTCTAATGACCGCCGCGACCGACATGGCAAAGCTGGTCGCATGGATTGCGGACAGTAGCCCGGCGAAGCGGCCCGCGCCGATGCACGGCTATGTGCAGGTGCCGCCCTATGCGTGCCTGTGGCCTGTTGACCCCGCCTTTGCGGTCTATCCCGATTGGAGCGGGCTAGGGGAGCGTCAGTTGCCCCTGTGCGTGTCCACTGTGGCCTTAGCGGCCCCGGTGATGGATCAGCGCCTAGGCTGGTCCTGTGCGGCCCTGCCAGCCGTTTCCGAGCGCCTGCGGAATGTCCTTCACCATGTGCCGGAAAGCCGGTGGGACGTGCCCGCCTGCCTAGCTGTGGGCATCGCTTCACCCGCGACCACGATCAACGCCGCACTTGCCGCCGAAGGCTTGTCCGTAGACCTGGCCGAAACCGCCCTGATTGCCGTGCCGCTCTACATCGTCACTGGGCCTTGTTGCACAAATCGG
>NZ_JBHUQE010000072.1:0-626 GCF_042687825.1 Sedimentitalea sediminis | reverse complement strand
CAAAACGCGCCGCGGGCGATTTTGACCCAACATGAAGGAAATGAACCAATGGCAGACAAGAAATTCCCGGATTTCAGCGAATACATGAAAATGTTCGATCCCGCGAATATCTCCAAGATGTTCGACCCCAAGGCGATGATGGAGCAATTCGGCGCGACCAGCGGTCCATTCGACCCGCAGGAGACCATCAAGAAGGCCCAGGGCAATTTCGAAGCCATGGCCAAGGCCAACCAAGAGGCCGCCGCTTCGTATCGCGATCTTCTGGAAAAGCAGATGCAGATTTTTCAGGACGTCACCGCAGAGGCCGCCGAGCAGTTGAAATCGGGCAATACCCAGGATGCTCAGGAAGTCTATCAGCAATCCGTGGAACGGGCGCTGCGCATCATGACCGAACTGTCCGAAGCCACACGCGAAGCCAACCAGCGCGCCTTTGAGGCGGTCAAGGGCCAGGTCGACAAGGTCCTCAGCGACATCCGCGGCGCGTAAGACAAAAGGCTTGAGAGCTGCATCGTGCCGCGACTGCCGGCGGGGCGACACACGCTTCCGCAAGGCCCCAGCGCACCGGCAAGGCCGGCTCTGGCCAAACAATATGGGAGCGAATTCATGACCAAACCGGCAGTATTGAT
>NZ_JBHUQE010000071.1:0-666 GCF_042687825.1 Sedimentitalea sediminis | reverse complement strand
TGCGTGGCGAGTGATTGAGCTAGTAGCTCTTCCAAAATAGCGGTTCGTGTGGTCAACTCAGTTTGCTGAATAAACATGTGAGCGGTACGCGATGGATGAGGATTTCCCCGATCTTCCTGACGACGACAACTTAGCGTTTATGAAGTTAGAAGCTGAGTTTCGTTCTGAATACCAGAGTGCGACAGAGGACCAGAGCGGAAACTGGGAGTTTGAAGCCGCCGACTATATGAACAAGACACTAGCGGCAGCTAAGGCTTTGAATGTGGAAGCATTAAATAATTATTCCGCCGCTCAGCATAACTCCCGCGGGTTTGGCGAAACGTTTTGGCTGTTCTTCCGCGATGTTGACAATGTGATTATCCAAATGCGGATACACGGTTCGCGTCGCTCCAAGCTTAACTCTGTTGGATTTACGGAAGATCAAAAAAACAAGATACATGCCCTAATCGAGAAGATTAGAACGGCCGTTGAGAAATCTTCAGCACAGGTATCCAAGAAAGAAAAAGTCTTCGACATTCTAGGAGCGCTGGCGAAAGAGGTGAGCAAACCCAGAACCGCGCTTGCCCGTTTTGGGGATCTGGCCAGGGGATTGGCAGGAGTTAGCAAGGACGTAGCAGAAGAAGGTGCAGAACCTTGGTGGAAGTGGGCCTTGTTGCACAAATCGGT
>NZ_JBHUQE010000070.1:0-715 GCF_042687825.1 Sedimentitalea sediminis | reverse complement strand
AGCACTGGTCACCGGCGGCAGCCGCGGTATCGGCGAAGCCATTTCGAAAGCGTTGCAGGCCGAAGGCTACAGCGTCGCGGCCACCTATGCCGGCAATGACGAAGCCGCCGCCAAGTTCACCGAGGAAACCGGCATCAAGACCTACAAGTGGAACGTTGCCGATTACGAGGAGAGCAAGGCCGGCATCGCCCAGGTCGAGGCGGATCTGGGCCCGGTGGACATCGTTGTCGCCAATGCCGGCATCACCCGCGACGCACCGTTCCACAAGATGACTCCGGAAAAGTGGCAGCAGGTGATCGACACCAACCTCACCGGCGTGTTCAACACCGTGCACCCGGTCTGGTCCGGCATGCGCGAGCGCAAGTTCGGCCGGGTGATCGTGATCAGCTCGGTCAACGGCCAGAAGGGCCAGTTCGCCCAGGTGAACTATGCCGCGACCAAGGCCGGCGATATCGGCATCGTGCGCAGCCTGGCGCAGGAAGGCGCGCGCGCCGGCATCACCGCCAACGCCGTGTGCCCGGGCTATATCGCGACCGAGATGGTCAAGGCGATCCCGGAAAAGGTGCTGAACGACGCGATCCTGCCGCAAATCCCCGTCGGACGCCTGGGCGAACCCGAGGAAATCGCCCGCTGCGTCACCTTCCTGGCCTCGGATGACGCCGGGTTCATCAACGGCTCGACGATCAGCGCAAACGGCGCGCAGTTCTTTGGCTGA